>JBPCLN010000369.1:0-2819 GCA_051003235.1 Chloroflexota bacterium | reverse complement strand
CAGGTCTTCAATTACAGTCCCCACGCCGTCTCCTACTCCTTGACGCAGTCCTAAAGGCAGAGCGCCAAGCGTGCCGTCGTTGGGTGCCAAACTGAGCATAGACGTCTGGGCCGCCGGCCGCACTGGCCGGCGCGCCCGTCTGCGCGGCCGGCATTTACTCGACCTTTGGTACTGGAGGGAGCCGGCATCACTGCCCGGCAAGCAACAGAGACCGCCTCCAGTTCAACCTGGAGTTTAACCGGATGGCCGAGCATGCGGATATCGCCATGTATTTAGGGTCAGGTTAAGGGGTTGCCGCTAGCCTGGGATGACGATAGCGACGCCGCGTGGGGTCGCGAGCAGGGAGGTAACACGAGCGGTATGATCCTGACGAGACGAACATTCCTCGCCATTGGCGCAACCCAAGCGGTGGCCATCGCACTGGCGAGTTGTGGCACCACGGCGTCAGACGCCACCAGTAGCGCAACCGCGTCGACGGCGCTCACTTCGTCGGTTGCATCCTCCAGTGCTTCTGTGCCTTCCTCCAGCGCCGTAGCAACGTCGTCCCTGGTGGCAACGACCGCTGCGACGGCAACGGCCAGTTCGGCGCTTACGTCCTCCGCCGCCACGACGTCCAGCGCAGTGACGAGCAGTGGAACCGGCGCGAGTACCGCCGCCACCGGTACAGCGGCTTACGGCAGCTTTGGCCCGCCGGTGGTAGACAAGAGCCTCAGTGGCGCACTGACGGGGGCTGGGTCGACCTTCGACTTCCCGCTCTTTTCCGCGATGTTCGCGGAGTACCACAAGCTGGTGGCGGGCGTCACCGTCAACTATCAGAGTATCGGCAGTGGTGGCGGGATTCAGCAGTTCACGCAGCGGACGGTGGACTTCGGCGCCAGTGACGCCCCGCTCAACGACAGCCAGGAAAAGGCGCTCCCGTCGCCCGGACTGCACGTTCCGGTAACGATTGGCGCGGTCTCGGTCGGGTATAACCTGCCCGGCGTCCAATCCGGCCTGAAGCTGTCCGGCGACGTGCTGGCGGGCATCTACCTGGAGGAGATCACGACCTGGAATGACGCCAAGATCACGGCCCTGAACCCTGATCTCAAGCTCCCCGCGACGCCCATTGCCGTCGTCCACCGTTCGGACGGCAGCGGCACCTCCTTCATCTTTACCAACTACCTGTCGGCGGTCAGCGCCACCTGGAAGAGTAAAGTCGGCACGAGCACGTCGGTCAACTGGCCGGTCGGTATCGGCGGCAAGGGGAGCGAGGGCGTAGCGGGTCAGGTGAAGCACGTGCCAGGGAGCATCGGCTACTTCGAGCTCGCCTACTCCAAAGAGAACAACATCAGCTACGTCACCATGCAGAACAAGGACGGGAAGTATGTTGAGCCGAGCAGCGCCGGCGCCAGCGCGGCGGCGGCCGGCGCCGCGAACAATATGCCCGCCGACCTGAAGGCTACCTTCCCGAACCCGGCCGGGCCCGATGTCTATCCCATCGCCGGCTTTAGCTGGGTGCTGTTCTACGAGCAGCAAACCGACCAGGCCAAAGCGACCGTCCTGGCCCACCTCCTCGATTGGGTGGTCACGGACGGGCAGCAACTGGGGGAGAAGCTGTACTACGCGCCATTGCCGCCGCCGGTGGTGCAACTCTGCCGGGCCCAACTGCGGAAAATGACCGTGAACGGGAAGCCGGTCCTCGCCTAGCAGCAAGTACTCGGCATGGTGGGCGACAGGAAAGGCAGGGAGGTACGGGATGAGTAGTATTCCAGCGGCGCGGGCAGCCCCGCGAGCGCAAGCGCTGCCCGGCTTCCTGCGACGGGCGGTCAAGTCAACGACCGGGTTGCGTGGCGACGTGGCCTTTCGCGCCCTCACATTGCTCTCCGGTCTCCTCGTGTTGGTGGCCGTGGTGGGCATCCTCGGCACCTTGCTCATTCAGTCGCGGCTTTCGTTTGCCGCGTTCGGTTGGAACTTTCTCGGTGGGCAGACCTGGGACCCGGTGGCGAAGCAGTTCGGCGCTTTGACCTTCGTCTTCGGCACCGTCGTCACCTCGGCGGTGGCGGTGGCGCTGGCCGCTCCCTTTGGTCTCGCCGTCGCCTTGTTCCTGACGGAGATGGCGCCGCGGCGGCTACGGGTGCCGCTGGCGTTTGGCGCCGAGTTGCTGGCGGCCATTCCCAGCGTGGTGTATGGACTCTGGGGCATCTTTGTCCTGGCGCCTTTCCTGCGCAGCGTCGTCGAGCCGGCCCTCGGGCGCTTCTCGTTCCTGCCAATCTTTTCGGGGCCGCCCTACGGCGTGGGTCTGCTGGCGGGCGGCTGCATCATCGCGATTATGATCGTGCCCACGATTGTCGCCATTTCGCGCGATGTCATTGCCGCGGTGCCCCAGGCGCAACGCGAGGCCGCCTATGCCCTGGGAGCGACGCAATGGGAAGTGATTACCTCGGCAATCGTGCCGTTTGGCGCCTCGGGGATTATCGGCGCCGTCATGCTGGCTCTGGGCCGCGCCGTGGGGGAGACGATGGCGGTGACCATGGTAATTGGCAACAGTCATACCATTCAGGCCTCGTTGTTCGGACTCGGCGATACGATGTCCAGTGTCCTCGCCAACGAATTCACCGAAGCGGCCTATCCGCTCTACGTCTCGGCCTTGATTGAAATTGGTCTCGTCCTGTTTGGTGTGACCGTGCTCTTGAACATCGGCGCTCGCCTGTTGGTGTGGCGAGTAACCCGCGCGAACGGAGCATAAATCGTGCTTGATCTTCCCTTTGCCGCGGTTTCGGACCGAAGGCAGTATGTGCTGTCGCCGCGTCGTCGCCTGACGAATCTGGCGATGCGGAGCG
>JBPCLN010000368.1:0-11964 GCA_051003235.1 Chloroflexota bacterium | reverse complement strand
ACCGCCGAGCTCCTGGCGACAACGGCGGTGAGCATTGGGCCACAGACGAACATCATTCCGTGAGCGAAAGCGGGGGCCGCTGCGGCTGCCCCTCCCTACCCCGCCTCCCGTAGCACCCGCCACGTGTCGTCCAGCGACTGCGGGATTAGCCGCGTGGCGCCTATGACCGACATGAAGTTGGTGTCGCCACTCCAGCGGGGCACAATGTGCACGTGAAGGTGGTCGGCGATGCCGGCGCCGGCGGCTTCGCCGAGGTTCATGCCGATATTAAATCCGGTCGGATGCATGCTGCGACCTAAGGCTTCGACAGCGCGGCGGGTCAGGGCGAGTAGTTCCTGACCCACCTCGGGCGCAAGGGCAACCAGATCCGCCGTATGCTCGTACGGCACGACCATGACGTGGCCATTATTGTAGGGATAGGCGTTGAGGAGGACAAAGCAATGGTCCCCGCGCGCTACGATGTGGGCAGCGTCATCGGACGAAGCGGCGGCGGCGCAAAACACGCAGCCGGCGGGCTTCGGCCCGGCAATGTAGCCCATCCGCCAGGGCGTGAACTTCACATCCATGCGGTGCGGCTCAAGCGCCGACAGCGACAGGCGCTTCGACCGCCCGACAGACCTCGCCAAAGATGGTCAATGCCTGCTCAATCTGCTCTCTCGTGATGATCAACGGCGGCGCCAGGCGCAGGACATTGCCGTGCAAGCCAATCGGGGCGATCAGGAGGAGGCCGCGCTGGGCCGCTTCCTGCACCACGACCGCCGCGCGCTCCGCATCCGGCGCCTTGGATTCCGAATCCACCAGCTCGATACCAAGCACCAGCCCTTGTCCGCGCACGTCGCCGATCCAGGGATGGCGGCGTTGCAGGTCGCGGCAGCCATCCATCAGGAGGGCGCCCATCCGTTCGGCGTTTTCCCACAGGCGGTCACGCACGATGATCTCGATATTGACGAGGGCCGTGCGCGCGCAGAAGGGGTTTCCTCCGTGCGTGCTGGACATGGAGCCTGGCCCCAGGCTATCCATGACGTGTGACTCCCCGAGCAGCGCCGCCACGGGCAAGCCGCTGGAGATGCCCTTGCCGAGGCAGAGCAGATTGGGCGTGATGCCGTAGTGTTCAAAACCGAAGAGCTTCCCGGTTCGCCCGAAGGACGCCTGCACCTCGTCGATGATCAACAGGACGTCGTGATCGCGGCACCAACGCTCCAGCGACACCATCCACGACGCCGGGGGGATAATCGAGCCGGCGCCGCCCTGGTAGGTTTCGGTGATGACGGCAGCGATATTGTGCTCCGTCTCACAGTCAATCACTTCCTTGAAGTAGTCAAAGCACGAGAGGCTGCACGGGCCGCCGTGACACCAAGTGCAGCGATATTCGTAGGGGAACGGGGCGTGGACGACACCGGGCAGGTAGGGCCCGAAGCCGCGATTGCCGGCGCCACTGCGCTTGCCGCCCAGAGAGAGGGCGCCCATCGTTCGGCCATGGAAGGCGCCATGGAAGGCGACGATTTCCGAGCGACCGGTGTACTTGCGGGCCACCTTAATCGCCGCTTCCGTCGCCTCGGAACCGGTGGTGAGGATCATGGCCTTGTCCAGATTCGGCGGCGTGATTTCCACCAGTTTCTGCGCCAGCAAAGGCCGATACATATTGGGGAAGTCGTAACAGTTCACCGCCTGGTCGGCTTGCTCACGCATCACGGCGACCAGTTCCGGGTGGGAGTGCCCGATATTCGCCACCAGCACGCCGGACGTCATATCCAGGAAGGTGTTCCCGTCGACATCCTCTACCCAGACTCCTTCCGCCCGCTGCCAGACCACCGGGGCCTGTTCGCTCATGCTATGCGGCTCAAAGCGCCTGGCAAGATCAAGATATTGACGCCCCTTGGGCCCTGGCAGCGCTGTCCGTACGCTCGGTCGCATCTTCCGGATCCTCCTTGCTCTGGATGGTAGCACGAACCGTCATTCGTACCCAAAGCCGGCGCGGCGCGCGTCGCCATGGCATGCTGGAATCTGACGTTGCAGGCAATGGGGAAGCGAGGGGACGGTCCTGATCCACCCGCCACCCGCGGTCCGCCCGATGCCACGACCTGGCCACCGGCGCCGCCGTCCCAATCCACTCGGCCCCCTGCTCCGCCTTGGCCTGGTGGTGCTGGCGTTTGGGCTGCTCGTGCTGCTCGCCGGGCGCGCCTACCTTGCCACGCTGCCGTCTGTTGGTGATGCAGAATCACGGGTCGCCACGGTCCTGGCCAGACATGGCGGCGTTGCCGTGACACTGCCGCCGCCCGCCAGAATTGCCGAAGCGACTGTGGCGGTCGAGGATCATCGCTTCTACGTCCACCACGGCCTCGACTCGCTCGGGCTGTTCCGCGCCGGCTGGGACCTGCTCACGACGGGATCACCGCACGGGGGGGCGACGATCACCGAGCAACTCGCCCAGGTCCTGTATGAACCGAACGCCAATAGCGCGCGGGCCCATCTCCGCAAGGCGGGCCTGGCAATCAAACTGGAGCGGCGCTACTCCAAGGCGGAAATCCTCACCATGTACCTGAACTCCGTCTACTACGGGGCCGGTCAATGGGGAATTGTCCAGGCGAGCCGGACCTACTTCGGCGTGGCTCCCGTCGCCCTGACCTGGGCCGAGGCGAGCATGCTGGCCGGCTTGCCGAACGCGCCTTCCGCCTACGATCCGGTCCACCATTACGACCTGGCCCGGCAGCGGCAGCGCCTCGTCCTGGTGGCGCTGGTCAGCGACGGCGCCCTGTCTCCCGCCGTTGCCGCCGCTATTTACGCCCAACCCCCGCCCGTCGTCTCCGGCATTCGTTCGCCTTGAGGTCCGTTTCGTGCTTGCAGTTCCCGGCGCTGCCCGGTACGCTTGGCGAGGACTGGTGACAGACGGAATTGTTCTCGACACAGAGAAGGAGAAAGACTTGCTCAAAGGCATTCTCAAGGTTGGCCTGATTGGCTGCGGCTCGTTCGTCGCGCTGTTGGTCCTGCTGGTGGCAGGCTTGCTCGCCTGGGACTACATTGACCAGAAGATGGCGGAGCGCGAGGAAAAGAAGGCGGGATTAGACACGGGCTCCGCCTCGGCCGCCAGCGCGAACCCAGCGTAGCCGGCAGGGGGCGATGGGGAGCGACCAGAGCGCCTTAACTCCCCACCGCCCCCTCTTCCTATGCCGGCCGCTGCTGCAGCTCGATGCGGTTGCCGCTGGGATCCTCCACGTAGGCCTGGACCGTACCGTCCGAACGGGTGGAAGGGTGACCGGAGACCTTGACGCCGGCAAGTTCTAATTCCCGAATCTTGGTCGCCACGTCCTTGCAGCGAAAGCCAAGGTGGTAACTGCCGGTCAGGCGATCGTCCGCCGGACGCACCAATAGATGCAGTTCCCGGTCGCCAATCAGGAACCATGTTCCCTCCGTGGGAATGTGGAACCGGCGCGGTACCTCCTGAAATCCGAGCAACTCACCATAAAAGTGCCGCGACGACGCCAGGTCATTCACGGCCACGGTCGCGTGATCAAAGAACTCGATGACTTCCGCCATTGCTGTCTCCTCCTCCTTCATTGGATCACCGCCTTCAAGTCGATAGGATACAGTAGAGCGTGAGCGATAGCGCTCGTCGCACCACCGATATGCACCGAACGGGCCCGTTGGAGGTAACAGCATGGCGCCGCAGACGCTCGCCCCGTGGGCGGAACTGGTCCCAGAGCAAGCCGGCCCGATAACCGCTGTTGAACTGCTGCACCGGCACGACGACGGTTGGCGGTACGAGCTGGTGGAAGGGAGACTGGTCCGTATGGCACCGGCCGGGTTTGACCACGGGAATATCGAGTCTGGCCTTGACACATCGCTGCGCTCTTTTGTGGTGGCCAGGTCGTTGGGCAGTGTGGTAGCCGGTGATACAGGGTTCACGCTCAGCCGGCCGGGCGAGCAGGATACGGTACTCGGCGCTGATATCGCGTTTGTCCGAGCAGAGCGGCTCCCGCCGCCGGGCAGTCTGGAGCGCCGAGGATTCTTGAGATTGGCGCCGGACCTTGTCGTTGAGGTGGCCTCGCCGGACCAATATCATCCCGAAATGGCGGAGAAGGCACGCGTATGGCTCGCTGCCGGCGTCCGGTTACTCTGGCTTATCTGGCCACGCTCCAAGGAGGTCGAACTCTGGCGAGCAGGCAGCGACATTCCGGTGGCAACGCTCGGTGACTCGGATACGCTTGATGGTCTGGACGTTGTGCCCGGTTTCGTCTACGCCGTGCGCCGGCTGTTCGAGTAAACGAGCGCCTTCAGCAAAGAGTACCGCCCGTGTTGCCTGGCCCCCGTGTCCCTCCCTTGACGAGGCAGCCTTGGATACGGGATAGTTTGTTCTCAGATGCACCCATTGAGCGATTGCGCGTGCCCAAAGGGTGAACCGCGCAAGCGCTCCGCCCATCGCTACCGGAGGTTGGATGGCTGTACTCGCACTGGAAGACGGCACCGTTTGGGAAGGTGACGGCTTCGGTGCCCGCACCGAACGCGTCGGTGAAGTTGTTTTTAACACCGCCCTCTCCGGCTATCAGGAAGTGCTCACTGACCCATCGTACCGCGGCCAGATGGTCGTGATGACCGCACCGCAGATCGGCAATACCGGCATCAATCGGGAGGATGTCGAGTCTGGGCGGCCGGAGGTGGAGGCCTTTATCGTCCGCGAGGTGAGCCCGGTGGCCTCGAACTGGCGCAGCAATCAGTCCCTCGCCGACTACCTGAGCGCGGGCGGTGTACCGGGGATTACCGGGATCAACACCCGCGCGCTGACCTTGCACCTCCGGACCTATGGCGCACTGCGCGGCGCGGTGTCCACGTTGCCTGACGCCGATGGCCGGGCGCTCGTCGCCGCCGCCCGGGCCTGGCCTGGTCTGGCCGGGCGCGATCTGGTCCGCGACGTATCCTGCGCCGCAACGTATACCTGGAGCGACGGCGGCGACGGCCAGTGGGGGCTTACTACCGGGGACGCGACAGCGCGTCCCCGCGTCGCGGTCTACGACTTTGGCGCAAAACGCAATATCATGCGGCGCCTGACAGCGCTGGGCTGTGACGTTGTGGTCGTGCCGGCCGCTACCAGCCTGGAAGCGGCGGACGGCATACAACCGGCCGGCTGGGTACTCTCCAACGGCCCGGGCGACCCGGAAGGGCTGCCGTACGCTATCCGGACGGCGGGCCGGTTGGTGGAACGCGGTTCACCGACCCTGGGCATCTGCCTCGGCCACCAACTGATCGGGCTGGCGCTGGGCGGCCGTACCTTCAAGCTGAAGTTCGGTCATCACGGTTCTAATCAGCCGGTGAAAGAATTGCTGGGCGGCAAGGTACGGATTACTTCCCAGAATCACAACTATGCTGTCGATCCGGCCAGCTTGCCGGCGATGGCGGAGGCGACCGAACGCAATCTCAATGACGGCACGCTGGAGGGGCTCCGTCTGCGCGACCGTCCGGTGTGGGCGGTGCAGTACCACCCGGAAGCATCGCCTGGCCCCCACGACGCGGACGACGTCCTGGCCCAGTTCGTCCGGCATTTGCACGAGCACGCCGCGTAATGCGCCGGCGGCATGCGAAGGTGAGCGAGGTTCCGAATGCCACGCCGTGATGATGTGCGCTCCGTCCTGGTGCTCGGCTCCGGACCGATTGTGATCGGGCAGGCGGCCGAGTTCGACTACTCCGGCACCCAGGCGGTCAAAGCCCTCAAGCGCGAAGGACTGCGCGTCATCCTCGTCAATTCTAATCCGGCGACGATTATGACCGACCCGGAACTGGCGGACGCCACCTATGTGGATCCTCTCACCGTGCCGGTGCTGGAACAGATCATCGCGCGCGAGCGCCCCGACGCCCTGTTGCCGACGGTGGGGGGGCAAACGGCGCTCAATCTGACCGTCGAGCTGGCCGAGGCCGGCGTGTTAGCGCGCTACGGCGTCCAGCTCCTCGGCGCTTCCATTCCGGCGATTCGGGTCGCTGAAGATCGCATCCTCTTCAAACAGGCGATGGCCGACGCCGGGCTGACAATGCCGCGCGGCGGTGAAGTACACACGCTGGCGGAGGCGCAAGCACTCGCCGCGGAACTTGGCTATCCCCTCCTTTGCCGGCCGTCGTTCACGCTGGGCGGCACCGGCGGCGGCATCGCCTACGCCGCGGCGGACCTGCAGGCGGTGGTCGAACATGGGTTGCGGGAGAGTCCCATCCACCAGGTCCTGGTCGAGGAGTCCGTACTGGGCTGGAAAGAGTTTGAACTGGAAGTGATGGCCGACGGCGCCGGGGGCTTCGTGGTCGTCTGCTCCATCGAGAATTTCGATCCTATGGGCGTCCATACCGGCGACTCTATCACCGTGGCGCCGGCCCAGACCTTGACCGACAAGGAGTATCAACGGCTGCGCGATATGGCCCGCCGGGTGATGGCCGCCGTTGGCGTACAGACCGGCGGCTCCAATGTCCAGTTTGCCGTCAACCCGGTTGACGGCCGGACTCTCGTCATCGAAATGAATCCACGCGTCAGCCGCTCCAGCGCCCTCGCCTCCAAGGCGACGGGCTTCCCGATCGCCAAACTGGCGGCGCTCGTCGCTCTCGGGTACACGTTGGATGAGCTGAAAAACGACATCACAGGGGAGACGGTGGCGGCGTATGAACCATCGCTGGACTACGTTGTCGTCAAGATTCCGCGCTGGGGGTTCGAGAAGTTCCCCGGCGCCAGCGTGACCCTTGGCCCCCAGATGAAGTCCGTGGGGGAGGTGATGGCGATTGGCCGCACCTTCAAAGAGGCGCTGCAGAAGGCCGTTCGTTCCCTGGAAGACAGCCGCGACGGGCTCGACAGAGCGGATGCCGCGAAGCCCGGCGGGATGCTGGGCGTGGCGGACCCCGGCCCGCAACGCCTCTACGCCCTGTATGGCGCATTGCTGGACGGCGCCGGCGCCGAAGCACTGGCGCACAAAACGGGCATTGACTGCTGGTTCCTGGAGCATATGGGGCAGATCGCCACTCTGGAACGGCACATACGGGAGAAGGCTGACCAGGCGCAGCGGCCCGAGGCAACGGGGAACGGCCTGCCAACGTACGCGGCGGCGCTCACGGGCAGTGAGACGGACGCCACCCTCCGCCAATCCCTGCCCGCCTCCGTGCTCCAGCGCGCGAAGTCATACGGTTTCTCCGACCACCAGCTCGCCCGGTTCTGTCACGTCCCCGAGGAGGCGGTGCGGCGGCATCGCCAGGGCCTGGGCATTGTGCCGACATTCGCCCGCGTCGACACTTGCGCGGCGGAGTTTGCCGCCCAGACACCATATTTGTACTCCACCTACGAACGGGCCGTATCCCAACTGTCCGGTGACGACATTGTCCCAATCGAGGTCACCGAGGAAGCGCCGCGCACCGGTCGCCGTTCCGTGCTGATCCTGGGCAGTGGCCCCAACCGTATCGGCCAGGGCATTGAGTTCGACTACTGCTGCTGCCACGCCGCCTTCGCTCTGCACGATCTGGGCCTCGAAACGATCATGGTCAACTGCAATCCGGAAACCGTCAGCACCGACTACGACACCAGCGATCGCCTCTATTTCGAACCGTTGACGCTGGAAGACGTGCTGGCGATCGTGCAACGGGAACAGCCGGCCGGGGTGGTGCTGCAGTTTGGCGGTCAGACGCCGCTGAAGCTCGCCAAGGCGCTGCAAGAGGAAGGCGTACCGATCTGGGGCACGTCGTTCGACGCCATTGATCTGGCCGAAGACCGTGAACGCTTTGGCGCGCTACTGGACACGTTAGACATCCCCCAATCTGAGCATGGCTTCGCCTACAGCCTGGACGAGGCCCGTCAGGTCGCCGCCCGTATTGGCTACCCGCTGCTGGTGCGCCCGTCCTATGTGCTCGGTGGCCGTGCAATGGCGATCGTCTACGATGACACCGCCCTGAATACGTTTGGCGAGGAAGCCAAGACGGCGGCGGAAGGTCGAGCCTTCCTGCTCGACCGCTACCTGGAAGACGCTGTCGAGCTGGACGTGGACGCCGTCGGCGACGGAAAGCGCGTGATCATCGGCGGGGTAATGGAGCACATTGAGGAGGCGGGGGTCCACTCCGGCGATTCCGCCTGCGTGCTGCCGCCCTTCCGCGTCCCGCC
Source organism: Chloroflexota bacterium (assembly GCA_051003235.1). Lineage (GTDB taxonomy): Bacteria > Chloroflexota > UBA4733 > UBA4733 > UBA4733 > UBA4733. The sequence continues at coordinate 3,854 of JBPCLN010000368.1, read as the reverse complement.
GGCGGAACTGGCGACCGTGCGCGACTACACGATCCGGCTGGGCCACGCGCTCGGTGTACGCGGCCTGCTCAATGTCCAGTTCGCCATCCAGGGCCACCGCGTCTACGTGCTGGAAGTGAACCCGCGCGCCAGCCGGACGGTGCCCTTCGTCAGCAAGGCGACGGGGGTACCGCTGGCGAAAGTCGCGGCGCGGGTTATGGCCGGCCAATCCCTGGAGGAAGCCGGCCTCCCTGGTGAGCCGTCCGTCCATGGCTACTTTATCAAAGAGGCAGTACTGCCCTTCCGCAAGTTACCGGGCAGTGACGCCCGCCTGGGACCGGAGATGCACTCCACCGGCGAGGTGATGGGCCACGCGCCCGACTTCGCCCACGCCTTCGCCAAGGCCTCGCTGGGCGCCGGCGACGGATTGCCCGACGGCGGCATGGCCCTCCTCTCCGTCAATGACAGCGACAAGCGCTTCATCGTCAAGCTCGCCAGCGACCTCCGCGACCTCGGCTTCGGCCTCATCGCCACCCACGGTACCGCCGCCAAGCTGGCCGCGGCCGGCCTGCCGGTGCGCTCCGTGAACAAAGTCGCCCAGGGCTCGCCCCACGTCGTCGACCTGATCCGACAGGGCGAAGTGCAGATCGTGATTAACACGCCCATCGGTTCCATGGCCTTCGAAGACGGCGCGGAAATCCGCCTGACCGCCCTACGCCAGCGCGTCCCGCTGGTCACCACAATCTCGGCCGCCCTCGCCGTCGTGGGCGCCATCCGCGCCCTCCACAGCGAAGCGCTGGTGGTGCGCAGCCTGCAGGAGCACTATCGATTGAGCGGCGGAGAGAACGTGCCCTCATGACGGGCGCGGGAAGGGCCAGCCTCACCCGCCCCTAAAGGAGCGGGCTACGCAAACAAAGCCTGCTGAAGCAGGCTGCGCCCCTCCGGCACACGGCGACGCCTGCCGGCGCCAGCGCCCTTTAGGGTGCTTTGTGAACGTAGCCCGCTCCTTTAGGGGCGGGTGAGGCCCTCCGCCATCGCGGCCCTGGTCCTTGGCCCGAGTTGACGCCTACCCCTCTGACTGCCATAGTCTGCGCAGGCAGGAGTAACTGGAGGAACGATGGCGGCAGCGGCGACGGTGCAGCCCGGAGCGCTGGTGCGGGCGCGGGGGCGGGATTGGGTGGTGCTGCCGTCGCCTGATCCAGAGGTCATCCGGCTACGCCCGCTGACTGGCGGTGACGACGAAGGCATCGGGCTGTTCCGGCCGCTGGAAGGTCATCTGGTCACGGCGAGCCAGTTTCCCGACCCCGACCCGACGCGGGCCGGCGATGCGGCCGGCGCGGCGCTGCTGCGCGATGCCGCGCGCCTCAGTTTGCGGGACGGCGCCGCGCCGTTTCGTTCCCTCGGGCGGCTGGCCGTCACCCCGCGTCCCTATCAGTTCGTGCCGCTAATTATGGCGCTGCGCCAGGAACGCGTGCGCCTGTTGATCGCCGATGATGTCGGTGTCGGCAAGACGGTGGAAGCCGGCATGATCGCCCGAGAACTGCTGGACCGCGGCCTGGCAGCGCGCCTGGCCGTGCTCTGCCCGGCGCACCTCTGCGAGCAATGGGAACAGGAACTGCGCGAGAAGTTCGGCATCGAGACGGCGATCGTCCAGACGTCGCGCATCGCCCAGCTGCAACGGGATTTGCCGCGTTCCGATCAGAGCATCTACCAGTACTACCGGCACCTCGTCGTCAGCATCGACTTCGTCAAATCGGAGCGCAACCGCGGCGCCTTCCTGCACAACGCGCCGGACCTCGTCATCCTAGACGAAGCGCATACCGCCGCCCGACCACGCGAGAGCAGCGGCCGGGTGCAGCAACAGCGCTTCGCCTTACTGCAGGACCTGATGGCGACACCACCGGAGGGCGGCCGCGAGCGCCACCTGCTACTCGTCACGGCCACGCCGCACAGCGGGATTGAGGAGAGTTTCCAGTCGCTGCTGGGGCTGCTTGATCCCCAGTTTGCAGCATCGGCCGGCGACAGCGAGACCGATCGACGCCGCCTGCTGCCCTACCTCGTCCAGCGACGCCGGGCGGACCTCGCTCGCTTCACGGCTGGGCAGCACGACGCCCTTCCCCAGCCGTGAAGCGAGCGAGCAGACGTACACGCTGACCCCGGCCTACACCGGCCTCTACCAGGACGTGCTCGACTACTGCCGGGAGACCGTGCGCGACCCGGTGGGACTGGGACGCCAGCAGCAGCGGGTCCGCCACTGGGCGGCCATCGCCATGCTGCGCTGCTTGCTGTCCAGCCCGGCGGCGGCCGTTGCCGTGCTGAGCGGGCGCGCCGGCAAGGCGGCGCTGGACGACGCGGCGACCTTCGAGTCGACCGAAGAGCTGGACGCCGTCTATCGACCGCAAGTGCTCGACCCGCTGGACGACGAGCGCGCCGGCGATTACGTCCCGACAGCACCGCTTGAGGATGCCGACCCCCACCTGAGCGGCGGGGAGCGCCGCCGCCTGGCTGCCTTCCTGCGGCGGGCGGCAGCGCTGGCCGGCCCGCAGGAGGACGCCAAGCTGACGGCCGCGGCGCAGGAGGTGCGCCGCCTGCTGGCCGCCGGGTGCCGGCCCATCATCTTCTGCCGCTTCATCGCCACCGCCAAGTACCTGGCGGAGTGGCTGCCGTCGCTGCTCGGGCAGCCGGACCTGCGGGTGGCGGCCGTCACCGGCGAGATGGGCGACGAGCAGCGCAGCCAGCAGGTGGCCGAATTGGCAACAGCGCCGCGCCGGTTGCTGATCGCTACAGACTGCCTGAGCGAAGGCGTCAACTTGCAGCAGCACTTCGACGCAGTCCTGCATTACGACCTGCCCTGGAACCCCAACCGGCTGGAGCAGCGGGAAGGGCGGGTTGATCGTTTCGGCCAGCCGCGCCCCAGCGTGTACACGATCGTGCTGTACGGCGCGAACAACGAGGTGGATACCGTCGTGCTGGACGTGCTCATCCGCAAGGCGCGCCTGATCCGCGGTCGCCTGGGCGTGTCCGTCCCCGTGCCGCTGGAGGCCGAGCAGGTGGTGCAGGCGGTCGTGGATAGCGTGCTCTTGCGTCGGCCCGGGCGGGCGCTGCAGATGCGGCTGGACCTGGACGTACCGCAGGTGAGCGAGCTGCACCGCTCCTGGGACGTTGCTGCCGAGCGAGAGCAGCGGCAGCGCGCCTTCTTCAGCCAGTTCGGCATCCAGCCGGCGGCGGTGCAACGCGAGTTGGAAGCGGCGGACCCGGTACTGGGCGATGCGGCGACGGTGCAGCGCTTCCTGACCAACGCCTTGCAACGTTTCAACGGCCAGTTGCGCGCCATGCCTGGCGCCGGCCTGTACGAGTTGCAGCCCGGCGACCTCACCGAGACGTACCGAGCGGCCGGGGAGACCGCTTTCCCCCGCCGCGTCGCCTTCGATCAGGTGACCGATACGACGGCCCTGTTGCTGGGGCGCACGCACCCGCTGGTCGCCGCCACCTGTGACGCCATCTTGGGCCGGGCGCTGGCACCGGAGGGCGACGCGCGCTTCCCGCGCTGCGGGGCGCTCTTCACCCGTGCTGTGCAGCGCCGCACCATCGTGGCGCTGCTGCGGCTGCGCTACCTGCTGCGCGAACAGGCGGAGACCTTCGCCGAGGAGGTCGTGCTGGCCGCCGCCGAGCGGCGCGAGGGTACGCTCGTCTGGCTGGAACCCTTGGAGGACAGCGCCCGAGACCTGCTGGACCAGGCCATCCCGGCTGCCAACATGGCGGCCCGCGAGCGCAGCGAGCAGGTAAGCTGGGCGCTGACCCTCCTACGCCAGCCGGAGTGCCTGACGCCGATCATCGCGACGCGCAAAGAGCGTTTGCAGGAGTCGCACGCCCGC
>JBPCLN010000367.1:0-34243 GCA_051003235.1 Chloroflexota bacterium | reverse complement strand
CCGCAAACCCGCGAGCACGTGCTGCTGGCCCGCCAAGTCGGCGTACCGAAAATCGTCGTTTTCTTAAACAAGATGGACATGGCTGACGTCGAACTGGTAGAGCTGGTAGAAGAAGACATCCGCGACCTACTGGAAAAGAACGGCTACGACCGCGAAGCGCCGATCGTCAAAGGTTCCGCCCTCAAAGCCCTCGAAGGTGACGGCACTAACCAAGACGCCATCATGGAACTGGTCAAAGCGATGGACGATTTCATCCCCGAGCCAAAGCGCGAACTCGACAAACCTTTCCTGATGCCAGTTGAAGACGTGTTCTCGATCAAAGGCCGCGGCACGGTCGCGACCGGCCGGATCGAACAAGGCGTCGTCAAGATTAACGAAGAAGTTGAAATTGTCGGCATCCGCGCCAACAAGAAAACGGTCGTGACCGGTATCGAGGCCTTCAAAAAGAATCTCGACCAAGGTCAAGCGGGCGACAACGCCGGCATTCTGCTTCGCGGCATCGAGCGCGAAGACATCGAACGTGGGCAAGTGATTGCCAAACCCGGCAGCATCACGCCGCACACCGAATTTGACGCCGAAGTGTATGTGCTGACCAAAGAAGAAGGCGGCCGCCACACCCCGTTTTTCAAAGGTTACAAACCGCAGTTTTATTTCCGGACCACGGACGTAACAGGCGAGGTTGAGCTTCCAGCCGACAAAGAAATGGTCATGCCGGGCGACACCGTCACCTTCAAAGTAAAACTGCTCGCGCCAATCGCCATGGAACAAGGCTTGCGCTTCGCCATCCGCGAAGGCGGCCGCACCGTCGGCGCCGGCGCCGTTACCCAAATCCTGGAATAACACCACCCGAGGCGTTGGGGCGCGGCCGTTGAAAGTCGCCCTACCCCCTACGCCTCATTGCTACTGAAGGGAGTTGGAATATGCCAAAAAAGGCGGAGAACCGCATCACGCTCGACATGGCGTGCGGTACATGTAAGTCGCGGAACTACACCACGACGAAGAATCGTCGGAATACGACCGCGCGTTTGGAGTTGCGCAAGTTCTGCCGGCGTTGCCGGCAGCACACCGTGCATCGCGAAACGAGGTAACACCATGGCAAGGGTTGTCAAGCCACCCGCAGCGACCACGTCGAGCCCGCGTCCCACGTCGGGCGGACGGGCGGCGCCACCGGTCCGCAAGCCGCCGGTGGTGGCTGCCGCTCCCAGTCGCTTCGGGCGGCTGGGGGCCCTTGGCAACCAATCGGTGCAGAACGCGCCGGTTGCCAGCTTCTTTCGGGAATCGCTGGCGGAGCTGAAAAAGGTACACTGGCCGTCGCGCGAACAGACCACCCAGATGACGATCATCGTGATCGCCTTCAGTGTCGCTACCGGCATCGTTCTGGGCGGTCTGGACTTCGTCTTCGCCCAACTGGTGGCCTTCCTGGTCGGGGCGCGCTAGCCCGTGTTCCGCACGGATGAAGGGGTAGGGAGAACAGAGCGATGGTAGACCTCGAGGAGCGCGCGCCGGCGAGCCCGGTGGATGATCCGGATACCAAATGGTATGTCGTGCATACCTATTCCGGCTACGAAAATCGGGTCAAGGCCAATCTCGAACACCGTATCGATTCTATGGATGCGCGCGACAAAATCTTTCGAGTGGAAGTGCCCACGGAAGAAGAAGTCGAGATGCATAAAGGGCAGCGTCGCCAGGTGCAACGGAAAGTGTTCCCTGGTTACGTGCTCGTCCAGATGAAAATGGAAGACGCTTCCTGGCATGTGGTGCGCAATACGCCGGGGGTCACCAGCTTCGTTGGCGCCGGCAACAAGCCGACGGCGCTGGAAGAACGGGAAGTCAAGCAAATCCTGCGGCAGACCGAACAGCCTCAGCAGCGCGTCAAGATCAGCTTTCAAAAGGGCCAGTCCATTAAAGTCATTGATGGCCCCTTCACCGACTTCATCGGCACGGTCGATGAGATCAATACGGAAAAGAACAAGGTTCGCGTGCTCATCTCGATGTTCGGTCGGGAGACGCCGGTGGACCTTGATCTCTTGCAAGTAGAGCGCCAGTAGGAGTCGTTTATGGCACGTCGTGTCAAGGCCGTCGTTCGCATTCAAATTTCCGCCGGTAAGGCTACGCCGGCCCCGCCGATCGGCCCGGCCCTCGGTCAGTTCGGTATCAACCTGCCGGCCTTCTGCAAGGAATACAACGAGAAGACCGCCTCAATGGCGGGCATGACCGTCCCGGTTGAGGTGACGATCTTCGAGGATCGCTCCTTCACCTTTGTGACGCGCACGCCTCCCGCCGTCGACCTGATCAAGCGGGAGTTGAGTGTCGAGAAGGGGTCCGGCAACCCGAATAAGCAGAAGGTCGGCACACTTAGCCGCGAGGCGCTACGGCGCATCGCGGACATGAAGCTGAAAGACCTGAATGCCCTCGACCTTGCCGGCGCCGAGAAGATGGTCGCCGGCACCGCCCGCTCGATGGGCGTGACCGTCGAGGGGTAGAGACCGCACCCAGGCAGTACCGCATGCGCTTGCCTGCGGGAGGTGAAACGAAAGGACACCGTTATGCCGCAACACGGCAAGAAGTATCTGGCAGTCGCCAAGCTGGTCGAGGAGCGACCGTATGCGCCCGACGAGGCGATTGCGCTCTTGAAGCGTACGTCGTACGTAACGTTTGATCCGACGGTCGAGATCCATATGAATCTTGGCGTGGACCAGCGGCACGCCGACCAGCAAGTCCGCGGCGTCGCCGCCCTGCCGGCGGGTACCGGCAAGAAGCAGCGCGTCCTCGTGTTTGCCCAGGGCGACAAAGCGCGCGAAGCGGAGGAAGCGGGGGCCGATTACGTTGGCTCCGACGATCTCGTGAAGCGGATCGAAGAGGGTTGGTTGGACTTTGACGTCACGATCGCCCATCCTGATCAGATGGGCAAGGTGGGGCGGCTGGGCCGCATCCTCGGGCGCCGTGGCCTCATGCCAAATCCGCGCACCGGCACCGTCTCCACCGACCTAGCCCGCGTGATCAAGGAAGTACGCGCCGGACGCGTCGACTTCCGGGTGGAGAAGGCCAATCTTATCCACGCCCCGATCGGCAAGGTGTCGTTTACCGACGAGCAGCTTCGCCAGAATATCGGCGCCTTCATCGACGCCATCGTCAAGGCCAAGCCGACGGGCGCGAAAGGCCAATATATCAAGGCGATCTATCTGTCGTCCTCGATGGGGCCCGGCATCCAGTTGGATCTGCAACCGGCACTTGCTCTCGCTGCCGCCTAAGTGGTACGGTAGCAGTGGCCGGTCGCACCGGCCGCGAAATAACAATTGCAGAGGTAGGGGCGTCACTGCCCCTTCCGACCATTGACCGTGGGTGCGCTCACCGGTCCGGTCATGTTGCTGCGCCGATGCGGTGAGCGACAAGGCAAACGGACGCCGGCGGGCGCTCAATCATTACCCACCGAGGTCGATCAGCCTGGGCCATAGGGCGGTAAGCTCTGTTTCCCTACCAGCCGCATCGACAACGGGGCGATGCTGCATGTTTTGTGGGGAGAGGAGCAGCCCGTGACATTGCGCGCCAAGAAGACCGTCCAGACGAGCGAGTTGACCGAGGCGCTGCGCCAGGCGCAGGCGGTGATTCTCACCGACTATCGCGGCTTCACCGTGGCCGAGATGGCCCAGTTGCGCGGCCAGTTGCGCGGCCAGAATGTCCGCTACATGGTCGCCAAAAACACGCTGACCCGGCGAGCGCTGCAGTCAGCCGGAATGGACGACCCGGGAACGGTGCTGGAAGGCCCCACCGCGTTGGCCTTCCTGATGGGTGATTTACAAGGCCCTGCCAAGGCGCTGCTGGACCTCAGTCGCGCCCGTAAGCCGCTGCCGATCAAGGCCATGTTCCTGGGTAACCGCGTCAGCCCGCCGGCCGCCGTTGAGCAGTTGGCCACCTTGCCGTCGCGTGAACAACTCTATGCCCAGGTCGTGGGTGGTATCGCCGGCCCCGTTGTGGGCCTGCTGAGCGTCTTGCAAGGCTCCGTCGCCGGTCTCGCCTACGTGTTGCAGGCGCGGGTGCTGCAACTCGGTGGCGCCCCGGACGGGGGCACGCCGGGAGCAGAAGCCGCTTGAGATAGTCAGCGGTGCGAGCGGAATAGTGCCGCCAGCGAACATTGTGTGACGGTCGATTGTGCGACCGTATTTGACGCATCGTAAGGAGAATATCGATCATGGCAGTGAGCAAGGACGAGATCATCGAGGGCATTAAGGCCCTGAACGTGCTGGAACTCGTCGATCTCATCAAGACTTTGGAGACGACGTTCGGTGTGAGCGCTGCCCCCGTGGCCGCCGCGCCTTCGGCGGGTGCTACGGCAGGATCAGCCGCCCCGGCAGCGCCCGTGGAAGAGGAAAAGACGGAATTCGACGTCATCCTGACCGTCGTCGGCCCCAACAAGATCAACGTCATCAAGGCAGTGCGCGAAGTCGTGCCGGGCCTGGGTCTCAAGGAGGCGAAGGCTGTTGTGGACGAGGCGCCGAAGGCGGTCAAGGAGGGCGTGGCCAAAGAAGAGGCCGATGCGATCCGGGCCAAGCTGCAAGACGCCGGCGCCACGGTGGAAGTGCGCTAGGACAGAATTTCGCCGCGTGACCATGCCTGGCGGGAGGCTGTCGCTTCCCGCCAGGCATGGTCACTTACCGATCGGTAAGGTATACTCCAGGAGGATGATCGAGCAACCCGAGACGCGCCAGTTGATCTTGCGGGCAGCGGAGGAGCTGTTCATGCGGTACGGCTACGCCAGCGTCTCCATGCGTCGGCTTGTTGAAGAGATTACAAGGCACCGAAAGCTCACCAAACCGGCGATCTACTATTACTACTCGGGCAAAGAGGGACTCTACGTCGCGGTGCTGCTTGATGTGGCGGCGCGGCAAGGCCGCCAACTCAGAGCGGCATCAGGGGCAGCGGCGGAATTGCGGGCCCGTCTCGTCGGGTTGGCAGAGGTTCTGGCCAGGCTGGACCCGGAGTCGCTGACGCGGATGCGCCTGGATATTGAGCAGCACCTTGGCGCCGAGGCACGCACGGTACTGCGGCAGGCCTTCCAACGGGAGATTCTCGGCCCGGTGCTCGACGTATTCGAGCAGGCGTCGCAGGAAGGGCGACTTCGCCCGAACGTGTCATCCGCGCTCGCCGCCGCGGCCTTTCTCGGCCTGGTCGGTAGCCTTGCCGCCCGCGCGCGGTACGAGACGGGGGCGAACACGGCGGAGGTTGTGGCCGATTTACTGCTGAGGGGAGTAGCACGCCCATAGGGAAGCATTTTTTCTGCGCGACTTACTTACCGTTACGTATATTCGCCCGGCAGCAGAAGGAGAGACTATGTCCCATTTGGTGATCGTCGGCGCCGGGGTGGGCGGTCTGGCCGCGGCCATCCGGCTGCGCAGTCAAGGCCACGAGGTGACGGTGCTGGAGAAGAACGCGACGCCTGGTGGGCGCTGTAACCGCCTGCAAGGCGGCGGCTTCACATTCGATAGCGGTCCGACCCTGCTGCTGATGCCCGACGTCGTGCAAGAACTCTTTGCGAGCTCCGGCGCCGACTGGCGCGACTACCTGGAGTTGGTGCGTCTGCGGCCCAACTATCGACTCACCTTTGGCGACGGCAGCAGCCTGGAACTGGGGCATCCGCCGGCGGAGACGGCCGCTCGCCTCGAAGCATTGGAGCCGGGGGCCGGCGTCGCTTATCAGGCATTTCTCCAGGCGGCGCGCTTCCGCTACACCGTGGCGCGGCAGCTGTTCGTCGAACGCAACTTCCGCCATCCGCTCGAGTTCGCCACCCTGCCGAACATGCAGGCGCTGCTGGCAACGCGGGCCCTGCGGCCGCTCTGGTGCGACATGCGACGCTACTTTCGAGACGAACGCCTGCAGCTGGCCTTCAGCTTCCAGACGATGTATCTGGGGATGTCGCCGCTAGACGCGATGGCGATCTACGCGCTCCTGCCTTCGACCGAGCTGGAAGACGGCATCTGGTATCCGCGGGGCGGGCTGTATACCCTGGTCGAGGCGCTGGTGCGCCGGTTGCAGGAGCTCGGTGGCGTCCTGGAAACACAGCACGAAGTGCGCCAGGTCCTCCTGGAGGGCGGTCGCGCCGTTGGCGTCGAGCTTGTCGACGGACAGCGCCTTGCCGCCGATGCCGTCGTGGTCAACGCCGACCTACCCTATGCCTACGCGGCGTTGCTGCCACGTTCGGCGCGCCATCCGTTGACCCGCCTGCGCCACCGCCACCTCCGGCATGGCGCGTCCGCCTTCATGCTCTATCTCGGGACCGATTGTCGATACCCGCAACTGCTCCATCACAACGTCCTCTTCGCGCGCGACGTCGCCGCGAACTTTACCGCCATCTTTCAGCATCAGACGTTGCCGGAGGAACCGTCGATCTATGTCAACGTCGCCTCGGCCACCGATCCGACGGTGGCCCCGGCCGGCGGCGAGGCAATCTATGTCCTCGTCCCGGCGCCCTGCCTCGGCCGGGTGGACTGGTCCACGGCGGCGGCGCCGTTGCGCGAACACGTCGTCGATCTGCTCGAGCAGCGCATGGGCTTGACGGACCTGCGTCGCCACGTGGTCTTTGAGCGCATGTTTACGCCAGAAGACTGGCGCACCACCTATCACCTTGATCACGGTTCGGCGTTTGGGCTCGCCCACAACTTCCTGCAAGTCGGCTACATGCGCCCCGCCAATCGCTCGCGGCGGGTTGCCGGCCTGTACTTCGTCGGGGCGAGCACCGTCCCTGGCGGGGGGCTGCCCATGGTCATGCTCAGCGCTCGCCTGGCCGCAGAGCGCATCGCCGAGGACGGCGCCTGGGAGGGGAGCGGCTGGCGGGGCAGGCTCGCCTTCGCCGGCTCCCACGGGAGGTGAAATCCATGGAGCCGCTCAGCCTACGCCGTTTGCTCGCCCTTGAGGCAAAACGTCCCGTTCCAATGCCCGCTGCCGTTCGATCCGACGCCTGTTTACAACGCAGTCTGGAGCAGTGTCGCCTACTCCTGGCTACCAAAGGGAAGAGCTTTGCCTTCGCCGCGCTCTTCCTGCCCGCACAGGTGCGTCTGGCAACCGAGGCGCTCTATGCCTTTTTCCGAACTGTCGACGACGTGGCCGACAATTGCCGCTTCCCAGGCGACCCGGCGGCGCTTGCCCGGCTGGACGATTGGCAGCGTTGGGTGGAGCGCGGCTGCCAACAGCAGCGGGACGATCCGGTGCGCTATGCCACAGCCTGGGCGGTGGCACACTATAATCTCGACCAGCGCCACCTGCTCGACCTGCTGGACGGCGTACGCGGCGACGTGACCTTTCAGGCGATCACCACGGTCGGGGACCAGGAGCGCTATTGTTATCAAGTTGCCGCCACCGTCGGACTCTGCATGGCCCGCATTCTCGGGGCCACCGGGACAGAAGCGCTGCGGCACGCCGCGGAACTGGGCATCGCGATGCAGCTCACCAATATCGTGCGCGATGTGGGCGAAGACATCCAGCGCGGGCGAATCTACCTGCCGCTGGAAGAGCTCATTGCCTACGGCTGCTCCCCTGAACAACTCTCCAGCCGGCGCGTTGACGCCGCCTTCGTGGCACTACTCCGGCGCCAGACCATCCGTGCCCGCGACTTTTACCGGCGCGGCGAAGCCGGCATCGCCGTGTTGCCGCCGGAGGCCCAGTTTGCTATTCGTCTGGCCGCGCGCCTCTACGCCGGAATCTTGGACAAAGTGGAACAGCGGGGCTATGACATCTTTACGAGTCGCGCCCACGTGGGTCCCCAGGAGAAGCTCTGGTTGACGCTCCAGGTCTTGCTGGAGCAACGCCGGTGAAACCCATTCGCGCCTTTCTCGCCCTCCTCTCTTTGCTCCAGGCAGTCGCCGGGGCGCGAGTGCTGTGGCGTCTGTGGCGCAGCCGGGGCGGCCCTCGCATCGCGGTTCGGCGATCCGATCCGGCCGCTTCCGGCCTGGTCAGCATCATTGTGCCCGTTTTGAACGAGCAGCAGCGGTTAGCGCCGTGCCTCGCGGGGCTGCTCAAGCAGGGACCTGAGGTCGCGCAAATCCTGGTGGTGGACGGAGGATCACAGGACGGCACACGGGAGCTGGTGGCGCAATACGCCAGGCACGAGCCCCGCCTCAAACTTTTCGTGGCCAGCCCGCCACCGGCCAACTGGAACGGGAAAGCCTGGGGTCTCCAGGAAGGGATCGACCACTGCGCCCCAACGACGCGCTGGCTGCTGACCATTGACGCCGACGTACGTCCGGCCGCCCAGCTCAGTGCCTCGCTACTGGCATACGCGCTGGCGCATGACTTGTTGGCGCTGAGTGTGGCGACGCACCAGGACCTACGTGGGAGCGGACTTGGGTTACTGCATCCAGCGCTGCTCGCCACGCTGGTCTACCGCTTCGGCATACCGGGAGGAGTGGCACGCCGTGTCAGCGACGTTCAGGCGAACGGCCAGTGCTTTCTCGTTCGGCGCGATGCACTGCGGTCTGCCGGCGGTCTGGCCGTGGCGCGAGCATCCCGTTGCGAGGATGTGACCCTGGCACGCGCCCTCGTCCTCGCCGGCGTTCCAGTCGGCTTCTTCGAAACGGAAGGCCTGGTCGATGTGGCCATGTATGCCGATGCTGCCGAGGCCTGGCGCAACTGGCCGCGGTCGCTGCCGATGCGCGATCGCTTCTGGAACCGTCGGGCGCTGGTCGCGCTGGCCGAAGTGGCGCTGACGCAGGCGTTACCGCTCCCGCTCTACGTGTTGCTGTCCTGCGTTCCCTGGTCTGGTGACTGGACACGCCAGCCCCGTGCCGTCAACGCTGCGCTGCTCCTGGCTCGGCTGGGCGTGCTGATCGGCATGCGGCGCGCCTACCGCCGTCCGCCCTGGTCCTACTGGCTTTCGCCCGCGCTCGATCTGCCGGTGACCGTGCGCCTGATCGCAAGCGCGCTGCAGCAGCGTCAACGTTGGCGCGGTCGCCTACTCGTTTCGGAAGGACTGTCATGAGATTGACCCGACTCTTCTTCATCCTCCACCTGGCGGCCCTGGCCTTCGGCGTCGGGGGGCTCGTCATCGCCCTACCGCATCCCGAACTGTGGTCACGAAGTCCAACCGGGGCAGCAGTGTTTCAGTTCGGCATGCAGCGCACCGGGGCGCTGTACATCGTACTCGGCGCCGCGACGATGCTGACCTTCGGACTGGCCATGCTTGGTCCCCGCAGGACGCTGCTCTTTTTTGTCCTGGCGACGGTGCTGCCGCTCGGCGCGGAGTTATTGGGGACCGGCACCGGCTGGCCCTTTGGCGCTTACAGCTACACTGACGGATTAGGGCTGAAGATTGCCGGGAGGGTGCCCTTTACCGTGCCGCTCTCCTGGTTTTACATGGGTTTCTCGTCGTATCTGCTGGCCCTACGGGTGGTCGCGCGGTGGTCCGGGAAACCTCGACCGTGGCAGGCGGTGCTCCTGGGCGCCTGGCTGCTCACCGCCTGGGATCTGGTGCTGGACCCGGCGATGGCCAGTCCGGCGCTGCCGGTGCGCTTCTGGATCTGGCACCAGAGCGGCCCCTACTTCGGCATGCCGCTCACGAACCTGGCCGGCTGGTCGGCTACTGGTCTGATCTTCATCGGGCTCAGTCGGTTGCTCTGGCGAACTGAGACGCCGGTGAACACCCTCTCGGCATGGCTCCCTTTTGGCGTCTATGCCGCCAATATCGTCTTCGCCATGGCGCTCAGCCTCAGCGTGAGACTCTGGCCGGCGGCACTGGCGGCGCTCCTGCTAGGGATAGTGCCGGCATCGTCGGCACTCGGGTCATCCTCCAGTCCGTTGCGCGGTCCCTGGTCGCGGCGGCTGCGAAACAGCAAGCCATTGGTGGCGCCATGATCGATCGGCAGAGCTGGTGGTGCTTGCGCGCGACGGCAGGCTTGGTGGCGGCGCGGCGGCTGGCCCTGCAGACGGAAGGACTACAGCACCTACCGACGACGGGTCCCGTATTATTCGTCTGCCGGCACTACCATCACCTCTACGACGGATGCGCCCTGCTCGCCGTCATCCCGCGGCCACTACAGTTCGTGGTAGGCTTGGATTGGGTTCAGCGGGGCGGTAGTCGTCGCCTAATGGAACTCGCCTGCCGAGTCGCAGGCTGGCCGGTCGTGCTCCGTCCGGAGCGTCTGCGGGACAGTGTGAGCGCCTATCGCCCGGAGGAAGTCCGTCCCTATGTACGCTCAGTATTGCGTACGGCCCGTTCCGTGCTCAGGACCGGTGGTGCGCTGGTAATTTTCGCCGAAGGGTATCCGATCATCGAGCCGCATGCCATTGCTAGGCCGAATGACCGGAGTCTCCTCCCCTTCCGGCCCGGCTTTCTCCACCTGATCGAATTCGCCCAGCAGGGAGGGCAGGTCCCGATCCCGCTCATCCCCATCGGCCTGGCTTACACGCCGGGGAGTCGTTGGCAGGTCGTCGTGCGCTTGGGGGCGCCATTATTCCACCGCGAGCGGACGCAGCGAGCCGCCGACCTGGCCGCGGTGGAGGCTGCGGTGCGGCGGCTCTCCCGGATTGAGTCGTGAGGAGCAACATGTGGGTAATAAGAGCACGGCAAGAATAGCAGCGGACGGGGTGCGCACGGCGGCAATCGCCGCCATCACCGTCGCGACGGCAGGAGTGGGAGGTGTGAGCGGGGACTTTAACTCCTCCTGGTACCGGTCGCTGCGCAAGCCACGCTGGCAGCCGGCAGGCAGCGTTATTGGCGCGGTTTGGTCACTACTCTACACCCTCATCGCGGTTGCGCTCGCCCTGCTGTTCCGCTCCGAGGCGGCGCGGCGCGATCGCGGCTTACTCGCCCTGGCCGGCGCACAGTATCTGCTCAACGTCGCCTTCACGCCCCTGCTGACCAGAGCGCGCTCCCTCAGCCTGGCGACACTCGACTGTGCCATGCTGGCCGCGGTCGTCACTGCTCTCACCCGTTGGGCATGGCCCCGCCACCGTCTCGCCGCGACCCTGCTCGTCCCCTATGCGCTTTGGACGAGCTTCGCTACCCTATTGAGTCTGCGGCTTAAGCTGCTGAACCCAGAGCTTGAGGCGCGAGATCGGGTCTGATGGAGCTCCGCCCGCCCGATAGTCGTAAAGCGAAAGTGAGTACGGCATACCATGCGCCATATCTGTGTGATCGGGGCCGGCTACGTCGGATTGACGACCGGCATCTGTTTGGCCGATCTGGGCAACCAGGTCACGTTGCTGGATATTGATGCCGGGCGGATCGCCCGACTGCAAGCCGGCCAGTTGCCGATCTTCGAGCCCGGCCTCGGTGAGCTGCTGGCGCAAAACATGGCGGCCGGGCGACTGGTCGCGACCACGTCGTATGCCGAGGCGGTACCGGCCGCGGATTTCGTCTTCATTGCTGTCGCCACGCCGACGGCGGCGGAGGGCGACGGCGCCAACCTGTCCTACGTCGAGGCGGCGGCCACGTCGCTCGGTCAACACCTTGCCCGCAGTCGTCGTACGGTGGTGATCAACAAAAGCACCGTGCCGATCGGCACGGGTGACTGGGTAGCCGACATCCTTACCCGCCACGCGCCGGCCGGTGCCGGCTTCGCGGTGGTTGCGAACCCGGAGTTCCTACGTGAGGGGCAGGCGGTAGCCGACTTCCAACAGCCGGACCGCGTGGTCCTCGGCTCAACCGACGAGGCGGCGGCAGAGGAAGTGGCCACGTTGTATCTTGGCACTCGCGCGCCCATCATCATCACCGACCTTCGCACGGCGGAAATGATCAAGTACGCCTCCAACGCTTTTCTCGCCACGCGGATCAGCTTCATCAACGAGATTGCCCGTATCTGCGAGGAACTTGGCGCGAACGTGAAGCAGGTGGCGCTCGGCATGGGCTATGACAAACGGATCGGTCCGGCCTTCCTTGATGCCGGCCTCGGCTTCGGCGGCTCCTGCTTCCCAAAGGATCTGCGCGCCCTGGCCCACATGGCCGACCACGCCGGTCTGCACCCGCAACTGCTCCGGGCGGTGCTCGATATTAATGCCGATCAGCGCGTACTGGTGGTGACGAAATTGCAGCGACTGGTCGGTGAACTGCGGGGTACCCGCATCGGTTTACTCGGTCTGACGTTCAAACCCAACACCGACGACCTGCGCGAGGCGGCATCGCTGGAAATCGCGCAGCGTCTCCTGGAGGTCGGGGCGACCGTTGTCGCCTACGACCCCGCCGGTATGGAACGCGCCGCCGCGCTGCAGCCGGAGCTGCAGTTTGCCGCCGATGCCTACAGCCTGGCCATTGATGCCGATGCGCTTGTGCTCGTCACCGAATGGAACGAATTCAAGCAACTGGATTGGCAACGCCTACGCACGGCGATGCGTCGCCCCATCCTGGTTGACGGACGCAACATGTACGACCCAATCCGGCTGACGAAAGCCGGTTTCATTTACGAAGGGATCGGCCGCGGCCGTCCGGCGGCCCATGCCCGCCCTGCCGATTAGCCGCCGGCGAGCAGCGTGACCACCTCCTGAGGCGACGTCACACTACTGTCCACGTTGATGAAGCGGGCGGGAGCGTCTGGACCAGACGCCAGTTCCAGCCAGTACTCTCAACCGTCCTCGGTGCCCCAGGACAGCAATTGCCAGCCTTTCGGTAGGTGGTGAAGGAGAGCAGCGACGTAGGGGTCGGCTGATTGCTCTGTTATGGGCGCCATCGTCATTGTCCGTTTGCTTTCATCTGCGCTTACCAACGTTATTCCCCGTCCTCGACCGCATCCTCTTCCTCCTCCCCCGCCGCTTCCCCCCGCTCTGTCGCCCACAGCGCGCGGGCCGTGCGGTTGGCCACCTCGTAGCGGAAGCCGCGCCGTTGCAGGTGACTGAGGAGCTTCGTACGGAACTCCGGCCAGGGGAGGGCCCGCAGGGTGCGCAGTTGCCGTTCCGCAGCGCGCTGGGCGAGGACGTCCTCCTCGTCGGCGTCTGGCATGACATCGGCCACGACTTCGGTTGCCACGCCCTTTGCCCGCAACTCCGCCCGCAAGGCGCCGCCGCCCCGGGGTGAGAAGCGATCACGCGAGTCACGCCAGAACTGGGCAAACGCCTCATCATCGATCAGGTGCTGCCGTCGAAGCTCCGCCAGCACCGCCTCGATTTGCTCCGCCGTGGCTTCCTGTTGGCGCAAGTACCTCACGAGTTCAGCCTCGCTGCGCGGGCGAAATCCGAGGAAATGTAGGGACCGATCGACCAGGCGGGTGATGACCGCATCGCGTTCTAACTCGTCCAGGGCCGCCTGGTCAACGAATTGCCCAACCTTCAGACGGTGCAAGGCGATGGTCATGGCATCGACCGAGGCCATAAACTTGCCGTCAACGTAGATATGGGTGCGGCCCTTGCGTCGGGACGATGGAGTCAGCGCGGTAATCTCCGGCATGCCAACTCCTCCCCTTCCGCACTAGAAGGCCGGGTCCGCTCCGTTCGCCTGGGCGCCGCCGTCAAAGGTCCGTACCTGAACATTGCCGTCAGCGCCCTGTACGACTTGGAGGATGCGGAGCTCGGCCAGATCCAGCAACTCCTGACAACGCCGACCGAGCAACGTCCCCTCTTCAAAGAGTACCAACATGCGCTGCAAAGGGAGGGTCGAATCCTCCATTTCCTGCACGATCTGGTCGAGTCGGGTCAAAGCGGTTTCAAAAGACACTTCGGAGCTCGGGGTTTCGTCAGGCATCAGGCTCCTGTTTCCTTCCCTCACGGCTGGGCCGTTGCTACACGCGCTGGCAGGTGTCCGCCGGCCACCTGAATATCGAGACGATCGTCCGGCGCTACCTGTTCCGGCGACATCACCACGGCGCCGTCTTCCCGGCGGCGCACGATGGCATAGCCGCGTTGCAGCGTGCCGACGGGGTCGAGAAGGGCAAGCTGGCGTTGCGCGCTGTGGAGACGCCGCCGGTCAGCAGCGACGTGGGTCTGGGTTCGGAAGCGCAGCGCCGCATCGACCTCGTCCAGTTGTTGTCGCGCCCGGCGAATCTGGGTGAGTGGCACATGCAGGGCGAGTTGCCGGCGCAAAGAGTCCAGTCGGCTGCGTTCGTCTTCCAGTCGGGCCAGGGCTGCGGCCGTTAGTCGCTCCTGGAGGTCTGCCAACGCGAGGCGATCGTCCTCGATGGCGGGCGCAACCAGCTCCGCCGCGGCCGAGGGCGTCGGAGCGCGCAGATCGGCGACAAAGTCGGCGATGGTAAAGTCGGTCTCGTGGCCGACGGCGGAGATCACCGGAACGGCGGAGGCGACGATGCTACGGGCGACGGCCTCCTCATTGAAGGCCCAAAGGTCCTCAAGGGAGCCGCCACCCCGAGCGACGATGATGACGGCAACACCGTCGAGCCGGCCCAGGCATTCCAGGGCCCGACAGATTGATGCTGCCGCGTCCTGTCCTTGCACGTTCGCCGCTGCCAGCACCAGTTCGGCGTGTGGCCAGCGCCGACTGAGGACACTGATGACATCGTGGAGCACCGCCCCAGTGGGGGACGTCACCAGGCCAATCCGCTTCGGTCGCTCCGGCAGGGCCCGCTTTCGTTCGGCAGCAAAGAGACCTTCCAGTTCCAGCCGGCGCTTCAGGGCCTCAAACTGCGCGTAGAGGGCGCCGACGCCCTGTCGCTCCAGCAAGTCGACGTATAACTGGTACGCCCCGGCCGATTCGTAGACGTCGATGCGGCCGTGGGCCAGCATTTGCATCCCCGGCTCCGGCTTGACCGCCTGGAAGAGCGCCTCCCGGCGGAACATGACGCACTTGAGTTGCGTCGCACCGTCTTTCAGCGTCCAGTAGATGTGCCCCGACGATGGTTGGGACAGGTTGGAGACCTCACCCCGGACCCAGATGTCGCCGACGACGGGGTCAAGGAGGAGCATGTCTTTGATATAGCGCGTGACGTCGGCCACACTGAGAATGCGCACGAAGCTAGTCCGGCGCGATCAGCATGAGCGGCTGGCCATACTCCACCGGCTCTTGATTCTTCACCAGAATCCGCAACACCCGCCCCCCGAGATCGGCCTCCAGTTCGTTCATCACCTTCATGGCTTCGATGATGCCGATGACCTGCCCCTTTTCGATCAGATCGCCCTCTTGCACCAGCGGCGGCTTGCCCGGCGCCGGCGTCAGGTAAAAGGTGCCGACCATCTGGGCTGTGATTGTGTGCCCTTCCGGCTCTACCACAGCCGGCGGCCGCTCCGCGGCGCCAGTCGTCGCGTTTACAGCAACCCCCCCGCCGGAGACGGCGACGGGCCGCCGGAGGATAAGGTGAATCTCACCGTACTGTAACTCCAGATCGGAGACGGTCGAGGCGTCGAAGACCTTCAAGACACCGGCTAAATGCTCAGTCAGGAACTCAAAGAACGGCAGATCGTTGGCAGCCACTGCAAGTGTCCCCTCCTCTTAGCTGACACGCTCGACGTACGTGCCGGTCCGCGTGTCAACGCGAATGTGGTCGCCGGTATTGACAAACAGTGGAACGTTTACCGTGTAGTCGGTCTCGATCGTTGCCGGCTTGGTGCCGCCAGTCGCCGTATCCCCCTTGATCCCTGGTTCGGTGTACGTGACCTCCATCTCCACGGAGGGCGGCATCTCCACCGAGATCGGCTCATCGCCATAGGTCAGCAGTACCACCATGGCATTCTCCTTGAGGAAGTGGACGGCGTTCCCGAGGCGCGCCAGATCGATGGCGAACTGCTCGTAGGTGGCAGTGTTCATAAAGTGGAACGTGTCTTCGTCCCGGTAGAGGAACTGCACCTCGCTCTTATCCAGTGTCGCGCCTTGAAAACGCTCGCCGGCCTGAAAAGTCCGCTCGGTGATATCCCCTCTCCGGATGTTACGCAGCTTGAGCTTGACGTAGGCGCTGCCGCGCCCCATCTTCACATGCTGAAAGTCCTCAATCCGATACAGGTTGCCATCGAATTCGATGGCAATTCCTTTGCGCAAATCTCCCGTGGCGATCATGTCAGTCCTACTCCCTCTTTCGCCCGCTACTTCGGCGATCCCGTCAGGACGCGCGTGCCCTCTGCCTCCAGCAGTACCATGTCCTCGATGCGAATGCCGCCCCACTCCGGCACATAGATGCCTGGCTCGATCGTCTCGATTGCCCCGAGCGGTAAGGGCTGCTCGTTTAAGCGAGAGAGCGCCGGCGGCTCGTGGATGGCAAGGCCCAGGCTGTGGCCCAGGCCATGGCCGAAGAACTCCCCATAGCCGTGGGCGGTGATGACATCACGCGCCATGGCATCCGCCTGCTGGCCGGTGAGGCCGGCGTGGATCTGGCGCTCGGCGGTGACGAGGGCCTCGCGTACCACGGCATACACTTCCCCATAGTGCCCACCGTCCGGCGCCAGGCAAAAGCTGCGCGTCAGGTCGGCGCAGTAGCCATCGACCCGCGCTCCCATGTCGATCACAATGGGGTCGGCCGCTTGCAGCATGTAGTCGCCGGAATGGTGGTGCGGTAACGCACTATTCGGACCGAAGGCCGCGATGGTCGGGAACGCCAGCCCCTCGGCGCCATTCGTGCGCATGAAGGCTTCCACCGCCCAGGCCAGACCCGCTTCACTCATCCCAGGCTGTAACAGGCCGGCCGCGTGATCCATAGCCTGATCCGTCAAGTCAATGGCCGCCTGGATGCGCTGCAATTCCTCGGCATCCTTCGACTGGCGAAGTTGCTCCACCAGCCCAGTCGTCTTGACCAGGGTTGCTGGACGCTCACTCAAGGCCTGGACCAACAGGTCGAAGGTTTCCAGCGTCAGGTAGTCAGCCTCCACGCCGATTTGGCGCCAGCCGTGCTCGGCGATCAGGTCGGGAAGGGTGGTTTCCAGGCGCGTCATTGGCGCCTGTCGGATGATCGTACAGTCCGACGCCTCCTGCGCCGCCTGCTGCCAGTAGCGAAAGTCCGCGATCAGCCAGGCGCCATCCGCGCTCACCAGGAGAGCGCCGGCGCTGCCAGTGAAACCGGAGAGATAACGCCGGTTGTCAACGCTGGCAACCAGCAGCACGTCGACGTGCGCAGCGGCGATTAACGGGCGGAGCCGATCCAACCGCGCCCGCATCCGCCCCCCTATGCCACCGCCAGGCCGCCGGCAAGGCCGGGCCACAGCCGCCAATCATACCACCACGGATACGGCGCCCCGTTTCAGCACCGTCGCGAAGGCTTCGACGATCTCGGGATGAAACTCGATACCGGTGCAACGGCGTAATTCGGCGACGCCGTCGAGGATCGGACGCGGTCGGTTGTAGCTGCGCCGCTACGAGCAGCCCATGGAGTTCCAGGCGCCAGGGAAGAACCGGCGCCGACGGCGCTTCCATCAGCGCCGGGCCGGAGAGGACAATGGCGGCCGGCAAGCGAAGAAGACGTGCCCACCAACCGGCGGTCGCCGCCGGGGACGGTCGGAGGGACACGAAGCGCTGCATCAATCGCATCCAACGCCCTCCCTCCCCACTGCGTCTGGAGGTAAGCAGCAATTGTCCCGTAAGCGTCATGTACGACACGATGGCGCAAGACCTGACGCTGCCACCGGCATCGTAGCAGGAAGCGCCCGCTGCCGGGCGGCGTCTACGCTTTCAGGCTAGCCCAGATAGAGTCCCCCCGTGCTATCCTAGTCTGTTACCACGATCATCGTCGGAACGCCGCACGAGACTCGCAACGAGCATAGGGAACTAATGGCAACGGACCGGGAAGGGGAGCAACCACGCCAGGTGGTAGAAGTTTTCCCGGCGGAGAACAACGGCCTGATCGGGGCGATCGCCGCCGGATCGCCCGAGCAGTCGCTCCGCGTTGCCGGTACCGCCCTACGTCACCAGGAGCCGACCCTCGGCGGCGGCTTTTCCGTGCCGACGCGGCGCAACCAGCATCTCGAAGGGTTACTGGAGCGCGTGCGGCAGGATGCGGAACTGCATCAACTCTGGCGCTGCGCCAATGTGAACGCCATCGACCGTTCCCATATCACCGATCACGGCCCCGTCCACGTCCGTATCGTCGCCAACATTGCTTTGCGCATCCTGCGCCTGCTGTTTGACGCCGGCATTGAAGCAAGTGTCGTCAAGGATCACGGCCTGCACCGGGCCGACGCCGAAGTCATCGTCGTCCTGGCGGCCGCGCTGCACGATATCGGCATCTCCGTCCACCGCCATCAACACGAGCGATATAGCCTCATGCTGGCTGCGCCAAAGGCGCGAGAACTGCTCTCCACCCTCTACGACGAACCGGAGCGCACGATCGTCGTCAGCGAGGTACTGCACGCCATCGTTGCCCACGACTGGGAGGAAACCTGCCTCACCCTCGAAGCCGGCTGCGTCAAGGTCGCCGACGCCCTGGACATGTCGAAGGGACGCTCCCGGATTCCCTTCCAGGCGGGCAAGCTCGACATCCACTCGGTGTCGGCGGCCGCCATCGACCGGGTGATTATCGGCAGAGGCGCCCAGAAGCCGGTGAGCATCGCAATCGAGATGAACAACTCCGCCGGCATCTTTCAGGTGGACGAGTTGTTGAAGCGCAAAATCGATAACTCCAGCATCCGTGACTATATCGACGTTCTCGCGTCAATTAAGGGTGATTCGGAGACACGCATCGTGCCGGTCTATAACCATTGAGGTGGGCGGCATGGCCGCGCCTGGACATCGTCCTCCTCGCGCTCGTCATCCTGGCCCGGCTGGCGTTTGGGACCGCCTACAGCCTCCTCCAGCCCCCTTTGGAATCGCACGATGAAACCGGTCACGCCGCCTACGTCGCCCACATCGCGCACGATCTCACCTTGCCGGACCCCGGCGGCGCCCTCACTCCCTACTTTGATGAAGGGCACCAGCCGCCGCTCTACTACGTTGTGCCCGGCTTGATTGGCTACGTACTCGGGAGCGGGGAGCAATACCAACCGCCAATGAATCCCTTTTTCCTCGATGGCGACGGCAGTCGGGGCGTCAATGCAGCGGTCCACGTACCGAGCGTGGAAGCGGCCCCCTGGCGGGACGGCCTGCTCCTGCTGCATCTTGCCCGCTTCTGGTCCGTGCTGCTCGGCGGGGTTGCCGTGCTGCTCACCTTTCTGGCCGGTCGCCTGGCTTTGCCGGAGCAGCCCTGGGTTGCGCTGGCCGGCGACGCCATCAGCGCCTTCCTGCCGACCTCCCTCGGCGTCACCGACGCGGTCACTAATGATGCGCTAGTGCCGGTCACCTTCGGGCTGGCCCTCCTGGCGTCGCTGGCGATGCTGCGGGCGCCCGATGGTCGGCGTGCCTGCTGGTTCGGCGTGGCGATCGGGTTGAGCCTACTGACTAAGAACTCCGCGCTCGCCTTGCTCCCCTACGCCCTCCTGGTGCTGTTGGCAGCCAGCTGGCCGCAGTGCCGGATCGCTGTTCTGCTGCGTTGGGGCGCCGCGCTCTATGGCAGTGTCGGTGTGATCGCCGGTTGGTGGTACCTCCGAAATAGGATAGTGTTCGGCCACTGGATCACCGACCGGACGGAGACCAGTTCACTTATCAACAACCCGGCCTTCCAGGGCGCTGCCGTGCTCCATAGCGCTTCCGGCAGCTTCGTCGGTCGTCTCGTCACCTACACCTTCCGCAGCTTCTGGGCCTTGATTGGCTGGGGAACGCTTGCCGCCCCGGTTTTCGTCTATGATGTCCTGCTCGCGTTCACCATACTCTGCCTGGCGGGGCTGCTCTGGCGTTCGGCTCGCGCCATCCTCCGGTCCCGCCGCGGCAGCGGTGGAGCGCGGCGATGGCGGGACCGGCTGGGGGCGATTGCCTTGGCCATCTTCTTCCTTGTGATGTTGCCGGAGCCGCTGTATCGCGCTATCTACTACGAAGCGCCGACGCTGGTACCGGGGCGCTATCTGTTCGGCGCCATCGGGGCTGCCGGCCTGCTGCTGGCTCTGGGCCTTGCCGCCTTTACCCACCGCCGGCCGGTGCTGCTCGCGCTTCCTGGCGTCGCCCTGGCTGCGCTATCGGTCTGGTTGCTGCCGAACGTCGTGGTACCGGCCTACGCCGCGCCGGCGCCGTTGCCGGCCGGCGCCATCATTCCCAATCCAGTGGACGTGACCTTCGGTGCGATGCACCTGATCGGCTACCGCCTTCAGGAACATTCGGCGCCACCAGGCGGGGTCCTCCACGTCACCCTGTACTGGCAAGCGCTTCATCCGATGACGACGTCGTATACGGTCGGCCTGCACGTCGTGGATCTCGATGGCGCGGTGCTGGGCGGCGTGGATGGCCTGCCCGGTCGCGGCAACCTGGGCACTCCGCTCTGGCAGGTCGGCCCGATCTATGCCGATCCCTACGAGGTGCCGATTGCTGCCAACGCGCGGGGCCCCCAGCTGGGCCGCCTGGCCGTCGGCGTGGAACAGCAGGTATTGGACCCACAGCCCAAGAATCCCGGTTACCTGCGGCCAATCGCCGTGCCGGCTACCGACAGCAGTGGGAAGGTGGTGACGCCCTTTCTCGGGCGATTCCGCATCGGCGAACCAGTCACGGCCGCGGTTGGCGCCGTACAGTACCGCTTCGATAGCGCGCTCGGCCTCCTCTCGGACGGCGTCACGTCGGCGGCCGCAGGGAGTGATCACCTCCAGGTGCGCCTCCGGTTGCAGGCGCTGCGCGTTCCCTTGCCGCGCCTGGTGGTCTTCGCCCATCTGTTGCGCGCCGACGGCACCGTGGTCGCGGCGGCACCCGATGCGGAACCGCTCGGCAATCGCTACCCCACGGACCTCTGGCCGGTGGGGGAGAGAGTGGACGACGTGCTGACCATCCCGCTCCCGCCGAATGTGCCGGCGGGGGCAACACGCATCGAAGTCGGCGTCTACGAGCGAGATCAGCCGCAGCGCCGGCTCGCCGTCACCAATGCGGGCGGCGTAGCCCAGCCCGACGATCGCATCATCATCGCAGTGAGGATCGCGCCCTGAGGAATCGACAAGCACCACGCCGCCGCACCGTGACCGCGGGTATTCTCCCCGCCTGCCTCCTGGGCCTCTTGCTCGGCTTCTTCCTCGGACGGGTCACCGCGCCATTGCCGCCCGCCGTGGTGAGCGCCTCACCCCCCACACCCGCCGCCCTGGCGGCAGCGGCCACACTGAGTCCCAGCGCCACGCCCACGGCGCCACCTTCACCCACCGAGATCCCCACTGCGACGCCAACGCCCTCGCCCACCGTTCTTCCTACTGCCAGCCCCACACTCACCGCCACCGCGACGGCCACCGCGACGGCCACCGCGACTGCCACCGCAACGATCACGCCAACGTCGACACCGGCCGCGACGGCTACGCCGGCGCCGACTGCGACGCCTACTGCAACCCCCACGCCGCCGCGCGGGCCACTGCGGGTGACGAAGCTTGGTCTCGGCGTCTATGGCAACGGCGGCGCGTTCTTAACGCAGATGCAGAACTGGCGCCCCTCCGTCATCCTCCTAATGGATCCTGATCCTGGGTTTGCCCGCAGCGTGCATGCCGCCTTCCCCAAGGCCTTCATTGTTGGCCGCCGTTTTGTGAGCAACCAACCGCTGGACAACCCGGCGGCGCGCGGCGCCGCGTTCGCCGACTACGTGGCGCAGCTCGCCGTACCCCTGAAAGGGGTGGTGAACGCTTGGATGAGCTATAACGAGGTCACCAGCTTCACCAGTCCTGGCCAGAACAACTACGCTGCCTGGACCACCTTCCAGGTCGCATTCGCGCAACAGTTGCAAGGGCACTACGGCATCGACGCCGTCGCCGGCAACGATGCAACCAGTACCGTCCAACCGTCCGATTATGTAAAGTACTTCCTGCCGGCGATCAACGCCAGCCACTACTTCGGCGTTCATGCCTACACCATGGCGGACGCACACTCCATGCAGGCGGGTAGTGGCCCTTCGGCCATGTTGCGCTACCGGCAAATTCACGACGCCCTGGTGCAGGCAGGAGCGAAGCCGCCGCCCTTCATTCTGACTGAGACTGGTCTCTACGCCGGCTGGCAGGGCGTAGAAAGCGACGCTGAGATGGCGAACGACTTCATCTGGCTTACCGGCGAACTGGACAAAGACCAGTACGTCATCGGCCAGACCGCGTTCGGTCTCTTCGACTCCGGCAACCAGACGTGGGGCCACTTCAACGTCTCCGACAGCCTGCTGGAGACGCTCGTCGGCAACTTCAACTCCTGCGAGCCGGCGCACCCTTGTCCGCCGGGCCAACAAGGCTAACGGGCTACCGCTTTGCGCACGGCCTTGGCCTCGATGGCCCAGTGCGATGCCGACCAAACAGGCTTGCGATCGCGTAAGATCAGCACCTGCGGCGACTCGTGGCGGATACCCGTTTGGCGGGCGATCAACCGCCCCAGGGCATGCTGCGTCGAGACGTCGACCAGGGCAATATTGGCGTCGACCTGTTCCATTTGCTGGTGAGCGGCGGCGCTGATGCTGCAGTGCGGATCGTGCTTAAAGAGCATGACCGGCGCTTGCTCCGATTGATCCAGTAATCGTTCCCACGCCGCTTCATCGCTCACAGGTTCAAATCTCGCCGTCTGTCCTGAATTGTCGCTGGACACGCTTGCCTCCTGCTCGTACTGCCTAGCCGTCACACCGCCGCACTCCATGCACGATACGAGACTCTATACTGTTTCGCAACCGACTATCCTCGCCCGCGCCCGTGCAGTGGAGGAACATACCCATGCAGACATCCTTGACACGTCTGGGACGGGGGCTTGGCCGCGGCGTGGCCCTGTCGCCCTGACGTACAGCCCGGCGGATTCGCGCGTCAATTAGGCCGTCGGCTTCAACGTGCTCGACGCCTACGGCAACAACATTGGTAGTGCCATCCAACCCGCCGGTTAGAACCAGGCATCCGCCACGCTGAGCGTTGATCTCTCTCGCGGTCCCGGCGAGTCGCTCTCCGTCCAGGTCTTTAACTATGCCCCGGGCGTACCGATCAACTACCACCTCTCGGTCTCCGGCATAGCCCCGTCCTTCGCCGCGACCGCCGCCACCGGTTCACCGCCGGCCGCTCCCGCCCCAACCGGCGCCCCAGCGCCTCTCGCCTTCCAGCCGTTCTGGGTAGAGAACTTCGTCGTCACGCCGATCTGGTCCGGTTCCGACGCCTCCGCCGTCGACTTCGGCAATCAGCCGCAGTTCTCGAGCTTCCTGGTTGTGCGGGCGCAAGCAGGAAGTCGCCTCTACGTCTTCAATCCCCGTTCCAACAACTTCGGCTACGTTGATGCCGCCGCGGTCGGCCCCAGCGGTCCGCCGGCGCCCTAGCAGGACGGGGCGGGGGTCAACCAGCCGGCGTGGCCTGGTGCAGCAGCAAGGCTCCCAGGACCAGGAATGCCAGTCCGGCAAGGGCGACGACGAACAAGATAATATCCGCCGGCTGCAGACGGGAACGATGCCTAACGCCGGTGACGAGGTCAACAGCAAACAGCAGCACCCGGAATCCCGCCAAACAGGTGATGACCAGCCCCATGCCCAGGAGTCCGGTAGCAAGCGATTGCACCCTATTTCGCCCCATCTGGTGCGTCATCGCCGCCCGCGGCCAGGTGCGCGACGTCATCCCAACATTCGATAGTGAGTACGGAAGCGGTCCAATGCAAGACCGATAGCCCGCGGTTTGCCAGGTGCGGGCGTTGGCTGGTCGCCAGGTCGTCGCCACAAACGGTACAGGCGAGCACCCACAGGGCGCCACCATGCGTCACCAGGAGGACGTTCTCGCCCGCGTGGCGCTCGCGCAGCGTTGCAAGGCCGGCGACAATTCGCTGCTGCACGGCGCGCAGGCTTTCGCCGCCGGGTGGCTTGCTGCCGGCCCGATCCTCGAAATGCTGGCGCCACTGTTCCGGATAGCGAGCGGCAATCTCAGGGCGAGTCATCCCTTCCCACTCGCCGTAGGCGCGTTCGCGCCAGCACGGATCGCGGGTCACCGACAAGGGACGCCCGGCAACAGCTATTTCTGCGGTGCACCACGCCCGTTGCTGGTCGCTGCTATAGGCGGCGTCCAGCGGTACCGTGGCCAGCCGATCGCCGAGTAACTGGGCCTGACGCTCGCCCTCGCCTGTCAACGGAGAGTCGCCCTGCCCTTGATAGCGATGCTCTTGGTTCCAAATCGTTTGACCGTGCCGGGTGACGTATAAGCGCATCGCTGCTCCTGTTCCGTCGCAATGGTACCAAGCGGCACGGACACCATCAAATCCTGGAGCGGGAACGGGTCTGCATGCGTTCGTATCGCCGTCGACAACCTTTCTCTTGCCACCCGCAATCTTTAGCCACAATGGGCTATCCTACTGGAGCAGAAAATGTCATAGAATATACGTGGTGGCGGCGTTCGTTGTCGTGGTGTGAAAGTACGGACATGTCATCTTCGACATGTATCTTGCTGATTGATGACGACGAAACAATTCGGGACCTGGTGAGCACCGTACTCGCCGATGAAGGGTACCGCGTCGTCGCCGTAGCGGACGCGCGTCGGGGACTGGAAGCACTGTGCGTCGCCCGGCCCAAGCTGATCTTGCTGGACAGCATGACCCGCGGGCACGACCATGCCTCCTTCGTCGTGGAGTACCGCCGGTCGCCCGGTCCCTACGCGCCGATCTACCTGTTCACGGCCGCCGCGAATGCCGAAGAGACGGCCCAACGCCTGGAGTTGTCCGGCGTCCTGGCCAAACCGTTTGATATCGAGGCGCTCGTCACGTTGGCGGAACGCCATAGCTGCGAGAAGCAGCAGGCGACGCGTACGTAGTTATTCCTCGCGCCCAGCGATCAGGCGCCGGCGGAAAAAGGCCGCGATACGTTCTTCCGTGTACACGCGGTCGGCCATCGCCCGGGGCATGTGGCGCTCGTTGGGGAAAAGGAGCAGATCATACGGCTTGCGAGCGGCAATCAACGCATTGATGAGCCGGGCGGTGTGGCGGAAATGGACGTTCTCATCGACCAGACCATGGACCAGCATCAGGTGACCGCGTAATCCGGCGACGTGCTGCAGCACGCTGCTCCCGGCGTAGCCCGCAGGGTTGCTCTGGGGCGTGCCCATATAGCGTTCGGTGTAGTGCGTGTCGTAGCCGTCCCAACTCGTCACCGGCGCCCCGGCTACGGCCGCCTGAAACGTCTCCGGCGCTTTCAGCAGGCACAACGCCGCCATGTAGCCGCCATAACTCCAGCCGTAGATGCCCACTCGCTGGGGATCGGCGAACCCTGCGTGCACCAGCCAGCGGACACCATCTACCTGGTCATCCACCTCCACGTTACCCAGGTGGCGCTTGATTGCGCCTTCGAAGGCCAAACCACGCCGGGCGCTCCCTCGATTGTCCAGGGTGAAGACCAGAAAGCCCAGGCTCCGCAGGTACTGCGCGCGCATCTGCACCATCATGGTCCAACTCCGACTCACCATCTGGGCATGCGGCCCCCCGTAGACGCTGACGATCGTCGGAAAGGGGCCGGGGCCAAAACTGGAAGGCGGTCGGTACAGCGCCCCGTGGAGCGCCACGCCGTCGCGACTCAACACCGTCACCAAGTCCGGCGGCTGCAGGGAAAGCTGCGCCACGCGGGGATCGGGGCGATCGAAGACCGTGCGGAGCGCCGAACCATCAGCGAGCGACCGCAGCATCACGATCGGTGGCGTGGTGAGCGTTTGGTAGACTTCAATGAACTGTTTGCCGCTGTGATCGGCGACCACGGCGTGCATGCCCGCTCCTGACGTTAGCCGCCGTGGCGCAGTCTCTCCCTCAGCGTCGAGGGAGACGGTGTGGAGGTGGCGTTCCAGCACGCTATCCCGCGTCGCGGTAAAAAAGACCAGACGCTGCTGCTCGTCGACGTGAATGACGGCTTCCACCATCCACGCACCCGCCGTCAGCGCCTGCCCCTGTTGACCGGAGTCGTCGTACCGATAGAGATGCTGAAAGCCGCTCCGCTCCGAGGCCCAGAGGAAGCCGCCGTCCTGTAAAGGCCGGAACATGTCGTGCAGATTGATCCAGATATCGCTCCGCTCGATCAGGAGGACGCGACCTGTGCCGCTGGCGACGTCGTAGCGGAGGAGGGCGAGTTCGTTCTGCTCCCGATTCTGAACCTGCACGTAGAGCGCCCCATTGGGCGACCAGTCGACACGGGCCAGGTACTCATGCGGCCAGCAGGTGTGATCCAGCCACACCGGGTCGCCACCGCCGGCCCCGACGACGCCCAGGCGCACCCGTGCATTTGCTCCCCCGGCGAAGGGGTAGCGATGATCCTCCTGCGCTCCTTCCCCAACGCCATCCTTGCCTTGATGCACGATGCGATAGAGGGGAATCTCACTCTCATCCACCTCGGTAAAGGCCAGCATTGCGCCGTCGTCCGACCACCAGTGGCCATGGAGGCGACCCATCTCTTCCTGAGCGATATACTCGGCCAGACCGTGGGCCTTGCCCTGGCCACGCGCACCCTGGGTTACCTGATATGGTGGTCCACCAGTGGCCGGTACGACGTACAGTTCATCGTCCCGCACGAAGGCGACCAGACGGCCATCAGGCGAGGGTTGCGGGTCGATGATCGGGCCACCGCTGCCGCCCACCAACAGGCGCGGCACGGCATCCAACCCGTCCAGCAGGTACAGGCCGTCCGGCAACGGCACGATCAGCCGATCGGCGTGCGCCGCCCAGGTGTATTGCGTCACCCCGTGCGCCCGCTGGCGCTGCCGCTCGCGGCGCAGCGCCTCCTCAGGCGTGACGTTCTGGTCGGTCGTTCCGCCGCCCTGGGCCGCCAGGAGCAATCGCTGCTCGCCGCTCGCCAGATCCAAGGCGTACAACTGCTTGGTCAGATTGCCCTCCGCGCTCCAGAGGTAGGTCACGCAGCGATCATCGGCACTGAAGGCTAAGTCGCTGGGTATCGCCATCCCTGGCAGGGGGTAGCGGGCGACGTCATCGGGCGTCAGGAGCGGCGGGGCAGGCTGTTGCTCCTCGTCCATGCCATTCATTGGTTCCCCTTTCGCGGATAGCGACTGTGCTCACCGATGGTGGCGCATGGCTGCGCCGCACGATACCCTATCCAGCCGTCAAACGTCGCAGCGTTTCCGCGTTCCGCACGGCGTGCCCCCCGCCGTCATTGTTGAAGTAAGCGAAGACATCGCGGCCCTGACCAGTCCACTCGTCAAGGCGGGTGGCCCACCAACGCAGGTCGTCGTCGGAGTAGGAGCCGGCGTAGAGGTGGTGCGGGTCCGGACCATGGAGGCGGACGTAAACGAACGGGGCAGTGGCGCGCAGGATACAGGGGAGGCCGGCGCCGCTCATGACGCAGTAGGCAGCCGCATGTTGCTCCAACAGGGCAAACACGTCCTCCTGTTGCCAACTGGGGTGGCGGAATTCGAAGGCGACCCGCAGCCACGCGGGAAGCAGCGCCAGGAACCCGGCGAGGCGAGCGCGATCATATGGCATCGCCGGGGGCAACTGCAAGAGCAGGATGCCGCGCTTCTCGTGAAGGGCGGCAAGGCGGGGCAGGATGCGATCCAGCCAGACCTCCGGCGCGAACAGGCGCGCGGCGTGCGTCAGACCACGCGGCGCCTTCACCGTCAGCAGAAAGTCGTCCGGTAAGCGCTGGTACCAGTTGGCAAAGGTCGCCTCGCGCGGCCAGTGGTAGAAGGTGCTGTTGACCTCGACGGTCCGAAAGCGCTGGACGTACCACTGCAGCCGGTCACGCACCGGCGTACCGGGTGGGTAGAGCACCGATTGCCAGTGGTCGTAACTCCAGCCCGACGTACCAACGTAGACTGTCATGACGGTCGCCCCCCCAAATCGGGCGGCGAGAATTCGGGAGAAACCAGTGTGTCCGAACTAGCCACCGCCACGTGTGTTATTCGCTTCGCCGTAGACGATGACGGTAACACGCAGGTGGAACTGCTGTTGAACGAGCAGATCGTAAGCTTCCTCACCATCATTCCCCTAACGATCGCCATCGGTTGCGCCCGCGTCACGGTTGCCGGCATCGGCGGCGTGGAAACGGTGGAGACCCAGCGGAAGAAGGGCTATTCTCGCCAGGTGCTCGAGGCCGGCATCCAGCATATGCGCCAGGGACCAGCAGCGTTGTCCATGCTCTACGGCATACCGGACTTTTACCCCAAGTTTGGCTTCGCCACAGCCGGTCCTGAGTACGCACTGCAACTACGCAGCCTGGCCCGGCCGGCAGTTGGGCCGGCCGGCTGGACGATGCGGTGTGCCCGGACGGACGACGTGCCGGTGATCCACCAACTCTACGAACAGTACACCACGCAGGCGGTCGGAGCGGTGCTGCGCTCGCCGACCGGGCACGTTTGGTCGACGCTGGACGCCCTTACCACGGGAGCCGATGCGGCCGAGACTGATGAATGCCGCGTTGTCATTAGTCCGTCAGGAACGGTGGAGGGCTATGCCTGGCGCGGCAAGCACTTCTGGCCGGTGACCAGCGACTTCGAAAGTGAATATCCGAACTCCCTTGTTATCGGTGAAGTGATGGCGATCACCACGCCTGCGTCAGAAGCGGTACTAGCCGTCTGCCGGGCCTGGGGAGCGCAAGCGACCACAGCAAAAGGCGATCCGGTCAACGCTGTGGTGCTCTCGTTGCCCCCGGAAGGCCCCATCTATGCTGCGTCGCTCCGGCAAGATGCTCGTCTTCTGACCAGTTCCGGGCCGGCGGAGAATTTCATGGCGCGCACCCTGGACGTGGCGCGTCTGCTCCAGGCGTTGGAACCGGAACTGACAACGCGTCGACGAACCGTTCCGGCGCCGCCAGGCGCGTCGTTGCGCCTAGAAACGGAGATCGGCGCGGCAACGCTCAATATTGCCAACGACGGTGTCAGCGTAGACACGGCTGTGGCGACCGCCCAACGACCATCCATGACCCTACGCCTGCCGCAAACGGAATTGATGCGCCTCCCTCTGGGCGCTCTCCCACCCACCGATATCCTCGACCGGCTGGAAGTGCCGCCCGACGACCGCACGCGGGCGATCATGGAGGGGCTATTCCCGCAGCGCCATCCCTATCTGCACCTGCCGGCTAGGATTTGAGGGCGGCCGCTGCGGGGGCCGGGCCCTCTCTCCTAACCTCTCCCCCAATTCTGGGGGAGAGGAACCTGGGGCTAAAGATCGTTCGTTCCCTGAAACGTCGTTGTGCGGCCATGGTCGGGCGGGACGACCAATCGCTTGATTCTGGCGCTCCCCCAGCATTGATGCTGTTGGCCATTCCGGCGCGTCGGGTAGTTCACCCGGCCATGCATGGCCGCCCAGGCGTTCACCCCGCCCGGGAAGCCGCCCAGCCATGAATGGCCGGGCTAATGGTACGAAGCACGCTCAAGCGCGCTACGACGGACGACGATCGCCCATGCCGGCACCGCAGATGTCCCACAGCCGGCACCTCGTAGCATCTTTCAAGGTGCTTGGTAGCATGAGCCCGGCCATTCATGGCTGGGCGGGGCCCGCCAGCCGAAGGCCCGGGAATCGCCAACAGCATCAGAATTGGGGGAGAGATGCCAAAGGCAGAGAGAGGGCTAACCCCCCAGCGCCCCAAACTTCAAGCACACCGGCCGCGGCACCGGCGCTACAGCGCCGGTCGGCTCCGGCATGCCGCTGTCCGGATTCAGGCGAAAGCTCACGATTGTATCGGTAGCCTGGTTGGCGGCGAGCAGGAACATCCCGGTGGGGTCGATCCCAAAATTGCGCGGCGTGCGCCCCTGGGTTGAGACGTGGCCGCGGGCGATGAGCCTCCCCGTATCCGCATCGACGGCGAAGACGGCAATGCTGTCGTGACCCCGATTGGAGCCGTACAGGAACCTGCCGGAAGGCGAGAGATGGACGTCGGCGGTCGAATTATCCTCTGTATATCCCTCCGGCAGCGTGGAGAGCGTCTGAATCTCCGTAAGCGTCCCGGCTCCGGCATCGAAGGCATAAGCGCCCATCGTGGAGTCGATCTCGTTGATCACATACACGAAACGGCCGTTGGGGTGGTAGGCAAGGTGACGCGGCCCGGCCCCCGCGCGCGCCTGCGACCACGGATGATCGTGCGGCCGCAGTTTGCCCTCCGCCAGGTCCAGCCGATACACCAGCACACGATCCATGCCGAGGTCCGCCACCAGGGCGAAACGGTTGTCCGGATCGGGATTGATGGAGTGGGCGTGGGCGGAGTGTTGCCGTTGGGGATGGGCGCTCGACCCGACGTGTTGTACAAAGTCGCTCGCCGGCGCAAGGGCGCCGTCAGACTGAATCGGCAACATGGCGATGCTGCCACTGCCGAAGTTGGCGACGAGAGCGAATTTCCCGGTCGCCTCCACGCTGACGTGGCAAGGGCCGGCGCCGCCGGACGACTGCTGGTTGAGGGCGGTCAGGTTGCCGGTAGTCTGGTCGACGCGAAAGGCGCTGACGCCGCCCCCAGCGGCCCCCGCCGCATCCTGCCTCTCACTGACGGCATAGAGATGCTGCTGAGACGGGTCGAGGGCCAAAAAGGACGGATTGACCGGTCCCCGAATGGTGTGCCGATGCGTCAAGACACCGCTCTTGGGATCCAATGCATACACGTAGATGCCCTCGGAGGTGCTGTTGCCTTTGGTGTAGGTGCCGACATAGACCAGCATTTAGTTATCGCTCCAATCGCTTCAATTCCGATTCGTGGTCACGCATGAAGGCGCGTAGGGCGTCGGCGCTATCCAGGAGCGTGTTCCATTGCTCGACGTAAAGCGTCACCGGGAAGCGGCCCATCCCGTAGACAGAGATCGCTCCCTTTTCCGACACTTTGAAACTGAGGTTGCGCTGACCGGCGCTCTTGAGGGCCGCGTTCTCCGCGCGGAGCCGCTCCAACTCCGCCTTCAGTTCGTCATCTGACGCCATCGGTGCTCCTTTCCTATGTAGAAATCCCCGTAAGGGTACCGCAAAGCAAACGGCGCTCAAGGCAGGCGTTCGGCGATGATGTCCGGCGGGCGGGATGCCGCCCGGTCCTGTGCTACCTGGTCCTCGGGGTGCTGGAACAGGCGCTTGCGCTTGACCAGGTAGACGGCGATAGCGATATTGATGGCGAAAATCACGAAGTTGGAAACGGTGATGTGCCGGAACAGTTCCAGGCCTTCGTAGGGGAGGAAGAGCACGGTGGCGATGAGCACCAGGTATTCCGCCCAGCGGCGACGATTCAGGAGCCCGATAACCTCCGTCGCCTCCAACATGGCATAGAGGAACGACACGATACCGAGGGCAGTCGTGCTGCGCCGGCCGAGCAAGCCCACCTTGAGCAGTGCGTCGCGCAAAAAGTGGTTGTCGGAACGCAAGCCCGTGAGCACCAGGACCATGCGCACCCGTTCGCCCCAATCCCGGTCGACGATGATCCCCAGGAGGAGCAATGCCACCGTCAGCAACAGCAGAGTCGAGATCGCCTTGTAGCCGATAATTAGGCGGACGCCTCCCGTCGGCGCTTCTGTGCGCGCATGCACGTCGGCCCGCAACGATTCGATCAGTCCGTGCTTGCTCATTGCTCCGGGTCCGGCTGCTCACGGTAGCGGTTTGTGATCGGCAGACGACGATCCCGCCCGAAGGCGCGCGGCGTGATCTTGATACCGGGGGGCGCTTGCCGCCGCTTATATTCGGCGCGATCGACCAGTTGCAGCACTTTCTGCACCGTTTCCGGGGCGTGCCCGGCCGCGATGAGGTGGCCGAAATCCCAGTCCTTCTCAACATAGGCTTCCAGGATGCTGTCCAGCTCGTCGTAGGGCGGCAGGCTATCCTGATCCTTCTGGTCGGCACGCAACTCGGCGGACGGCGCTTTCTCCAGGACGCGCGTCGGGATCACCGACGGCTGATCGAGGCTGTTGCGGTAACGCGCCAGCCGGTAGACCAGCGTCTTCGGTACGTCCTTCAACACGGCGAAGCCGCCGGCCATGTCACCGTACAGGGTGGCGTAGCCGGTGGCCATCTCGCTCTTGTTCCCGGCCGTCAAGGCGATCCAGTTGAACTTGTTGGTGAGCGCCATCCAGAGCGACCCTCGAATCCGCGCCTGGATATTCTCCTCGGCAACGTTGGGTTGGGTACCACGGAAGCTCGGAGCCAATACCTGCAAGAACGCCTCGAATACTGGCTCGACGGGGATGACCCGGAACTCGATGCCGAGGGCCGTTGCTAACTGGCGGGCATCCTCTTCGCTGCTGCTGGCGTTATATCGACTGGGCATGGCAACGCCGTGGACGCGCTCCTTGCCCAGGGCATCGAAGGCGACCACCGCGACGAGACTGGAATCGACGCCGCCGGACATGCCCACGACTACTTCCCCGACGCCGTTCTTGCGAACGTAATCGCGCACCCCGAGCACCAGCGCGGCGTAGACTTCCTCTTCCAGGTCAATGTCTTCCTGGCGTCCTTGTTGCTGATTGCGAGCGTCGGTGGCGCGTTCCACGGCCAGGGCCCACACGCCGTGGTGGGGCGCTGCACCGTTCAACGCAACGTGCGCCGCTCGCAGGGGCGCCTTTCCTTTCGGGCGGCAGAGAGGCGCAGCGATGTCCACCCGCTCCACGGTCGGCATGTCGTCACCGATGTGTCCGAGATGCGTCACTGCCGGACGGGTAATGAGATCGACGTCCAGCTTGCGCGGGCGAGGTTCATGCAGCCGTGCTTCCAATACCGCATCCAGGTCCAGATCGTACACTAGAAGGTCTTCGGCGAACATGCGGCCGGCGGCGGTCACGCGCCCCGAGGGATCGACAACGAGGCTCTGCCCATCAAAGACGAGTTCATCCTGACCGCCGACCATATTGACATAGGCCAGCCAGACGGCGTAGTCGGACGCCCGCGTGGCCAGCATCCGCTCCCGATGTAAACCCTTACGGGCGTGGTAGGGCGAGGCTGACAGATTCACGACGAGTTCGGCGCCGGCGGCCGCCTGCCACTGGGCCGGCCCGCCTGGATACCAGATATCTTCACAGATCGTCACGCCGAGCCGCACATCCTCGAAGACGAAGAGCGGGCAATCGCTGCCGGCGCGGAAGTAGCGGTCCTCATCAAAGACGCCGTAGTTGGGCAGGTAGCGCTTGTGGTAAGTGGCGGCGATGCGCCCGCCACCGATCAGCGCCGCGGCGTTATACAGGTCCTCCTGGAGGTCCACAAAGCCAACCACCGCCCACAGGCCATCAATCTCTCCGGCAAGGTGTTCCAGCGCGCGCCGGTTGGCGCGGGCAAAGCTGGGCTTGAGCAGTAGGTCTTCCGGTGGGTACCCGGTCAAGGCCAGTTCGGGCAGCACCAGCAGATCGACGCCCTGCTCGCGGGCGCGCTCGGCGGCGCTCACGATACAACGCCGGTTACCGCTCAGATCGCCGACCGTCGGATTGATCTGCGCCAGGCCGATCCGTAAGGCGCGCATACACTCCCTCAACCTTGTGGCGTCGTGCCGCCGCGTGCAGGCGAACATGCCGATAATCCATGGTACATCGTAACGAGCAACGCCGAACGATTAGGACATTGCTGCCAGTGACCATGCGCGTGCCGTCGACCGTCACTTTTGCCGCCTGCCTGTTGCTGGCCGGCATCACCAGTGGCGCCGCGCTCGCCGTGCCCGACGACCTGCTGGGCCCCCGCCTATTGTTAGCGCTCGCCTTCGCCTTGTTTGCCCCCGGCTATCTCCTCGTCTGCAGCCTGTTCCCGGCGGAAGATGACATGGGCCATTTGCTGCGTTTCTGCCTCTCCCTTGCCTGCAGTTTCGCTCTCATTATTCTGCTCACCCTCGCGCTGAGTATCACGCCCGTCGAGCGCTCGGCGCCCGCCCAATTGCTGGCGATGGATGGGTTGATCCTGGTGCTGGTCGTCCTCGCCGTATGGCGGCAACGCCGGATGCCGCGTGCCGCCCAGCTTGCCTACGTCCTGTCCGTTGGGTCCGGTTCGCTGCATAGAGACCCCTTTGTCCTGATCGCGTTGGCATTGACGCTCGTCGTGGCGGCGGCGACGATCCATGCCGCCGTCGGCGCGAACTCCAATCTGGCGACCGCCCTCTCTATTCCGACCGGTGGTGATATGGCCAACCCCGTGCAGCCCGACAGCCTCATGGTGGACGTTCAGAGTCACGAAGCGGCGACGGTAACCTTTCAGGTTGTCGTGACCTGGCAGGACCAGACCCTGGGCCGCTCGGCACCCTTTGCACTGCAGCCGGGTCAGAGCATCGAGGAGCATGTGGCGACGACACCGCCGCCGGGGCAGGGTCCCGTACCCGTCAATGTTATGCTCTTTGCACAGGGCCATGCCGCGCCGTTTCGCCAGTTACGGATTTGGATGCGCACCATTCCCTATCGCCCCCCCGCGTAGCGTCCGGAGGACTAGATGGCGACGGCCACGCCGGCGGCGGGGGATAGTCTGGGCTACCCGGTGCCGGTGGTCTCGACCGTGGTTGCCACG
>JBPCLN010000366.1:0-4885 GCA_051003235.1 Chloroflexota bacterium | reverse complement strand
GGCGCTGGCATGGCCGGGCAACCTCCGAGCAGGCCAATCGTCGCGTGGCGACCCGGCGGACCAGAGAGATTCCTTCGCGGTAACGCAGCAGGGGCGCACCCGCTCCCGCTATCCATTGCCAAGACGACCAGTCTTCCGTACACTGCCGTTCAACAACTGTCGACAGAATATGCAATGTGGCGATACACCTGTGGCGGCCTGATCGAGCGGGTGGTGAGGCATCGGTCGTTGCTTTTCTGTGCCGCACAGAAAAGGGCGCGGTGTCTCCGGGGAGTATGCAACTTGGTCCTATCGATCCCTGACCTGACGGCGAGCCGCGCCTTGCATGCAGATGTAGAGGCGTACGTCGTTGACCTGATCCGGAACGGCAGTCTGCGGCCGGGTGATCGGGTGAACGAGGCGGAGATCGCCCGCCGGCTACGGATCAGTCGATCGCCGGTGCGCGAGGCGTTCACCCGTCTGACCAAAGACGGCGTGCTCGATCACTCACCCCGGCGCGGCGTCTTCGTCGCCCAGCCCTCGGTGGAGAGCCTGGAAGAGATCGCCGGCCTGCGCGCCGTCATCGAGGGATTCGCCGCGCGCCAGGCGGCCGCGCATATCCAGACTCAGGACATCGAGCGGCTGCGCCGTATCGTGGAAGAAGGGGCTGCTGCGGGGCGGCGCGGCGATTGGCTGGCGATGGAAGAGCGAAATGCCGAGTTCCACGACGTGCTGGTCGGCTGCGCCCGTCATCAGTTGCTCACGCGCGTCTGGAAGCTGCTCATACCGATGACATGGAAGCTGGTCCCCGGCCTGCGTCCCGGGGTGATCGATGCCGCCGCGGTGGAGAACTTCTTGGACCGGCATCGCGAACTGATTGACGTCTTGGCGGTGGGTGATCCGAACCAAGCGGAGCGTACGGCGATCAACTATGTCACCAAAGCCGCGGCCCATATGCTGGCCGGGGATCGTCGGGGTTTGGCCCCGGTACCAGAGGGAGAGGCGCGGTGAAGCTGGCGACGTTTGTGCTGCCGACCGGCGGGGAGCGGCTCGGGGCAGTGGTCGAGGGCGGGATGGTGGACCTTGCGGCTGCCGCCGAGGCGAGCGGAACCCGGGGGGGCCGGGCACTGACGGACGCCCTGGCGTTCTTGACTGCCGGCGATGCCGGACGTGACGTGTTGTCGGCCGTGGTGGACTGGGCTGGGCGCCGCCGTGATCCCGCCTACGTGCTATCGGAAAGGGATCTCCACCTGCTGGCCCCCATTCCTCGGCCGCCGAAGATTCTCTGCCTGGCGGGCAACTACGCCGAGCACTGGCGCGAGGGCGGCAAAGAGGCGCCGCCGCGGGCAAGGCACACGCCGGAAGTGTTCGTCAAGCCGGTGAGCACTATCGTTGGCCCCGGCGCGGCGATCCGTTTGCCGGGGCCGCTCTGTACGGCGGTGGATTACGAAGGGGAACTGGCCGCCGTCATCGGCCGCCCAGCGAGCGACGTGTCGCCGGAGTGCGCACTCAACTATGTCGCCGGTTACGCCAACTTCAACGATATCTCCGGGCGCCGCCTCACGATCGATGTGCCACGCGAGCCGACTGCGCGGACCGGCTGGTTCGATTGGCTGAATGGGAAGTGGTTCGATACCTTCGGTCCATTGGGTCCCTACCTCGTCATCGACGAAGTGGCCGATCCGCAGGTTCTGGCAATCGAAACGCGGGTGAACGCCGTCGTGCGCCAGCAATCGACGACGGCAGCGATGATCTTCAGCGTGGCCGAGACGATCGCCTGGATCAGCCGCTTCCTCACGTTGCAGCCGGGCGACATCATCGCCACGGGGACGCCGTCCGGGGTCGGCGCGACCACCAACAGCTATCTCCAGGTCGGCGACGAGGTCGAGGTCGAGGTGGCGGGCCTGGGGATCCTGCGGAACCTGGTGTGCGCACCGAATACCGGCGAGTGTCGGTAGCGAGGGGGCAGTACGATGGGCATCCGCATCGGGATGGTCGGCTTGACGCATCCGCATGCCCCGGCGTATCTGCGGACGCTCGACGCGCTGGAGGCGGTGGAGGGCATCGTTCCCTGGGATCCGGATGCTGAGGCGGGTGAGCGCGTGCTGCATGGCTGCCGGAAGGCCGAGGGACGCTGCCCGGATCTGCCGCGTCTGCTCGCCCGTTCGGACGTGCCGATCGTCCTGGTGGCGCTGCCGGCCGACCAGACGCCCGACGCTGTCGCCATGGCGGCGCGCGCGGGCAAGCACATCATCTGCGAAAAGCCCTGCGCCCGCAGCGCCGACGAGTTTCGGCCGGTGCTGGCGGCGCTCGAGGAATACCGCGTCCGCTTCACCGCTAGTTATCTGTGGCGCGCCAATCCGGCGATCAAACACATGCGGGCGTGGGTATTAGCCGGCGCGTTGGGGCGCTTGACGTCCATCGAGCTGCGCATGGTCACGACCCAGGTGTGCCTGCGCGATCCCGGTCACTGGCTGTTCCGGCGGGAGGTCGCGGGCGGCGGCATCCTGTCCTGGCTCGGCTGCCACTGGCTCGACGTGCTGCGCTACCTGACGGCGCTGGAAATGACCAGCGTCAGCGCCATAACCGGCACGCTCAGCGGCGAAGCCATCGACGTCGAGGATGTGGCGACCGTGAGCTTCCGCCTTTCCGGCGGCGCCGTGGGCAGCCTGTACGCCGGGTACTTGCTCTCCTCCGGGAAGGCCGGGTACGAGGGGGCGGGCTATGATCAGAGCATCATCCTCCGGGGCACGCATGGGACGCTTCGCCACGCCAAGGAGGGCGACGACCAGGTGGTGACGCTGGAGAGTAGCGCGGCGGCCTGGCGCGCGGCGCCTCACCAAACACACCGCTTCCGCTTGCCTTCCCTGCCGGCGTACGGCGGCGCCCATGGCCTCGCCTTCGTCGACGACTTCATCCGGCTGGCGCTGACCGGCGAGGGCCAGCCACTCGTCACGGCGCAGGACGCGCTCCGCGTCCTGGAACTGCTCGATGCCATCTATCGGTCGGCGCAGGACGGTCGGCTGGTCGAGGTGCCGCCGTTGCGCGGGTGCGACCCGGCGGCGGCGCCTGACATCCCGGTGCCGTGTGGCCCCGGTGCGTCCCTTAGCGTGTAGGAGGTCTTCAATGGCGTCACTATCGAACGGGAAAGTAAGCAGGCGGCAGTGCCTGACCTACGCCACACTGGCGGTCGCGGGCGTCTCCCTCGCCGCCTGCGGACAAGCAGCGTCACCGGTAGCGGCCACGTCGGCGACGTCTTCCGGCGGGACCACGTCGTCCGTGACCGCAACGTCCGCACCGGTCATGGTTGGAACTACGACTTCTGCGACGAGCTCGACGGCGTCCGTCACCGCATCGGCCCTGTCTGCGACCGCGTCGGCATCAACGGCGGTGTCCGCCCCAACCACGACCGCCACGCTCGCGCCAGCCGGGCAGGCGGCAACCGGAGCGCCAGTGGAGGTCTCCTGGGCCATCAATTTCGTCTCCGGCCCCCGCCGCGATTTCATCACCAAAGTCCTCACACAGTTCCAGCAAGACATCCCTGCGGTTAAGGTCAACTTCGTGCCGGTCGACCCGGCAGACTTCTATAACAAGATGACCGCCCTGGTGGCCGGCGGCTCTCCCCCCGATGTCATGCACGGAAGCGGCGCCAACTTCCTCAATTTCGTCGAAAAAGGCGCCTTAGGCGAGGTTGATAGTTACTTGAAGGCCGACAAAGTGAACATTGATGGTTATTACAAGCAGGCGGATATCTTTAGCTGGCAAGGTAAGCAGTACGGTATGCCGTTCATGGAGAACGTGACCATCTTTATCTACAACAAGACCCTGTTTGCCTCCGGGAGCGTCGCTCTGCCCACCGAGCAATGGACGTGGGACGACATGCTGCAAGCGGCCCAGAAACTGACCAAGCCTGGCCAGTTCGGCTTGCGGGTTGGCGACGGCTTCGAGTTCAACTGGCTGACCTTCATCTGGTCGAATGGCGGGGAATACCTCTCCCAGGATCTCAAGAAAACAATGCTCTCGATGCCGGAGACGATTGCGGCGTTCCAGTGGTTGGTCGATCTCAAGCTCAAGTACAACGTCTCCCCACGGAACGGAGACACCAGCCTGGGCAAGGGCGATCCCTTCATGACCGGGAAGGTAGCGATGATGCCCCAGGGTACCGGGTCGGTGGGGAACTGGATCACGGGTATTACGCAGTTCGAATGGGATTTCTTCCCGGTGCCGCGCAACCCGCGGACGGGAAAGCGGGTGGTGAGTTCCAACGGCAATCCCGAACTGATGAGCAAGCAGAGCAAGCATCCCGATCAGGCGTGGCAGCTCCTCAAATTCATCGCCGAGCCCTACAGCCAGGGCCTTATCGGCGAGATGAAAGTCGCCGTGCCCACGCTCATTGCGAAAGCCACCGACCCCAACGGCTACCTCAAGGCTCCCCCGGCGAGCATGCGGTTGATTGACGCGGATATCAAGGTGTCGCGGGATCTCCAGTTCAATACGAACTGGCTGGATTGGTACACCGAAATCAGCAAGGATATGCTGCCCGCTTTCGCCGGCACGATGTCCGTGGCGGATGCCGCGCGTCAGGCCGATCAGGTTGGAGACAGTATCTTGCAGAAGCCATAGCGCACCAAGGACGCCGACGAGCCGTCCTTGGTGTGCAGGAAGACATTGTTGCCAGGAGAGCAGCGCCGTCGCGCCCCTCGGGTTGATTGCCGAGCATGCCACGTCGTCTGCGTAGTTAAGGAGCAGAGAACCTCATGGTGAACTATCGTGCCGCGGTGATCGGGCTGACGGGGATTGGCGCCTCGCCGCTCCACCCGGCCCCCGATCCGGCCCTCGGCTTGATCATGCCGCACTCGCACGTCGCGGCCTACGCGACGATTCCGCGGGTGACCGTGGTGGCCAT
>JBPCLN010000365.1:0-11570 GCA_051003235.1 Chloroflexota bacterium | reverse complement strand
GCCTTCCGCGATCATGGTGTCGTTCGCGGCGCGACCGCCAAGGACGACGTCGCCGGCGCCCGCCGCACCGTCCAAATCCTTCAGGAGGTGGGCATTAGCCTGGACGCTTTGACCGCCCAACTGGAAGACGAAGGCATCAAGCAGTTCAAAGACGCCTTCGACCGCCTGACGGACGAGACCTCCAAGAAGGTTGGGGAACTGCGCGCCCAGGAGAAGCAGCCGGTAGGGAGAGGTTAGGAGAGAGGGCCCGGTTCGATCCGCCAGGGTTCCACGCGGTTGCAGAGCGGCTGGCTGAGGATGTTCTTCGCGGAGCGTTCCGGTTGCTCGTAACGGGCAAAGTGCTCCTCCAGGCGAGTATCCAGGGTACGGATGGTATCGGCTAGCGCCGGGTTGCCGATACGATTCTGCGTTTCGCGGGGGTCGGCGGTCAGGTCGTAGAGTTCGTCGGGGTAGACGCCGGCGTGCGGCGCATAATGGCGAACGAGCTTGTACTGCTCTGTGCGCAGCATGCGCGCGTTGCCATATTCGCCGAACTGTTCCCTGCGCCAGTCGATGGGCCGCCCCTCTAACATAGGCAGGTAGCTGCGGCCGGGATAGCGACGCTCGGCGACGAAGGCGGGGTCGAGGCGGCAGTGAGTAACGTCGAGGAGCGTCTGGAAAAGGTCGAGGTGATCGACCGGCTCGGCGCGCACCTGGCCGGCGGGGAAGTGGTCCGGCCAGCAGAGCAGGGCCGGGATGCGGATTGACTCTTCATAGAAGTTCTGGGGCACGGTGGCATTGCCTTTGGTGTAGAGGCCATGCTGACCGTTCATATGGCCGTGGTCGGCGGTGTAGATGACGAGGGTGTTGGCAAGTTCGCCCCGACCTTCCAGGTCGTCCAGTAAGGCGCCGACTTGCTCGTCGATCATCGTCACGGCGGCGTAGTACTGCGCCAGGCGTTCCCGGCGCTCGGCCGGCTCGCGCGGCGCAAGCATGCGCGTCCAGCCACGCGTCGTGTCCGCCTCCTCCAGCGGCATGTCGGTGATGCCGGCCTGGCGGTAGGCGGAGACCAGGCGGTCCGGGTGCTCCGCGAAGGGCGAGTGGGTATCGACGTAGCCGACGAATAGGAAGAAAGGTCGCGCGCGGTCGCGCTCGCGCAGCAAGCGGAGCGCCTTGCCGGTAAGGAACGGCGTCTGATAGCCCTCGTGGACAACCGGCGTGCCGTTCTCCACGAAGCGCTGGGTGCCGCGGTGGGGCTGCTGGTTCGCCTGGTAGCTGATCCAGTAGTCGAAGCCGGGCGGCGTCAACCAGCTGCGACCGCAGTGCCACTTGCCGACGAGCGCCGTCTGGTAGCCCGCTCCTTGCAGCAGTTGCGGCAGGGTCGTCTCTCCGGCCAGCCAGTCCTTATCCGGCATGTCGACTTCCATCAGGTAGTCCTGGATGCCGTGCTGCGAGGGC
Source organism: Chloroflexota bacterium (assembly GCA_051003235.1). Taxonomy (GTDB): domain Bacteria; phylum Chloroflexota; class UBA4733; order UBA4733; family UBA4733; genus UBA4733. The sequence continues at coordinate 10,133 of JBPCLN010000365.1, read as the reverse complement.
AGACGGCCGGTAAAGAAGCTGGCGCGCGCCGGCGAGCAGACCGGCGTCGGGGTGAAGGCATCCGCCATCCGTACTCCCCGCCGGGCCAGGTAGTCCATTGCCGGTGTCCGCAGGTCCCGGTTGCCGTAGGGGCCGGAAGCCCATTGCCCGTGATCGTCGGCCATGACGACCAGAATGTTCGGCGTATCCGCCATGCATTATCTCCTTTAGCAGCCGTATCGGAGCATCATATACGCTGATTGGCTCAGGCGGCTCTCGCTCGCTGCGTTGGCATGGCATGCTCTAGTGGCGCTGAGGGTGCAGCGAACAGAAGCGTACGACGATACGCCCGCCAATGGGGCAAAGTGGGATGGGAGTGCAGCGTGGCGAAGGCAGTGAACCGTGCACGTCCGCCGGCGTCCGGTAGGAATAAACCGCCGAAAACGAGCAGCGCTGCCCCGCCGCGCATGCCCATCAGCGTCTATCTGCTGCTGGCCGCCGGCGCCTTGATCTTTGCCGGCGGGCTGGCCGGGCTCCTCTTCTCGCTGCACGCGCGCAGCCAGCAACTGACCGGGCCGACAATCAGCGGCAACCTGCCGGCGGCGGACTTCACTTTGAACGACCAGAACGGTCAGGCAGTCCAACTCGCTGCTCTACGCGGCAAGGTCGTGGCGCTGACCTTCCTGTATACGAATTGCCCGGACGTTTGCCCGCTGATTGCCACCAACCTCGGTCAGGCCGACCAGCAGTTGGGCGCCGAACGCGCCAACGTCGTCTTGCTGGCGGTGACGGTAGATCCGACGAACGATACGCCGGCGGCGGTGCAGAAGTTCGACGCCGAGCACCAGTTGCAGCAGCAGACCAACTGGCACTACCTCCTGGGCACGGTGAGCCAGCTCACCTCCGTCTGGAAGTCCTACTACGTCGGCAGCGACGCCGCCCAGGTGGCGGACGCCCCGGCGACCAAGGTGAGTGCGCCGACACCGCAGCTCATCAATCACACCGCCATCATCTACCTGATCGACCGCCGGGGCAACCTGCGCGTCGCGCTCGACGCGAACTTCACGCCGCAGGACTTCCTGCACGACGTCCGGGTGCTGGCACAGCAATAGGGCCCGTCCCTTCGGCATACCTTATGCACTTCTCCCTTATTGGTCCTCTTGTTTGAGCCAACGGGGCGGTGTACTTGCAACTTCGGTTGCTTCATTCGGTAGTTGCGCGGTTGCCGACGCTTCGCACGGTTGTTTCAAGAGCGTACTTTGCGACTCGAGGGGCGCTCATTCCCCTTGCTTAGTGAAGGGAACGGCGCGATGATCGGCTTTGGTCAAGCAAGATCGGGGACGCCTCCACGACATAGCCGCTTGGCACGGCGGGAAGCGATCGCCTTCTATCTTTTTATCTCACCCTGGATTGTTGGTTTCCTCGCCTTCACGCTGGGGCCGATGCTGGCCAGCCTGTACTTCAGCTTCACCAGCTACGACATCGTCCACGCACCACAATGGATCGGCGGACGGAACTACAGCATCCTGTTCTCGACGCCGTTGTTCTGGCAGTCGATCAAGGTCACCTTGAGCTACGGAATTCCGGCCTTGCTGTTGGGTCTGGTCCTCGGCATGGCGCTGGCCATCTTGTTGAACCAGAAGCTGCCGGGCCTGGGCATCTGGCGCACCATCTTCTACTTGCCGTCGGTCATCTCCGGCGTACCGGTGGCGCTGCTCTGGCTGCTGATCCTTCAGCCGCAGTGGGGCATCCTCAATGAAGTGCTGGCCTTTGTGCATATCCCCGGACCGCAGTGGCAGTACAGTGCGAAGTGGGTCATCCCCATGTTCATCATCATGGGCCTCTGGGGGGTCGGCGGCACCATGCTGATCTATTTGGGCGGCCTCCAGGGCATCCCGTCCCAGCTCTATGAAGCTGCCGAGATTGACGGCGCGGGTGCTATGCGGCGGCTCTTCAACATCACCTTGCCCATGCTGAGTCCGGTCATCTTATTCAATCTGATTCTGGGCATCATCAGCGCCTTCAGTTACTTCACCAATGCCTTTGTGATGACCCAGGGCGGACCGAATTACGCCTCCTACTTCTACCTGTACTACCTATTCGATAATGCCTGGACCTACCTGCGCATGGGGCTGGCTTCCGCCCAGGCCTGGCTCTTCTTCGCCTTCGTCTTCGTCATCACCGTCATCGTCCTGCGGACGTCGCTCGCCTGGGTCTACTATGGAGGGGGAACTTCGAATGAATAACGTCAGTAACGTCGCGCCTTCGCCGCTCGATGCCGCCGGCAGGGCCCGTCGGGCGCATACCGTCGTCTGGTGGCGCCGGCGGAGCGTCCACCGCGCCGCCAGCCGCGCGGTCTCCTCCCTCATCATCCTGCTCGGGGCGATTCTGGTGCTATTCCCGATCGCCTGGATGCTCTCCACGTCCCTGAAGACGGTCGAGCAGACCTCGGCCATCCCTACGATCTGGATCCCGCCGACGCCACAGTGGCAGAACTACCTCACGTCGTTGACGGCGCTGCCGTTCGCTACTTACTTCCGCAATACGGGCATCGTCACCGGCCTGTCACTGATCGGGGCGCTGCTTTCTGCGGCGTTGGTAGGCTATGGCTTTGCCCGTTTTCGGGCGCCGGGCAAGAACGCCCTCTTTCTAGTCGTGCTGGCGACCCTGATCCTGCCCGCGCCGGTGCTGATCATCCCCCAGTTTGTACTGTTTGCCAAGCTGGGCTGGGTCAACACCTTTCTCCCGCTGATCGTGCCGAGTTTCTTCGGCTCCGGCTTCAATATCTTCCTGCTGCGCCAGTTCTTCATGACGATCCCGCGCGAACTGGACGAGGCGGCGGTGATCGATGGAGCGAGTTTCTTGCAGTCGTGGTGGCGGATTGCCCTACCAATGTCCTTGCCGGCGCTGGGCATCGTGGCGATCTTCCAGTTCATCTTCTCCTGGAACGACTTCTTTGGTCCGCTGGTGTACCTCAGCTACAACAACCTCTGGACGGCGGCGCTCGGTCTGTATGGCTTCACCGGCTCCTACGGGACGACCGATTACAACCTGCTCATGGCCGCGTCCCTAGTGGTCGCGCTGCCCTGCATCGTGCTGTTCTTCATCGCCCAGCGCTATTTCGTGCAGGGTATCGTCGTCAGCGGCGTGAAGGGATAGGACGGGGTCCCTCACCCCGGCCCGCCAAGGCTCCGGGTGCGCTTTGGGCGCCCTCCCCCAAATTTGGGGGAGGGGCAGGGGGAGGAGGCATGGATGGACGTAGGGAAAGGAGAAAACGCATGGCAATTTCTGCGAGCAGGCGGTTGACGCGGCGCAGTCTGCTCCGTCTGGGGAGCGGCGCCGGCCTGGGCCTGCTCGGCGCGACCGCGCTGGCGGCCTGTGCCGGTCCTGGTGGATCAGGAGCAAAGACCTCGAGCGTCAGTTGGTTAGTGCGAACCGGCCTGATAGAGAACAAATGGGAACAGCAAACGGCCGTTCCTGACTTCCAGAAGGCCAACCCGAATATCAAGGTCAATCTGGTGATTGCGCCGGGCGGCAATCCCTTCGACCAGAAGGTGTTCACGCTCTATGCCGCGGGCCAGCCGATCGACGTCTGGTCGCACTGGGGCAACGCCGGCTTCGGCGAGTTTGCGTCGCGCGATATGCTGGCGAACGTGCAGCCCTACGTGACGACGGACCACTATGATCTCAACGTCTTCCTGCCGAATCTGGTCGATCTCTACCGCCGCGACGGCAAGTTGCTGGCCTTGCCGAACGACACCACCTTCGGCATGCCCATGTTCTACAACGTCGCCATACTCAAGCAGGCCGGTGTTGCACCGCCGCCTACCAACTGGGATCAGCCCTGGAGCTGGCAGCAATGGACGGAGGCGGGCAAGAAGGTGACGAAGAATTACGGGTCGGCATCGGCAACCTATGGACTGAGCATGTCCACCGACCTCCAACTGGTGGCCCGCCTGGGCGGCAACAATCTGTTCTCGGATCAGGCGGCCAAGACCGGCATCGCCAAGCCGGGCGACTACCACGCGAACACGCCGGAGACGCTGCGCGGGGTGCAGGCGGTACACGACCTGATTTTCCAAGAGAAGGTCATGCCGTCGCCCCAACTGAGCAGCGCCATCACCTCCAGCGGTCTCGACCCCTTCCGCGGGCAAAAGTTGGGGATCAATCTGGACGGTGGCTGGCAGTACTGGAGCTACAAGCCGCTGATCCATAACTTCACCTGGGCGGTGGGGGCCGACCCCAAGCTCACCACGAATACGACGACGGCCTACACCGATCCCTGGATGCTGGCGTTGCACAGCCGCGAGCCGGAGGCCGCCTGGACCTTCATGAAATATCTGCTCAGTGAACCGGGACAGACGGCCTACACCATCGCCACCGGAGCGCCCCCCTGCCGGACGACGGTCGTCGAGAAGTGGTGGCAAGAGTTCACCCAGCCGACCGGCCTGACCGTCGCGCAGTTGAAAGAGGTCACGTTAGGCGCCCTCCAGCACAGCTACGAGAGTTACAACCACCTGCTGGCCGGTTACGGCCAGATCATCAGCGCCGAGACCCAATCTATGAACAACGTCTGGGATGGCACGGCCACGCCCCAGGAAGGGCTGGCCCTGGCGGAACAGCGCGTGAACCAGGTGCTGAGCACGCTATAGGGGACCGGCGAACCGCTGTACGCCAAACAAGCGCCGCCGCCTTCTCCTTGATCGCCAATATCGCTGAACGACGAGATGGGGGACACTCCTGCCTGGCAGTGTCCCCCATCATCGCCTACACCGTCCGCCGCCTCACTCCTGGGTGAAGGCATTGGTGAGGTCGGTGTTGGGCAGGAGGCTCGGGTTGTGGAGCCGGCGCGGCTGGCCACACTCCAGTTGGCCAGCTTAGTGGATCACGTGGCACGGGAGCATGGCTGTTACACGGCTCAGGTCTCCGGCGGCGCCAGGCGGCGCAGGAACTCCCGTGGCGTCACGATCCGTAAGCCGGTCCGCTGCGCAAGGTCGGCGCTCCAGTGGTCGCGATTGCCGGAGATGACCCAGTCCGGCTGCGCTTGGAGTGCCGTAACGACCGGTCGGAGGTCATTGATGTGGCGTAACACCGGCAATACCGTCGGTAAGGAAGACTCTACCTCCTCCATAGTGGGGCCTGGCCAGCGCTCGATGCGGACGCGGCGGAGCCATCCGGCGAGGTCTGCCTCGAGACTGCTTCGTTCCCTGGCGGGCAGCGCCTCGCCGGTACGATGCAGAATGCCGGCCAACTCGCGCTCAATGTCCGCTACCAGTACCACCGTGTACTGTTGGCGGTCCGTACAGCGCATCAGGACAACTTTCGCCGCTCCCCACCGAGCAAACAATCCGGCGATATTGGTACAGGGCAAGTTCAAGTCCGGTGCTTTGCCAGAAGGCGCGGGCACCGGGATTGTCCTGACGGACTTTGAGGTCAAGCTGGACGATGCCGCCTTCCATCAGCCAGTCGATGAGTGCCCGCGCGAAGGAGGCACCGTAGCCTTGCCGTCGCCAGAATGGTTCGACGTAGCAGTCTCTCACCTGTGCCGGCCGGCCCAGTTCGTTTTCACCCAGGTCCACCTGGGCAAAGCCTATGCGGAAGGTAAACTAAGTCGGTATGTCAGCAGGGCTGGCGGAAAAGCCGCGCCGACATGGCTCACGCAGGCAAGAAGATCCAGACGTTGTACTGATATTCCGGCTCTACCGCGTCCAGGTGACGTTGTAGGCGGCGGATCACCTCCCCGAGCGGAGTCATCTTCTGGACGGCGATGATGCCGTAGTGCTCGCTGCCTTGCGCCGCCCAGTCCCGATGCAATGCGGCAAAGTGATTGATGTTGTGAATGAGGATCGCCCGACGTTCTTTGGTGGCGAAGTCGAGTTGCCAGGCGTCATCGCGTCCCTGGCTGGCGTTGCCCGCCTCTGCACATCGTAGCCTCGCCGCCGGAGCTGCTGTACCAGACGCGCGTCGACGTCTTCGTCCGTGTAGAGACGGATCCCCAGTCCCGTCATTAAGCGTGGGCCAACGCCTCAAACGCCTCGCTGTTCCGTGCCTCATCATCGTCGATCTCGGTACGATGCTGCTCGTAGTAGGCAAGGGCCGCCTGAATCTGTACCACAGTCAGGTGTGGGTAGGCTGCCTGCACTTCGGCGAGATTGCCATTGTAGAGTTGGAAGATGACAACAATGCTACCGACCGGCATGCGGGTTCCCGCCAGAACGGCGGCGCCCCCTTGTACCGTCGGCGATCGCATCACCACCTTAGCTTCTTGGAGCATAGTCATTCCTTATCGGCATTGAAAGCCGAGCGGCCTAGATTGGACATGGCGGTACCTCCTCGCGCTTGGCCCTCAGTTGCGCCCTGCATGATTCTAACTGCCTCCGCCAGCCATCGCCAATGTCACCGCGTCAGTGAACGTGGAGCGCTGCGGGATGGATTGTTTCTCCGCCATCGCGCAGCGCCCGATCATCTCGTTCACTCCTGGGTGAAGGCGTTGGTGAGGTCGGTGTTGGGCAAGAGGCTCTGGTTGTGGAGCCAGTGCGGCTGGCTGGGATCATACTGGCCGAAGAAGGGGCTGCCTTGCGCCTCCTGGCTCACGTCGGAGGGGAGGTGCTGGCCGGTGAGGATCGCCTTCAGGTAATCGGCCAGCAAGATGCCCTGGGTCAGTCCGGTGCTGGCGTCGTACATCATAATGCCGCGCTGCCAGCGCAGATAGATGAACTGGTGGTTGTTGGGGTCGGTGAAGACGCCGCTGGTCGGCACCCCCCACAACTCCAGGTCGATGCCGGGCAAGAGGCTCGGATCGCCGCCGTTGGGGAAGGCGGTCTGGGCCGAAACCGTCGTGTTGAAGGTATGGAAGAAGTTCACCGCATTGCCGCCGACGGTATCGGGGGCGTGCTGCTGGACCCAGGCGAGTACTGCTGGTTGGTTGGTGGGATCGGGGGCGGTGGCGACGAGGGCGCTATCGACGCCGGGGAAGGTGCTGCCGTTGAACTGGGTGTAGTTGAGAAGGCCGGGATCGAGCAGGTTGAGCAACCGGGCCTGGCCGCTCTGATCCAGTTGGACGATGCGGCGCTGGAAGAACTGGACGGTGAAGCCTTGGAGGGTGAAGGTGCGGCTGGTGGGGTAGCCGAAGGTGGTGACGCCTCCCCGCCGCTGGAAGTAGTTCCAGATCGTGTCGTTGTCGATCCGGTAGCCGGTCTGAGGGAAGTACCGGGCACCGAGACGCACCAGGCCGATATTGACCGTGGCATTCTGGCCGGGTGTCAGATTTAACGCGCTCTCGCCGGATTCGTTGGGGCCGCTCGTGACGGCCGGACCACCGCTGCGCGAGGCCGTGGCGATCACGGTGTAGAGCTGACCGCTCGTGACGTTGACGTTGCTCAGCGTGTAGTTGCCGTTGGCGTCGGCCGTGCTCGTGCCAACGGTCGGCGTGCCGGCACAACTGCTGCAGACGACGATGACCGTCGCTCCGGCCGCCGCCGCTTCGTTGCTGTCGCGGGCGTAGTTGCCGTTGTCGTCGTACCAGAGTGCACCGCTGACGGTGGTTGTGCCGGTGGCAGTGGACGTTGTGGACGTCGTGGTCGTCGTGCCGATCGCCGTCAGATCACCGGTGTAGCTGCTGATCCCCGTGCCGCCGACGTAGAGGGTCTGCGGCTGGCTGTTATCCAGGCGGACGGGAGCGTTGGCGTAGGCGCCGATCTGCGCAAAGGTGCCGCCCGCATCCGTGCTACGGTAAAGCCCGCCGCTGCCGTCAACAACAACCAGATTGGCGTTCGTCGGACTGACGTCAATGCTGGAAACGGCGCTCACACCACTCAAGGCCGACCAATTGGCGCCGGCGTTGGTCGTCTTGTACAGGCTGGTGGTCGTGGGGCTGGCGCCAACCGCAGCGTAGAAGGTGGTGCTGGAGCCGGGCGTCGCGGCCAGATCGTAGACGCCGCTGCCGCTGGGCAGCCCACTATTCTGCTGAGTCCAGGTTGCGCCGTTGTCGCTACTCTTCCAGACGCCGCCATCGGAATTGGGGTTGGTCCCAGCATAGATGACCGCCGAATTGGTCGGGTCGAGCGTCAAGGCCTGGACGTTACGCGTGCCCATCCCGGCGAGGACCGTGAAGGCGGCGCCATCGCCGGCCTTATAGACGCCGGCGTTCGTGCCGAGGTAGACGTTGTTGGCGTTGGTCGGGTCGATGGCCAGCGCCTGGACGCTGACGTTGGCGCCCAGCCCGCTGCCGACCGCCGACCAGGAACCGCCACTGTTGGTGCTGCGGTAGAGCTGGGGCGTATTGTTGGCGAAGTTGTAGCCGCCGACATAGAGCGTCTGCGGGCTAGAAGCGGAGACCGCCAGCACGAACACCGATAAGGGCGAAGGCAGCCCGCTGTTTATGAGGGTCCAGGAGCCACCCTGATTGGTGGTCCGATAGACGTACGGCGTGTTCTGGCTGTCGTCGCCGGCGGCATACGCCGCATTACTGCCGGAACGGTCGACAGCAATCCGGCTGAAGCCGTGATCGGCCAGGGCAGTGCTGAAGGAATTGGCGGCGGCGCGGGCCGGCAGGGCGGGCGCCAGGAAGGGGATGACGGCAAACACCGCCAACAACCCGAGCCAACTGCACTTGCGAAGCATTAGGAAGACACCTCCTCTGGTGATGCGGCGAGGCGGACACCACCTTACGTCCACCGGCCGAGTAACTGGAAGGCCTCGTGGAGCATTCCAGGATATGTAACGAAAGACCAAGGAAAACGGTACGCCGCCCAGGCGGGAAGGGCAGGGTTTATAGCACCCCGTACTTCGCGTAGACCTCGGTCAGTGTCAGGCCTTGTTCGAGGGCTTCACGGGTGCGGTTTTCGCCCTCCACTTTCGCCAGCGCCTGTTCAATGGCGGCCGCTTCGATGGCACGAGGCACGACAATCAGCCCGTCACTGTCCCCCACCACCAGATCCCCCTCGTGGACCACCACGCCGCCACAGGCGATCGGGCCGCCGTATTCCACCACCATTGAGCGACCGGCGGAGTCCACGGGCGACATGCCGGTGGCAAAGACCGGGAAGGCCATCGCCTGGATGCGCCGCACGTCGCGCACGTAGCCGTCGATCACCGCCCCCCGCGCTCCTCGCCCGCGCGCCGCGGTGGAGAGCAGTTCGCCCCAGAAGCAGGTGCGCGTGGAGGGTCCGGTGGCAGCCAGCAACACATCGCCCGGCTTCAGCGTGTCCACCGCCTCGATCTCCAGGCGGTAAGGGTCCGGCTTCAGTTCGTATACATCCACCGTCAGCACGGTGTGGGCGCGTCCGACGAGCATCGCCTCCGGCCAGACCGGGCGCAGGCGGGCCGCCATCGCCTGCTCGCGATAGCCCAAGCGGTCGACCACATCGGAGAGCACCGCGCTGTAGAGATGCTGCGCCACCAGCTCCAGCAGTTCGGCGTCGGTGGTCGGTAATTGCATGTTCGTTCCCTTTATCAAATGCTATCTGCCGCCGGCCGTGATCAGTTGCCTTGCAGCTCGGTCGCCATGCGATGGAGGCCGGCAGTCAGGCCGCCGTCCACGGGCAGCACCGCCCCGCTAATCCATGCCGCTTCGGCGGAGGCCAGGAAGAGCGCGGCGCGGGCGATATCCAGCGGTTCCCCCACCCGGCCCAGAGGATACCATTGGGCCAGGTGATCGAAGACATCCGGCGTGCGCTCCAGGGTGGCCTGCCAGATGGGCGTGCGCACGGTCCCCGGGCAGATGGCGTTGGCGCGAATGCCGCCGGGACCATGCCGGGTGGCCACGCTTTTGGTGAGGTTGATTAAGCCGGCTTTCGCCGCACTGTAGACATCGTTGCCCAGGCCAAGCAGCCCATTGACGGAGGCGATATTAACGAAGACGCCATGCCGGCGCTCCAGCATTGATGGCAGCGCGGCCTGCGTCAGAAAGAATGGCGCTTTCAGATCAACTGCCAGCGTCTCGTCCCATTGCGCTTCGGTTACCTCCAGGACGCCGTCCGGACTGGACACCGCGGCATTGTTCACCACGACGTCGACGTGCCCATAGGCGTCGAGCGTCGCCGCCACGATCTTCCGGGCGCTGGCGGCCGGGCCCCGGTCGGGCGCCAAAAAGGTGGCCTCCCCGCCCGCCTTGCGGATTGCCACCCGCGTTTTTTTTCCTTCTTTCTCCTTGC
>JBPCLN010000364.1:0-6888 GCA_051003235.1 Chloroflexota bacterium | reverse complement strand
CGGGAATGGTCGGTCGTCCCGTGGGGCATACCCGTGTGGAGAGGTTAAGTTTGCATAACTACGAGATGATGGTCTGTTATCGGCCCGATTTGGACGAAGAGAGCGCCGGCGCGCTCTCACAACGTCTCAATGCCTTTATCACGAATCAAGGCGGTGAAGTCTCCAAAGAGAATACGATGGGGCGTCGTCGCCTGGCCTATCCGATTCGCCATTTTCACGAAGGCTTCTATCAGGTGGTGACGTTCGCGATGCCGCCGGACAACGTCGCCCCCCTGGAGCACCAGTTGCGATTGGATGAGGACGTGCTACGCCACCTGGTGATCCGGGAAGGCGAATAGCGAGCGCGGGAAGGAACAGGGGATGGCTAACTCACTGAACAAAGTCATGATTATCGGCAACTTGGGGCGTGATCCAGAGATGCGCTATATGCCCAACGGCAAGCCGGTGACGAACTTTTCCGTCGCCGTGAGCCGCCGATGGACGCCGCCCGGTGGCGAGCCGCGCGAGGAGACCGAGTGGTTTAACATCACCATGTATGAACGCCTGGCGGAAATCTCCAATCAGTATCTTACCAAGGGCCAGAAGGTATATATCGAAGGCCGCTTACGCACCCATTCCTGGGACGGCAACGACGGGCAGAAGCATTCGCGTACGGAAGTCATTGCCTACGACATGATGATGCTCACCCCGAAGGGCGGTCAGCCCGCCGGGGGACGAGAAGAGTTTGCCGGTGGCTTTAACGAGGAGCCGAGCATGCAAACCGGCGGCGACGACCTGCCGTTCTAGGCGCGTAGAGTATGAAGCGCCGGACGTAGGCGCAGGTAGCCCCAAATTGGCAAAACACCAGCGGGCGTAGTGCCTACGCCCCCACACAAGGAGAACGACCATATGCCCCCACGGAGCAGGCCGACCGGCGGCCCGAGTACTAGTAGCGGCAGTAACACCAGCGCTTCCGAACGCGAATACCGGAAGGAGCGCTATGGCCGTCGCAAAGTCTGCATTTTCTGCGTCGATAAGATCAAATATGTCGACTACAAGGACGTCAACCGGTTGCGCCGTTACCTGTCTGATCGCGCCAAGATCGAGCCGCGTCGGAAGTCCGGCGTCTGCGCCAAACACCAGCGCAAGCTGACCACGGCGCTGAAGCGCGCCCGCCATATGGCGTTGCTGCCCTTTGCACCGCAGCACATGCGCGGCTAGGTCGGATGCCGATCCGGCCACGCACGACGCCTCGCACGGCACACCGGCCCACGGCGCGTCGTGACGCTCTGCACCCCGCGCCGCCGCCCCGCCAACGTCCCTTGCTGTTCAATTTCGATCCGACGCTCTCCAGCGTCGAACGCGGCCGGCGCCAGACGCAATGGGTGATCCTCGGGACGGTGATTACGGTAGCGCTGATTGCCCTGGTCGCCGGCATCGGCATTTACGCGAACGACATTCGACAACCGAGCGCGCCCGTCGCTGTCGTCAACGGAGAGCCGATTCGGCGCGACACCTGGCAACATTACCAGGCCCTCTTGACCGCAGAATTGCAAGGTCAAGCCTTGCAATTGCAGACCAACCAGCCCGCCCCCACCGACAGCGCCGCCATCGCCCGGCAGCAGGCGGCGCTCAACGTCCTCCAACAGCAACTGAGCGGCATTGCCGATCAGGCAGCCAATGACCTCATCAATGCCCAGATCGTGAGCGATGCCATCCCGGCGCTGGAGAAAGCTGGCGCACCGGCCGACCAGATCGTCCCTACCGCCAAACAGTTGGACACTGCCCTGGAGCAGGAGAAGAAAGAACTCGGCGCAACGACCGTCAGTACCTATCAAAAAGGGCTGAGCAGCATCGGCCTGAATGAAACCCAACTGCGCGCCATCCTGACGACTCGCCTGGAGGAAGGCAATATCAAGGCCTATCTCTCCAGGGACCTGAAGACGGTGCAGTTGCAAGTCAAGGCCCGCGTTATGAGCTTCGGTGACGCGACGAAGGCCGCCGCCGCCCTGAAAGCCTTGCGCGACGGCCAGCAATGGGACGACGTGGACTCGCAGTACCAGAAGGACCCGGCGGCGAAGGAAACCAGCCGCGACGTGGCCTGGACGCCCAAGGGGCTGGAAGACACTGCCTTCGACCAGTTCGCCTTCACTGCCCAACCGTTCCAGATCTCCGACGTGATCGGTGACAACGGCAACTCGGAAATCATTCAGGTGGAAGACGTGGGGCCGGCTCGTCCTTTGAGCCAGGCCCAGATTGATCAAATCAAGAGCAAGACCTACAGCGACTGGCTCAGCAAACAAACCACCAACGCCAAGGTACAGCGCTACCCCCAGAATATGGGACCGTAGTCAGACCAGTCATCCACCAGAAGGAAGAAGTCATCACCATGAACGCCATCCCTGCCCCTACCTATGCCGCCTACTGGCTCCTCAAAGCGCGGGCATCCTGGCAACAGCTAGACGAGGGGGAGCGTCGTGCTGCCCGGCAGGAGTATCTGGCAGCCCTGGCGGCGCGGCCGAGCGCACTGACGCTGCGGGGCGTCTACTCCCTGGCCGGCTACCGCGCCGACGCCGACCTCATGTTCTGGCTGCACGGGCCGGAGTTCGCCGATATCCAGACGCTCGCCACCGCCTTACGCCGCACCCTACTCGGCGCCCACCTGGACTGGGTTTACGTCTACACCGGCGCCGCCACACCCGCCCAGTACGACCCAACGCACAGCGCCGCCTTCCTGCAAGACGCTGCGCCAAAGGGCTACCTCAGCGTCTATCCCTTTATCAAGACGCCGGAATGGTATCTCCTCAGCTTTGAGGAACGCCGCGCCTTGATGGCGGACCATGGCCGCCTTGGCCGCCAGTTCAGCGTGCCGCGCGCCGAACTGGCAGCAGCCGGTGGCCAAGGCGGGGCGACGGCGGTGGCAGTGCAGGAAGCAACTACCGGCGGCGGAGTGCTGACCAACACCGTACACTCCTTCGGCCTGGGCGATCAGGAGTTTGTGGTTGCCTTCGAATCCGACGACGCCTTTGAAATGGTGCGGATGGTCGAAGCCCTCCGTTCCACCGAAGTGCGCCGCTATACCAAACTCGACACGCCCATCTTCCTGGGCCGGCGCAAAACAGCGGACGAGGCGTTAGGCGACTTGGGTTAGGGAACGACCAATGAGTCGGCGGAGTTCCTCTCCCCCAGCATTGGGGCCTTCGGTCACGTCTCCGACGTGGGCAAGGTCAGGAGAGAGGGCTCTCCCGCTAACTCTCGCAGCCGCGTGATGTTTTCCAGATTCGGCCCGCCGCGATCGACGCCCGGCACTTCCAGCACCCAGGGCAAGGCACGGAGCGACGGCTGGCCAAGCAGCGCAGCGAAGCCATCTGCGCCGATATGCCCTTCGCCGATATTGGCATGGCGGTCACGGTGCGAGCCGAGCGGAAAAACCGAGTCATTGGCATGGATGGCGACCAGGCGGTCGAGGCCCATTTCGTGGTCAAACTCCTCCAGCGTGCGTTCAACGCCGTCGGCAGCGCGCACATCGTAGCCCGCGGCGAAAACATGGCACGTATCCAGGCAAATGCCAAGGCGCGGATCGCCGCCCAACGCCCGAATGATCGCGCCCAGTTCCGCGAAGGAACTACCGATCGTGCCGCCCTGGCCCGCGCAGACTTCGAGCAGCAGTTGCGGCCCCCCGTCCTGAGCCGCCAGGATTGCCTCCAGGCCCATCGCCACTCGGGGCAATACTGCGTCCAGGCCGGCGCCGCGATGGGAGCCGGTGTGGAAGACGATGCCCAGGGCAGCGGTGCGCGCACCGATCTGGCGATAGTCCTGCAACGACCGAATGGAGTTCTGCCAGATGCGCTCGTCCTCCGATGCCAGATTGATCAGATAGATGGCATGGGCGATCCAGGGCGTGAGGTCGGCGGCGCCGGCTGCCGCCTGAAAGGCGACCATCTCCTCGTCCGGAACGGCAGCGGCACGCCAGGCGCTGGGACCGGTGAAGAAGGTCTGGCCGCATGTACCGCCGATGGCAACCTGGCGTTCCACCGCCCTGGTCATCCCCCCGGCGATGGAGACATGCCCGCCAATTCGCATCACCGCGCAGCGCGCCCCATGCCGACGAGGCGGGCCACTTTGCGGGTGGGGTGGACAAGCAGCGCCTGAACCTGCTGCATGGCCAGCTCGCTGACGGGCACCTTCCCGGCCGGCGGCCCTTGCCGCGGCACCGTCGCTCGTGCTTCCAGCGCCCGCAGCAGGTCGGCCGGCGTATGACCGGGAAACTCCGTCGTCCACTTCAATAGGTGCTGCGGGAAGTGGGCGTCGCTACCGCCGATCACTGCCAGATGATGCACCTGCGCGAATGCCGCCACGCGTTCGCTGGATCGGACATAGGGGCTATGGGACTCCACCCCGAGGATCGGTATGCTCACCAGTTCGCGTTCCAACCGGCGCAGTCCTAACCCGACGACCCATTGGTCAGGGTGGGCGATGATGCAAACGCCACGCGCCACCGCGATCTGCGCGAGTGTGGCGCGGAGCGGCTGCATAGCTGGGAAGCGGCGGTCCGGATAGGGCGGTCGGAAGATATAGACGAGTATGTGTTTGCCACCACCGGTAGTCACTTCGCAGCCCCACAGCGGCGCAATGCTGGAACGAGGATGCTCCGCCTTCCAAGCCTGGGCGTCCGCCCAGGCGCCGATCTCGTCGTGGTCGGTAAATGACACGACATCAATGCCCCCGGCGGCTTCCAGCATGTCAAGGGTCTCGACCACGCTGCAGCGCCCGTCGCTATGCGTGCTGTGCATATGCAGCGCCGCCACCCCCATGCTGGCCTACCCCTCCCCTGAATCGGTACGCGACCATGGTAACAGCCAGAACAGGGACAGGGCGACGACGGCGGGGCCAGGGGGAGACCTAATGCCCCCTTACAGCGGCCGACGGCTCTCGAAAGCGCGGCTGAGGGTGAGATCGTCGGCGTATTCCAGGTCACCGCCGACCGGAAGACCCCGCCCGAGGCGGGTGACGGCGGTGGCGAGGCCGGCCGCTCGTACTTCGCGGGCGATATAGTCCGCCGTGGCGTCTCCTTCCAGGGTCGGGTTCGTCGCCAGTACCAGTTCGCGGACCGGGCTCCGCCGCAGCCGCGCCAGCAACTCGGCAATCTTGAGTTCGTCCGGGCCGATGCCCTCCAGTGGATTGAGGGCGCCGTGCAGCACGTGATAGACGCCGCGGAAGGCATGCATCCGTTCCATGGACAAAATGTCGATCGGGTCCTCCACGGCGCAGATCAGGGTGTGGTCTCGACTCTGCGCGGCGCAGATCGCACAGGGAATCTCTTCAGTCAGATTGAAGCACTCGCTACAGACAACGATCTTCTCCTTCACGTCAAGGATCGCCTGGGCGAGCGTTTGCGAGCGCTCCGCCGGGGCGCGCAGCAGGAAATAGGCCAAACGTTGGGCCGTCTTCGGACCAATTTGCGGCAAGCGACCGAGCTCATCGATCAGCGCCGCTACCGGCCGCGCCACACTGACGCTGTCAAACATTCGTCATTCCTTAGAAGAGCCCCGGCGGTAGCCCCATACCCTGGAGCCCGCCAGTGAGCGGCTCCATGCGCTTGGCGGCCATATCTTGCGCCTTCGTGATGGCATCATTGACGGCAGTCGTCAGGAGTTCTTCCAGCATCGCGACATCGGCGGGATCGACCGCCTCCGGCGCAACGTGGACCGCCGTCACCTTGAGGTGCCCCGTCATCGTCACCGTGACAGCGCCGCCGGCGGTGCCATTGACCGTCTCACTACCCAGGGCTTCCTGGATCTTCAACATCTGCTTTTGCATCTGTTGCACTTGCTGCAGCATCTGTCGCTGGTTGCCAACCATGGCTCTGCCTCCCTCTTTCCTATCACCTGCTAGGCCGTCCGCCGGCCCATCACCCGGCCGCGCGGCTGTCCTTGTCTTCCGGCGGAATGACGTTCTCAATCCGCGCGCCAAAAGCCTCCATTGCCATCCGCACTGTCGGATTGCTCTTCGCTTCGCTCACCAGATCTCGCGGCGGTGTCCGGACCGGCCGCGACTCACGCGGCGCTTTTCGCGGAGTCTCCTCGGCGTCCGGCGTCGGCTGTCCTGAAGTCGGCGGGGCCTCGCTGCCGCCGGCAGCCGCCACCGTCTTCCCCAGGCTTGCCGGCGCCTCGGAACCGGCATTCAACGTCAGCAAGGGACTGCCGTTCAACTCGCAACGCAGGCCAAGTTTCTGGCCGAACACTTCCTCGATCACCGGCTCGATGGCGCTGCGCAGGCGCTGGTCGTTGATGCCGTCCATCACGAACTTACTGCCTTTCGCCGACAGCACCAGCGTGTGGCCGTCGATTCCGAGCAACTGACCGGAGTTGCACATTGCCTGCGCCTTGGAACTGACCGGACGCAACTTCGCCAGCGTGCGTTCCCAGCGCCGTCGTACGTCGTCGGGGACGGATGGAGCGGCGATCGGATTGCGATCAAATACTTCCGGCGCCACCACAGACGGCGCCTGGAGCACCGGCTCTGAGTCCGCTTGGGAAACTCCAGCGGTCGACGCCTCACTGCGCTCTTGTCGAGCACTGCCTGGCCGTGCAGCAGGGCGCTCGGGTAACGGCGTCGTGGCGTCCGCACGGCTCACCCGAGTGGGCGTCGTCACTTCCGCCGCCGGCGTCACCACCGTGCTGGCCGTACATGCCTCCACCGCCGCCAACTCCAGCGGCAACTGGGGAATCATTGTCACCCGCGCGCTGAAGTCAATCGCAGCAAAGGCGCGGATGGTGATAAGCAAGTGCGGCAGTTCCCAGGCTTTGCCATTACCGCCGCCGCCCCGTGCAGCGCCACTTTGTTCGGCCAGCACGCGGCGCAGGGGTGTGATCAGTTGCTAGTTAAACTGCCGCAGGTCGTCGCAAT
>JBPCLN010000363.1:0-4467 GCA_051003235.1 Chloroflexota bacterium | reverse complement strand
CGTCGGCGGCAACGGCCTGGTGCTGGCGCTGAGCTATGCCTATGTTGCCGCCCAAATCGGCAACCACCATCTCACCATCGGCGACTTCGCCCTCTACCTCAGCATCGTCAGCGGACTGCAACAGACGCTCTTCCTTCTGACCAACGGCGCCAGCAGCGTGGTGAACACTTCGCAGTTTATGGCCCACCTATTTGCCTTCCTCTACGACACCTGCCCCAGCATCGCCGTCACCCCAGAAGGGTTCGGTCTTCCGACAATGGCACGCTTCCGTCAAGGACTGGAACTGCGCGAGGTGAGCTTTACCTATCCTGGACAGACCGAACCGGTGCTGCGTAGCGTCAACTGCACGTTGCGCGCTGGCGAGACGGTGGCCGTGGTCGGGGAGAACGGCGCCGGCAAGTCGACACTGGTCAAGCTGCTGACGCGCCTCTACGATCCCACGAGCGGGGAGATTCTGCTGGATGGCCAGCCCATCGCCGCCTACGACCTGGCCGGCCTGCGCCGAAGCTGCACGGTGCTCTTCCAGGACTTCGCCCAATTCAGCTTGAGTGCCCAGCACAACATCGGCGTGGGTGATGTCCACCAGGTCGATGATCGGGAGCGCGTGCTGGCCGCCGCCCGCTGGGCCGGGGCGGATGCGGTGTTGGCAAAACTGCCAAAGGGACTGGACACGCCGTTGACGAAAGCTTTCGAGGGCGGTGTCGACCTCTCCGGCGGCGAGTGGCAGAAGGTGGCGACCGCCCGCGCCGCCATGCGTGACGCGGCGCTGGTGATTCTGGACGAGCCGACCGCAGCGCTCGACGCGCAGGCCGAGTACGAGCTCTTCCAGCGCTTTCGCGAGCTGGCGGCAGGCCGCAGCGTGTTGCTCATCAGTCACCGCTTCTCCACGGTGCGTATGGCCGACCGCATCCTCGTCCTGGACAACGGCACTATCGTGGAGGACGGCAGCCATGGGGAGCTGGTGGCCCTGGGCGGCCGCTACGCCACGCTCTACGAGATGCAGGCCGGGCGCTATCGGTGAGAGAGACCAATCCGATGGAGCGATCTACCTCGCGGAGACCTGACGTAGTTCTGCCGAAAGTAACGGAACACCGCCGTGAAGCATACGCGTTATACTTGGCGTCACTAGGTTGTTCAGAAGCGTTTAGTCTGGCTATGGCAGTGAACGCTGACCAATTAGAAGCCGAAGCGTTACAGTTCTCGACGCCGGAGCGAGCTCGTTTGGCCGAGCGCCTCACCGGCAGCTTGGATCGAGAGGCGGACCATGAACAAGCTGGGGCAAGAGATGTGGAACGCCGCCTGGCGGAACTGCAGACCGGCCAAGTCCAGACCATCCCCACTACGGATGTGATCGCCGAAGCGGGTGCCCGGCTGCAGTGATTCCGGTTCATTCCCCACCCGCCGCCTTCTTCCCTGCACACCTACACCAGTCGGTTGCCATCCATCGGGGGGAGCAGCCGCTCACACCGGCCGGGCGGGTTCGACCAGGTGGGCACGCAGTGGCACAGCACTGATAGCAGCCACCTGGTCGGCCGACTGCGTAGATGCTCAAGCTCGGTGGACGCTACCTTACCCTCTACGCCATGCAGGCTCGGCGCTATTGGTGAGGCTATGGCTAGGTTCATCGACGCGATTCTTGCCGAAGGCCATCAGAGCCCTGATCTGCTCTTGGTCATGCAGACGCTGCCAATCTAGCAAGCAATTGAAGCCCTATTCCTTATCTGGTAGGCGAGCCGTCCGAGGGTGGGGCATACCAGGCGCGTGGGTCTTCCTTTTTCTATGACGGACCAGTGGTTGCCGGGCGCAAGACTGTGACATAAAGGTGCTCAGGTAGACAATTCCAGCACCCCTGCCGTATCCTCGGCGGCAGAGAACGAACGTGGACACCCTTACGCAATTGCGGTCGCTGGCCATCCCGCTGGCCGGCGCCGACCCAGCCCTGCCCGAAGACGACCTCGCGCCCCTGCAGGGGCGTCTGGCCGGCGCCCGACTCGTCGGCCTGGGCGAGGCGACCCACGGCGACCACGAATCCTTCGCCTTCAAGCGCCGCTTGATCCAGGCGCTCGTGCGCCGGCACGCCTGCGACGTGGTGATCTTCGAGCGCGGCGTGGCGGAGATGGACGCCTACGACCGCTACGTCACCAGGCAGACGCCGACCTTGACAATGGGTAACGATCTGCATCCCTGGGTCACCGAGGAGGTGCGCGACCTCGTCGTCTGGCTGCGCGACCGGAACCCGGCGGGTGGCACGGTGCGGCTGGCCGGCATGGAAATGCAGAGCCCGGCGGCCGTACCACAAGTCGCTCATTGCCCCCCTCTCGGTGCTCCCCAGTCCCGTTGAGTGCACAGCGCGAGAAACCAGGTAAGGGTGATGTATGATCTGGATACGGCGTGGTGGACGCTGCCCACGGCATGATTAGCCATTCTGTCGAGGAGGACCACTCGTGACCGAGGATGACCCCGCGGCGCCGCTTCTGGAGAAGCTCACCCCGGAGGTACAGGTGCTCGTGCCGCAACTCCGCGTCGTGATTAAAGGGGTGATGCCTCAGATGTCTGAGAAGGTCCATTTGGGCTGGAGCGCCATCCACTGTCGAACGGGCGACAAGATGCGCGACGTGGTTGTCGCCCTCTCGCCGCAGCGGACCTACGTCAACCTGGAACTTGCCAACGCGGTCGATCTACCGGACCCGACCCACCGGCTGGAAGGCACCGGCAAACGCCTACGCCATGTCAAGATCCGCAGCAGCGACGACGTTCAACAGCCGGATATCCGCGCCCTACTTGTAGCAGCGGCACAACACCAAGGAAGGACATCATGACCCACCATCAGTTCCACCCTACGACCTACCACAACACGATCGGCTCCCACGCGCCGGTGCTCCATATCGCCAGCGGCGATCAGGTGACGACCACCACCGTTGATGCCGGCGGGGCCGACGCCAGCGGTCAGCAGATCACGCCACGTGGCAACCCCCAGACCGGTCCCTTCTACATTGATGGCGCGGAGCCGGGCGACGTGTTGGCCCTGCGCTTCGACCGCATCTGGCCCAATCGCGGCCAGGGCTGGAGTGGCGTCATGGTCGCCAGCAACGCCGTGGAATCCGACTATCTCGCGGAGCAGGCCGCGAAAGCGACCCTGAGTACCGGCCGTTTGCCGGGTTCAACACGCGGCCTCTGGGACCTTGATCTGGCGGCCGGCACGGCAACTCTGGCCGAGCCGGCGACAGCGCTGGGCCGCTTCACCCTGCCCCTCGCTCCAATGCTCGGCTGCTTCGGTGTGGCGCCGCCCGGTGGCCAGGCGATCTCCACGGCGACATCCGCCTCCCACGGCGGCAACATGGATTACCGGGTGTTCGGGACGGGTGTGGTAATCTACCTCCCGGTAGTGGTCCCCGGCGCGCTACTGCACGTTGGTGACGGCCACGCCACGCAGGGCGATGGCGAGATCGTCGGCACGGGGATCGAAGTGTCGATGGACGTCACCTTCACGACATGGATTCATCGCAAGCAGCAACCGATCAACTGGCCGCGGGCGGAGGACGACACGTACCTCATGGCCGTCGGCAATGTCCGTCCGCTTGATGAGGCACTGCAACACGCCACGACGGAGCTGTTGCGCTGGCTGGAGGAGGACTACGGCTTGGACGCGATCGCCGCCTCTACGCTCCTGGGCCAATGCGTTCGCTACGACGTCGGCAATGTCTTCGATCCCGCCTATACCGTCGTCTGCAAAGTGGAGAAGCGACTGTTGCCGGGAAAGTAGCGAGCGTCGCGGGCTGTCCTGCTGCCAACGGTCAGCCAACGGCTGCCGTCGCCTACGCCGTCTCGATCAGTCCGCGAAGGCGGACTTCGCAGAGCTAGCCCGCGACTTCAGTCGTCGGGCGCGGTCGCCGCATCAAAGGGTCCGCCTCCCTGCTACGTGCCCCTCAATTAACGCAACCATCTCCGTCCGATGGAAGTGCTTCGTCCACCCCAGCGGCGTGCTGTGGAAGCCGGAATCCTGGATCTCCAGATCGGGATTCGCCGTGAGGAGCAGGCGGGCGAGGTCCAGATCGTTTCGCAGCGCCGCTTCATGCAGGGGCGTGGTTTGCCACTCGCCGGAGCGGCGGTCCGCCAGTTCCGGCGACCGCTCCAGGAGACTGGGGACGCGCTCCTTCCAGCCGAGATCCCAGGCGGAAAGGATGTCTAAGATGGCGCCGTGGGCGACCAGCCATTCGGCGGCCCGTTCCTGACGCATCTCCACGGCGAGGTGGAGCGGCAGCATCCCGTTCGGCAGCGGCGCGTCGAGGCGTTGTGGCGACACGTGAGGAGCAAGGTGCTCCAACGTGGTGATATCGCCCTGTCCAATTGCTTCGGCCAGAGCGATCTGGTCCGCGGTCGGCGGCGGGGCGGCCAACACCGCGGCCGGTAACCACCAGGTTTGGCCCTCGCCGAGCGAAGTGAAGCCGAGACGGCGGTAGACCGGTT
>JBPCLN010000362.1:0-3908 GCA_051003235.1 Chloroflexota bacterium | reverse complement strand
CGCCACCCTTGCGACGTTCGTGGGCGTGGCGTGTTCCCGGCCCCCTTGCGCGCTTTTGTCGGGCCTGGCGCTGGTCAGTGCGGTGGTGGTGGAGTCCGCTCCCATTGCCTGGTGGTCGCGCCGGCCGGCGCAGCAGACCGTCCTTCGCATCGAGCGGCAGGGGCCGCCGCTCACGTCCGGCGCGCTGTGGGCCTTCCACGCGCCGCTGATCGGCACGGCTGGACTGCGCGTGCTGCTGCAACCGTTGATCAGCGCCGGGATCACCCGGCTGCCGCTGGCGGCGCTGTCGTTGGCGGCCTGGCCGGTCGCCTATGGCGCCGGCGCCCTGGCGGCGAGCCCGGCTGCCGCCCTGCCCGAACTGGCGCTGACCTTCCGGCGCACTGCGCTGGAGGTGCGGTCCGTCGCCCGCTTCGGCGTCGCCCTGGGCCTGGGCCTAACGGCGTGTATGGCGCTGGCGCTCGTGACGCCGCTCGGCCATTTCTACTTCGGCGCCCTCCTCGGCGTGCCGCCGGCAGTGGAAGCGGCGGCCCGGCGGACCCTCTGGCTCTTGCTGCCCTTCCCTGTCCTGACGGCGACGCAGGCGCTCTTGCGCGCCGCCCTGGCGGCCGGCCACCGCACGGCGGCGGTGCAAGGAGCGATGGCGGCGAATGTGGCAGTGGTCGCGCTGGTGTTAGGCATCGGGACGGTGCTGGGTCTGGCGACCGGCACGATCCTGGCCGCAACTGGGATGACCTGCGCGCTACTCGTGGAGAACGGCGTCCTCCTCGCGGCGCGGCGCCAACAGCGCACGCTGCGCAAATAGTTCGTTACACATCATTCGATTGGCGTAGGGGCGCCGCCGCGGCTGACGCCCGAAGGACGGCCATCGCGGCAGTTGAAACCCGCCCTGGTGCGGTGCAGATCACAAGGCTTTACCAGGCAGAGCTTGCCTAATGGTGCGGCCTCACCGTGCCGGCCCGGCCGAGGAGGGGCGCACCACCAGTATTGGCGCCACCAGGGAGCACGGCACCGGTTCATCCGGGTGTTCGATCTGTCGTTGCAGCGCCTCCAGGAGCAAGCAGCAGACCTCGGGAAAGGGCTGGTGGACGCTGGTGAGCGGTGGGGAGAGGGCGGAAGCGAGCAGCGTGTCGTCAAATCCGGTGAGCGCGATATCGCGGCCCACCACTAGGCCGCGACGATGGAGCACCGGCAACGCCTGCACGGCAATGAGATCGCTCATGGCCATGAGGGCGCTCGGCGGATCGGGCAAGTCGAGCAACCGGCGGACAAAGGCCTGAACATCCTGGGGATGGACAAGTCCCTCGCGACACAGCGCCGGGTCCGACGCGAGTCCATGGGCCATTAATCCATCCTCGTAGCCCTTGCGGCGATCATAGACGAAATAGCGGCCGACCGGACCACCGAGATAGGCGATACGGCGATGCCCCAGGGCGGCAAGGTGGGCCAGAACCGCCATCATCCCAGCACGACCGTCCACGTCGACGAACGGAGTTTCGCCCGCCAGGCAGACGCGGCCGAAGGCCACATACGGTACATGCTGAGCCGCCAGGGCCTGAATGCGCGGATCGCGTTCGTGCGTGTCGGCGACGATCACGCCATCGGTGCGCTTGCGTTGCACGAGGCGCGCCAGCCCACCCGGACCATACCGCCGGTGGGGGCCGATCAGCAGGAGGTCGAGATCGCGTTCGGCGCACTCGCGCGCCAGCAGCGCAACCAGTTCGCGGTACACGAGATCCTCCCGGCCACCGGCCTCCGGCCCGGCAGCGTAGGCCACGCTCCGGGTACGCTGGCCTTGCAACTGCCGGGCGATGGCGTTGGGGTGATAATTCAAGGTGACCGCCAGCGCCGAGACCCGTTCGCGCGTGGCGGTGCTCACCTCTGGATAGCCGCCAAGGGCGCGAGACGCCGTAGTGATCGAGCAGCCGGCGGCGCGCGCCACATCAGCCAGGATCGTCACGAACGCCCCCCCCTACGTCTGCTGGCGAAGTTGGCTGGCAAGGTCGCGATCGGTCGCAAACCAGAGCGCCTCCGGCAAGTAGAAGGTGGCATAGGAGTAGTTGGCCATGGCGAGCCAGTAGTCATACTCCTCCGGGCTCGATCCCTGATAAGTGATGACGATCAGCCATTTGTCGACGTAGAGCATCCAAAACTTGCGCTTGCGCGGCACGTCACCGTCACGGAAGGTGAACTCGCGCTCAAACTTGATCATATTGCTGAGCACGACGTCGGCGGTCGCCGTCACCTGGCAATCGACAAGCTGAGCCAGACCTTCCTCGACGCCCTGGTGCAGCTCCTCGAGGTCCTCGGCGACCACGGAGTGTTCGAGGCCTTTCGCCCAAACGGAGAGCCAGGTCTGGTTGTCCTGCGCGTTGGGCCGGTACATTGCGCCATCCACGCCCTCCAGATCAAATTGCTCCCAGGTGCTCGGATAGCGCATCCGGAATCGGCCGTGGGGGTCGGTAAAGGTCTGAATGCCGTAAAAGCGCGGCGGTTGTCGCGTCGTCATGGTTTTCCATTCTCTGGCATATCGTGAAAGGAGCTGTGCACACTCGCCGGTGATCGGTACAGGTGGTGGGCATTGGCGAGCGTGGTGGGGTACAACTCGAAACCGGCGTGGCCGTTGCGCGCTTCTTCCAGCGTTTCCAGATGCGCCAGCAGGGCATCCAGCGTCACCCGTGCCTTGTCTTTCCGGTTGTGGTAGGCGAAGCAATTGCGGGTCACGATGCACAGCGTCTTGAAGGGGACGCCGGCCGTTTCCAATCGCCGCACCTGGCCGTCGATCAGGGGACGCTGCCAGCTCTCGAAGGTGCCGTGCTCGACCATCAAGTCGGGCGCAAGGCCGCCGTGCTCTTGATCGGCATCGGTCGTGACCGGCACCTCGAAGAACGGCAACTCCCCCGCTTCCAGTCGGCTATCCGGGCGGACATAGTGGGCATCGCGGGCGGCGCCGGTCCAGACCGCGCCATGCTTGCTGACCCGCCGGCCGGGGCTGGACAGCGATCCCTGTCGAAAGCCAAGGCTGTACAGCGTGCCGAACGTCTCGTCGCTGGCGGAAAACATGGCGGAGCGGACCGACTGCGGTCGGAGGCCCACCGTGTCACGGAACTGCTGCATGGCGAGCATTACGATCTCGCGCTGGGTGGCGGCATCGTACTGGCCAAGAAAGTGCTTGTAGTGGCCCCCAGCCAGACTCTGGGGCTGCACGTAGAGTCCCAGTTCCATACCAATGCCGAGGAGCTCGTCCACCAGGGGGCCGTGCATATCCGCACACTTCGGCGTGAGAAAGAGCGTGACGGGATAGCCGGCATCGTGGACCACGCTGCAGAACCCATCGATGGCACGGGCGCTCTGCTCCCAACTCTTCGGACCTTCCGGCGCCGTTTTATCGGCGGCCGGCTGACAATCGATCGTGAAGATCACGTGGAGCCGCTCCACGTTTGTCATCGCGCCTCCCTATGGCAAAACAATGAGCAACTCTTGCAAGGCCAGGCCGAGCGCAATGATGCCAATGAGCGACCCGGCGACCGTCGCGAAGCGCGGCAACAGTTTTCGCCGCTCGACGCCAACGCGAAGGTAGTGCTCAGAAGCGATGACGACCACAAAAAGGATCAGGCCAAGCAGCACGATGAACAATTCAAGGAGGGTCGTCGTTCCGTACTTATCCTGGACCGTTCGGACGAGGATCTGGGTCACCGTCCGCTGCCAGATCAGGAACAACACATAACAGAGAAAAAGCAACACAGCAAAAAGAGCGTAACAGGCTACGTAGACCACGGCCTTCGGCTCGTAGCCATGCAGGGACGTACGCGGCGGCTTCATCGTCGTCCGTTCTCAGCAGGGCCGCGACTGCGGTCTGCGGCCAAGCGACGGGGGCGACTGCGGTCGCTCTGCGTTCCGACCGCAGTCGG
>JBPCLN010000361.1:0-17416 GCA_051003235.1 Chloroflexota bacterium | reverse complement strand
CGGACGGTGTGTACCGGATACAGTTCAAGATTCCCATCGATGCCCGCCCCGGTCTGGCCCATGTACACGTCGTCACGCCAGGGGCGGCCGCGGACGATTCCTTCGCGATCTCCTGACGCCTATATCTGTCCCGGGGTATCCTCTCCGGCAGACGCTGCTAGGGAGAAGGAAACCCAATCGTGGAGAATGCGCATGTCTTGGAGTCCGCTCTCGCCGGTGACCTCCTGACCTCGGAGGCGGGGATGACGCACCTCGTCACGCTGGCGGATCAGTTTGGCGGACGGGCGGCCGGTTCCTCGGACGAGGCGGCGGCGGGCGCGTACATTGCGGAGGCCCTCCTGAGTCTCGCCGGTTCGCCGCCGCTGGTACGGCAATTCCGTTACACCGGCTGGCAGCGCGGCGAAGCGCAGCTCACCGTCATCGGACCGGTGGAACAGCCCGTTCCCTCCGTCGCCTTGCCGGGTAGCCCCAGCGCGTCCTTGGAAGCGGAGCTGATTTCCATCGGAAGCGGCGAAGCGGAAGAGGTAGACGCCATCGGCGCCGAGATCGAGGGGAAGATTGTCCTCTGTGCGGCCGAGGCGCCCCGGCCAAACGGGCAACCCCCGTCCCACCGCCGCGTCAAATACCTGCGGGCCGCGCGCCTTGGCGCCGTTGGCTTCCTCTATGTCGGTCAGAATCCGGGCATGCTGGCCGTCACCGGCGGTCTGGCCGGGACGGAGGCGGCGCCGATCGCCGGCTTCGGGTTAGCGTTGGAGGTGGGCGCCCGGCTGGAACGGCTGCTTGGGCGTGGGACGGTGACGCTGCGCTTGCAGATGCAACACCGCCACGAGGGCGTGACCAGCTCCAACCTTATTGCCGATATCCCCGGGCGGAGCGAAGAGGTGCTCCTGATCGGCGCCCACTACGACGGCCATGACATCGCCCAGGCGGCAACGGATAACGGCAGCGGCGCGGC
This sequence comes from Chloroflexota bacterium, assembly GCA_051003235.1. Lineage (GTDB taxonomy): Bacteria > Chloroflexota > UBA4733 > UBA4733 > UBA4733 > UBA4733. Next base: position 16,461 of record JBPCLN010000361.1, on the reverse strand, counting down.
TGTGCTGCTAGAACTCGTGCGCGCCCTCGCGCCATGGCGCGGCCGCCTGCAGCGTAGCGTCCGCTGCTGTTTCTGGGGCAGCGAAGAGGCGGGCCTGCTCGGTTCCTGGCACTATTCTCGGACGGCCGGCCCGGCCCTCGATCCGGTCGTCTGGGTACTCAATTTGGACTCCCTGGTCAACGGCCCACCCGGTCGATTGCGGCTGCGGGTATGGCCACCGGCGACACAGGTTGCCGTGGCGCCGGTGCTCCCCTCCCGTTCGCTGCCCGTCGAAGTCGGTGGCGGCCTCACCTCCGATTCGGACCATTTCCCTTTCGCCGCGGCCGGCATCCCGACGATCGCCGCCGGCGCGGCCGGTCCGCGCAGCGGGTTGGTCGGTCGCGGTTGGGGGCATACCATAGCCGACACCGTCGACAAAGTTGACCCTGCCGCCCTGGCCTATGCCGCCGCAACCGCCGGTCGCATTGTCGTGCGCCTGTCCGAACTGACCGAGGCGCCACCGCGCCTCAACGGGCAAGCGCTGGAGCAGGCCCTGGAGAGCGCCGGTCGCCTGGAGGCTTCTCACCGCTGGGAGACGTTGCAGTTCACCTGACCGCGGAAAGTGCTGGGCGGTGACGATGGACGCTGTGGCAGCCGGCGCGTCACCACGGGTGTTGCCCATTCGTGATAGGCAGGGACCACGCCGTAGGGTTGCGTCCAGTCGCCAACCGTTGAGAGTGGATCGCCCGTGTACCGTCGCCTGATCAATCTGTGCATTGCCATCGGTGTCAGCGTTACCATGCTCGGACCGCATGCTGCCGAGGCAACGCCGGTCACGGTCGCGGCTCGCACGGTACCGGGAGATCCCCGTCTCGGCGTCGCTGAATCATATGTCAATCCCGATGCCGGTTGGGCGCTGGGCGCGCGCTGGGAGCGGGTGACCTTTCAATGGAACCAGATTCAGCCTGGCGGTCCCAACGATTGGGTCGCTCCAGTGCCCCCGACGATGTCTCAACTGCAGGCCGACCACGCGCGCGGCGTGGACATCGTCGGGTTACTGGTCAACACGCCGGTCTGGGCCCAGGCCCAGCCGGCGGCCGGCGTCCATTCCCCGCCCACGGGACTGAACCTGGCGCCAACGGACCCCGGCAACACTTGGGCCCAATTCTGCCGGCAGATGGCGCAACAATACGCCGGCGTGGTCTCCAGCTGGATTATCTGGAACGAGCCGGACGTCTGGGATCCAGCCAGTCCGTTTTACACCTGGGCCGGCGATGCGCCGACCTACTATCAACTGCTCAAGGTCGCCGATCAGTCCATCAAGGCAGTGCAGCCGAGCGCGCGAGTTGTCATTGCCGGCACTACCTTCTACTGGGATGCGAACGCCGGCAAGCCCCAGTTCCTCGGCCAGGTTCTGGATGCAGCGATCGCCGACCCGTCCGGTCCGGCCAACGGCAATTACTTTGATGCCGTTGCGGCGCACGTCTACACGACGGCAACGAACGCCTACTGGGTCCCTCGCTCCTTCACCACGTTGCTCACGAAACACGGCATGCAAAAGCCGATTTGGATCGACGAACTGAACGTACCACCCTACGACGATCCAGCCGCCAGTTTGCCGGCGGCGGCGCCGAATGCCACGCTGGAGCAGCAGGCCAATTTTATGGTCGAGGCGTACGCGGAAGCGGTGGCAGCCGGCGTGCAGCGCATTGGCGTCTACAAGCTGGTCGACGTCGTTCCGCAGGGAGGCGCTCCCTATGGTTTGATACGCAACGACGGCAGCCTGCGCCCTGCCTATGCCGCCCTCCAGGCGGCAGTCGCCGCGTTTGGCGGGCTGACCTCCGCGCAGATGCGCACCGGCCAGCATCACATGGCCATCACCTTCCCAAACGGTTCGCAACTCACGACCATTGTTTGGAACACCGGCCCTAGCCCCTACACGTTGAATCTCTGCGCCCACGGCAGCAGCGCGCACCTCGTCGACATCCAGGGCAATAGCCGGCAGCTGAGCGCGGCTGGACCCGGTTCCGGCGCTTATCAGATTCCGCTGGCGCCATCGAGTGCCCATGGCATCTTCAACGGTCGCGATCTCTACTACATTGGCGGCGCCCCCAGCATTGTGCTGGAAGATGGCGTGACACCCGGCGCCGGCTGCGCCCCTGCCCTGCCCCACGACGCTCGCTATTTTCCCGCCACCGGCTATCGCATCGACAACGACGCCTTTTGGAGCTATTTTCAGGCGCGGGGCGGCCTCGCTACGTACGGCTACCCGGTATCGCGTCGCTTCACCCTCCTTGGCTTCAGCACCCAGTTGTTTCAACGGCAGGCCATGCAGTTGGCGCCCGACGGCAGCGTTCGCTTGCTCAATCTTCTGGACGCGGGATTGTTGCCGTTTACGCGCTTCAATGGCAGCCAGTTCCCCGCCGCCGACCCGGCGCTGACCGCCAAGGCGCCGGCGGCCGGCAGCGACGGCTACGCCACGTCCGTCGTAACTTATGTAGAAACAATGGCGCCTGACCTCTGGCAAGGTCACGCCACCTACTTTTTTCAGACCTTTCAGCACACCGTCACGCTGGATCAGGCCTTCCCCCACGGTGGCGGCTCCCCCGCCCTGTTGCCGTTACTCAATCTGGAAGTGTGGGGACTGCCGACCTCACTACCGGTCGTTGACCCAAACAACCATAACTTCATCTACCAGCGCTTCCAGCGCGGCGTCATGCATTACGACGGCGGTTGTGCCTGCACGCAAGGCATTCTCTTTGGTGATTACTTGAAGATCGTCATCACTGGCCAGAATCTACCAGCCGATCTGGCAAGTGAAGCCGACGGCAGCCCCCTTTACCGCCAATATGACCCGGACAGCAGCGCCTACCTCGCGCGCCCCGAGCAACTAGCGGCCAGTGACTTCACCTTCGCCTTTGAGCAGGGATAGACAGGCGGAAGCGCTACACCGCGCTTCGCCCCGTCGCCGATCGCCCCCAAGCACGTATCGGGTGTACAGATAGAGCAAGTCATGCGGCGCGCCTGCCGACTCGCAAAATTACCGGTGAATCGGTGCAGGACTTTCGTCTGCACCAAGCTGGCACATTTTGTGCGATTCATGCGAACAGTGACCGGACGATGTCGAGCCGGCGCGAGAGAAAGGAACGGTGGTCGTATGCTTTACGCGATTATCGGGTGGATCATTATCGGTATCATCGCCGGCTGGCTGGCGGGAAAGGTGGTCGGAGGCTCGGGCTTCGGTGTCGTCGGTGACATGGTCGTCGGCTTGATCGGCGCGCTCATCGGCGGCTTCATCGTGCAAACCCTATTGGGTAACCCGAATGGGGCAAGTGGCGGGTTTATCTGGAGTCTGATCGTGTCCTTCGTAGGGGCGGTTATCCTCCTGCTGATCGTGCGCGCCGTTTCCGGTGGCACCCGCCGCCGCGCGGTCTAAGCATCACACCCCAGTTCGGGAGATGGAAGTCATCACCCGAACTGGGGTGCCGTGTCTGGTGGCAGTATAAAGCGAACACGGAGCAACCAGCCGCAGCGCCATCGCTAGGTGTTGAATTTCTCTCGGAGAGCGGTGTCTTTCGCCTGTACCATGGCATTCAGGTCACGCTGATAACGCTCCATTGCCTCCCGCAGGTGCGGCATGGAAACGCTCAGGATCCGGATTGCCAGCAATCCGGCGTTGCGCGCGCCGCCAATAGAGACGGTGGCGACAGGAACGCCCGCCGGCATCTGGACGATAGACAGGAGCGAATCCAGGCCATCCAGATGGGTCAGGGGCACGGGAACACCGATCACCGGCAAGGGCGTCGCCGCCGCCAGCATGCCCGGCAGGTGGGCGGCACCACCGGCGCCGGCAATGATGACCTGCAGCCCGCGCTCGGCCGCGGCGCGGGCAAAGTCCAGCATGGCCTGAGGGGTGCGATGGGCGGAGACGATGCGCACTTCGCAGGGAACGTCAAACTCGGCCAGCACTTCGACGGCCGCCCGCATAAGACGGAGATCGGAGTCGCTTCCCATCACTACTGCCACCACCGGCCGGCCTGGCGGCGCGCTTACCCCGGCGTCCACGTCGGTTCCTCCCCCTCAATGCGTCCGTACGCCAGCGCATTTGCCGCCCGGCGAGCCCGCCGCCTGACGTCCTCCATGTCGGCGCCCACAACGGTGACGTGGCCCAGCTTGCGCCCCGGACGTGCGGCTTTGCTGTAGAGGTGGACTCGCGCGCCGGGCTCATTGAGCGCCAGGGCGAGGTGATCGTGGGGATCGCCCTCGGCGGCGCCAAGGACGTTCACGGTCACGACCGCCGCCGCGGTGAGGGAAGCGTCTCCCAGAGGCCAATCCAAAACCGCGCGAAGGTGGTTCTCGAACTGGGACGTCACGCATCCCTCTATAGAATAGTGACCGGAGTTGTGGGGGCGTACCGCTATTTCGTTGACAAAGAGCTCGTCGCCGGCCTGGAACAGCTCGACAGCCAGGATACCCGTGGCATCGATCGTGGCAGCGAGCCGCTCCACCAACTGTTGCGCTCGCCGGCGGAGACCATCGCCAATTGGCGCCGGCGCCAGGATCTCTCGGCAGATGCCGCCAACTTGCACCGTCTCGACGACGGGATAGACGACCGTCTGGCCGCCTGGCCGCCTGGCCACAAGCACAGCTAGTTCACGATCAATCGGGACACAGCGCTCCGCAATCACGTCGAGGCGACGTTGCCCGAGCTGGTCGAGTACCGCCGCCGCTGCCGCCGCATCAGCAGCTAGCCAGACGCCACGACCATCGTAGCCGCCGCGGGCGGACTTGAGGATAAGGGGCCAGCCCGCTTCGGCCGCAAATGCTGTCACCTCGGCGACGTTCTGAACGAGGCGAAAAGGGGGGATTGGCAGGCCCAGCGCGCCGAGTTCTTGGCGCTGACGTCGCTTGTTCTGGGCCAGCGCCAGAACCTGGCTGGATGGTCGGAACAGGGCGCCGGCATGCTCCAGTTGAGCCACGAGCGCTGTGTCTACGAGTTCATGGTCGAAGGTCACGACATCACAGCCGGCCACAAAGTTGGCCAGGCGCCGCGCGGCCTGAGGGGAACCAAGCGCCACGTCGGCGCCAACACGGGCGGCGCTATCCTCGGCATGTTCCGCCAGGAGCCGCACGGTGAGGCCCAGGGAGATGCCCGCCTGGTAGGTCATGCGGGCCAGCTGTCCGCCGCCCACGATCCCGACGTGCGGTACCGTTCGTCGCCGTTCGGAGAGGGTCGGATACGTGGTCACGCCCGTACCTGCTTCTCCCCTCTTGCTGCTCGCCTTCGGCTGGTGCGGAGCACAGTGTACCGACTGGCGGAACTTTTGCTCGGTGCATGCGTCTGAGATGACGAGGACATCGTGGTGCGCCGCCGATGATGCAGGGCGGTAGTACTTCAGGCGCGTGCTTACAAGCAAGCCGAAAGGTGTGTCCTACACTGGCAGAGATAGGCCGATGGGGCTCCTGGTTGATGGCCCGGGTGGAACAAGATGCACGCAGACGACCTCCAGCAGTTTATGGTCAGAGCCTTACGCAGCGCCTACGAGCAGCGTCATCCGCATCGGGTCCGGCCATACGTCGAATGCCTCGCCGGGGTTGGCCTGCTCTGGTCGGTGCTGGCCGCCCTGCAAAGCGGTGCGGGCATTGTCGCGCCCGGCTCTCCCTACCTGCTGGTAATACTGGCCCTATCACTGCGTTGGGGGTTGCGTGTCGGGCTGGTTTCTTCGCTGTTGTCGGTGTTGGCGGAGGAGATAGATGTACCAACGCTGGCGGCCGGGCCGGCGCCGGTACCGCACGCCATGGCTAACTTCGTCCTCTACGCCGCGGTTGCCTTATCCGTCGGAGTCCTTGCCTCCTTCTACCGGCGGGAGCGCCTGCTGGCCGAGCGGGCAGCAGAACAGGAGCGCCATGCCGCCGAGTATCAGCGCAGAATGGTGGGCATCCTGGCCCACGACCTCAAAGCGCCAATCACGGCCGTGCGCGGCTACATGGAGTTGGCCCAGCGCCACGAACGTCTGGGGCAGCGCGAGCGCGCCGATAACGCCCTGACCACTGCCCTCGGGCAAGTCGACCGCTTGACCGGGATGATCACTAACCTGGTGGAGGCCAGCCGCATCGAACAAGCGGCCCTATCCTTGCAAACGGTCGCCCTCGCCCCGGCCCTGGCGCGGCTCGTCACCACATTCAGTAGCGATCCACTCCATCCGCTCGTCGTAGATTCGATGACGCCCAACATGGACGCCGTGCTTTCCGATCCGGTGGCGCTCGACCGCATTCTTGACAATCTGCTCAGTAACGCTGTCAAGTATTCACCGGAGGGTGGCGTCATCCGCATCAGCGTCCGGCACGACGACAACTGCGTCCAGATTCGTGTTGCCGACCAGGGTATCGGCGTGCCGCCGGGTGAACGGGACAAGATTTTCGCCCCCTACTACCGCGGCAGTAACCAGCATGTGGCAACGGGCGCCGGGGTCGGCCTGTACATTTGCCGAGAGTTGGCGCACAAGATGGGCGGCTCTCTCCGCTATGTCGATAACCCGGAAGGCGGCAGTGCGTTCGTGCTTGAACTCGTGCGTGTCGCCCTGCCCCAGCCGGTTGCCATCACGCGCCGGCCGGCCGACGCGGCCGAAGGCGCGCTGATGGTCAGCGGGCAGTCCCGCCGCAACTCCTGACGGGGTCCCAATCAGGCAAGCCCAAGGGGCAAAACCAGCAGCGAGCGGCGTGCGCCAAATCAAATTTGTATCAAATTCCATTGTAGCCTCTTGTAGAACGGCGCATCTGGTGTTACCTTGTGGGTAGCTATATTAGGGTCAAGTGTTCTAAGCGAAAGGTGCAATGGCGTGGCAAGCCAGGCAGCCGTCTATGTGCATGCTATCGCCATGCTCAACGAGCGGGTAGAGACGCTGACGGGTTCCGTATCCGCCCATTCCGATGACCACACGCTGCAGGAAGAGCAGGCCAGCCTCCGTCGGTCGCTCCGCCTCTTCCGGAGCCGTTTACGACGGACGGAAGATGGCGTCGCGCTGGGCCTCCCCGGACGCTAGAGGCCCAGCGCCCGTAACGTCTGCCGGCTGCGTTCTGCTTGGGTCCGTAGCCCCTTCTGTTGTTCAGTCGTCACGAGCCGGCTGTCTTGCTCCACGACCACCCAACCGGCGTAGTTCGCAGTGATTAGTGCTGCCTGCACCGCCGGTAGGTCGACCATGCCATCGCCAAGGGGGACAAAGATAGCCCGACTGACGGCCTGTGCGAAGCTCCAACCGGCGTCTTGAGCCTGGCGCAGGACGGTGGCCGACACGTCCTTAAGATGAACGTGGCGAACGCGGTCCCGGTGCCGTTGTGTGATTGCCACCGGGTCGGCGCCGGCATAGGCCAGGTGACCGGTGTCGATGCAGAGGCCCACCACGGTGGCATCGGTCAGTTGCAGCAACTGTTCAGTTTCCGCCTCTGTCTCGACGTAGCTGCCGACATGGGGATGAAAGGCCGTCACCAGGCCCAGGTCCCGCGCTTCGGCGGCGATGGCATCGGCGCCGGCGGCAAAGCGCTGCCAATCGGCGGCGGAAAAGGCCGGCGTGCGGCCTGGCACGACGTGGCCCGCCGCGGCCAGGCGGGCGGTGTCACCGGCTTCCGCCAGCACCAGCACTTCCGCCCCCAGGTCGCGCAGCCGGCGGGCCACTTCCAGGGCGGATTGCCGTTGCTCCGCAAGCCGGTCCGGCACGTGCAGGGTCACGGGGCAGAAGCCGCCGATCAAGGTCAGGCTGCGCCGATCCAGCTCGATCCGCAATTCATCTACATTGGCGGGGAGATAACCCCAGGGGCCCAGTTCCGTGCCGACATAGCCGGTCACCGCCATTTCGTCCAGCACCAACGCCGGTGGCAGCACCTGACCCCAATCCGGCATTTCACTCACGCCCCAGGAGATCGGCGCCGTGCCTACCCGTATCATCCGCTTGCTCCCGTCTCGCTGGTTCTACGTATTCCACGTTCCGCTCTCGCCCACTATACTTTCCTTGCCGCAAACGTGCAGCCAGGGGAACGGAAAAAGGGGAAACCGCATGGAGCGCACCGGCGCCGACATTATTGCCGACTACCTTGTACAGGAAGGCGTTCCCTATGCCGCCGGCATCCCCGGTCACGGCATTTGGACGCTGGTGGATGCACTGCTCGATCGGGCGCCGCAGCTCACCTTGATTCCAGTGATGCACGAGCAAAGCGCCGTCCACCTTGCCGATGGCTACTATCGCGCCAGTGGCAAGCCATTAGCCGCCTTCACCTCGATCGGGCCAGGCGCAGCGAACACGGTGGTGGGGGTGGCGACGTCCTATGTCGATTCCACTGCCATGTTGCTGATGACCGGGTCGGCACATACCTACATGCGCGGCCACACCGTCTTGCAAGAGATCGATCGGGTCCACGACGCCAACAACGCTCGCATCTTCGAACCGATCGTGAAGCGCTGGTGGCAACCGAGCAACGTTGAAGTGCTGCCCTACATCATGCAACGCGCCTTCGCCGAAATGCTCTCCGGCCGCCCCGGGCCGGTGCTGCTGGACCTGCCGATGGACGTGCAGGCCAACGCCGCCGATGTGACGCTGCCCGACCCATGTGAGCGGCGCAGCGCCGGACGGCCGCGACCCGACGCGGTCCTGGTCGAACGCGCGGCAGCCCTGCTTGCCACCGCGCAGCGTCCGGTGATCGTCGCCGGCGGCGGCGTCATCACCGCTGAGGCGTCCCAGTTGCTCGTCCAGGTGGCGGAGCATCTGGGGGCGGCGGTCGTCACGACCTGGATGGGCAAGGGCAGCATCCCCGAAGACCACGACCTCAATGGCTGGAGCATCGGCGACACCTCCAGCACCAGCGGCAATACCCTTGCCGCCTCGGCCGACGTGTTGCTGGCCGTCGGTTGCCGCTTCACGGACTGGTCGGCCTCCTCCTACCGGCCCGGCGTCACCTTCAGCATCCCGCCCAGCAAGCTGATTCAGATCGACGTCGACGCCCATGAACTGGGCAAGAACTATCCGCTGGCCGTAGGTCTGCAGGCCGATGCTCGTGCCGCTCTAACCGACCTCCTGGACGCTTTACGCGCCATCGGCCCGGCGCGCGACTACCGGGAAGGCCCCTATTTCGGCGCGATCCAGGGCCAGAAGGCGCGCTGGGAGCAAGTAAAGGTGGAACGGCGCGATTCGCCGGTGCGGCCGATGACGCAGGCCCGCGCCATCCACGAGTTGCGCAACGCGCTCAACCGGGAGGCCATCGTCACCACCGGCGCCGGTGTGGTGCAAGCCATGGTGCGGCAGGACTTCCCGGTCTACGCGCCGCGCACCCACATCACCTCCGGCGGCTTCTCGACCATGGGCTTCACCGTCCCGGCCGCTCTCGGCGCCCAACTGGCCTATCCCGGCCGCCAGGTGGCGGGGATCGCCGGCGACGGCGACTTTATGCAAACGATGCAAGAGATGGCCGTGGCCGCCATGCAGGACCTGCCCGTGCTCTTCGTCGTCTTGAACAACTCCGGCTGGATTTCGATCAAGGGCGGGCAACTGGCACATTTTGGCCGTACCGCTATGACCGATTTTTACCGTAAGGACGGCAGCGTCTACTCGCCGGACTTCGCGGCGGTCGCCCGCAACTTCGGCCTGCACGGCGTGTGCGTGGATGACCCTGCCGACATCCAACCGGCAATCGCCCGGGCGCTCGCCACCCATGGGCCGGCGTTGGTAGAGATCGGTGTCGCCCGCGATTTCCCGGCCGCCGGCACGACGAAGACCGGCTGGTGGGACGTGCCGGTCCCCGCTCGCCTCGCCGACCGCCGCGCCGAATACGAAGCTGGGCGCGCCGAAGAGCAGATGCGCTAGATAGGGAGAGAGACAACCGGTGATCTACGAGCTCCGCATCTATGAAGTCGTGCCGGGGCGCATGCCGGCGCTGCACGCCCGCTTTGCCAACATCACCATGCGCTGCTTCGCGAAACACGGCATCCGCGTGGTGGGCTACTGGACCGACCTGATCGGGCGGAATGATCGCCTGACGTACCTCGTCGCCTGGGACAGCATGGCGGATCGCGAGCAGCGCTGGACCGCCTTCGCCACGGACCCGGAGTGGATAGCCGCGCGCAACCAGACGGAGGAATCCGGTCCCATCGTCACGCGTGTCAGCAATACGATAATGCAGCCGACGCCCTACTCGCCACAGCCGTAAGGAGCGACCCAGGCTGATCGACGACTGCGTCGGTGGCTGCCGAACGTCGCCATGCCAAAGCATGTCATCCGATAGCGCTCAGCGTGACGGCGCCTGGTCACCAGCGGTCGTAACGGTCCAGATCAAGGATGAAGATGGCGGCGCCGCCAACGTGCACTTCCAGCGGGTAGGTCACGTCATACATGGCCGGATCGACGATCGGCGGTAGGGGATGCACGTACTGAGATCGAGTCTGGCAGTTTCTGGCGATGGAGCGCAGCGCTTCTGTCACGCGGGGCGCCTCGACCGCGACCAGGAGGGTGACATTGTCCTGTTCTAGGAACCCGCCAACGCTGCCCACGCGCGTCGGCCCCGGAAAGCCGTCAGCAATCAGCCCATCGCAGACACCAGCAGCATCCACTTCCTGGATGATCGCCACCAGCAATTGATAGTGCGGTTCACGCATGCCATTTCGCCGCCCGTGCCACTTGGTCGAGGCTAGGCGATGCCCCAGCGTTCGTCAATTGGACGTTGGTAGGCGTCATAGGTACCGTCGATCACATCCTGGACGCGCACCACCTGGTTCGCGGCCGCCGCCTCGTAAATGGCACAGGCGATGGATTTGGCCTGGAGACCCTGCTCGCCGTCGATCTCCGGCGGGCGCTGGTCGCGAATGCTGTGAAGGAAGTCGCAGACTTCTAAGGCGAAGCCGTCGGTCAGGCCGTAGGGGAAGACGCGTTGTCGCTCGTCGACGCTCATCTCCGCCAGGTACTGCTGGTAAAGGTCGCTCAGCTTGTATTCGCTGCCATCCAGGCGCTTGAGGGTGGCGGTGAGACGAGGGCCGTGGAACGGATCGCCGGGGTCGTTCAGGGCGCCCTCGCTACCGTAGTACATGACCGTATTAAAGGTGTCGGCCACGGGACGGTTGATCACCGTCCAGGTGCCGGTGACGCCGCTCTTGAAGTTCAACAGGGCAGTGAAGGTATCCTCCCGCATGTCCGGCACGCGCTCATCACCTTTGACGAAGGTCCCTTCGTAGAGGCGGCGCACGCTGCCGTAGACGCTCTCGCAATCACCCCATAAGTAGCGCATAGTGTCACAGAAGTGGGCGCCGCTATCCAGCACCGGGCCTCCACCGGAGAGAAAGCGGTCGAAACGCCAGGCCCAGGGCATATTCGGGTCGACCTTGCGGTTGGTGGCGCGCTGGACGAAAAACACCTGCGGGATGCCGAGCATTCCCTTTTGATGGATTGCCCAGTGCGCCGTGCGCGGCCCCGGCATCCGGCGAACCTGCTCGGCGGTAGCCAGCATCGCACCGCTGCGCTTGCTGGCTACGATCAGTTGGCGGGTTGACTTAATCGTCACGCCGACCGGCTTCTCAATCTGTACGTGGACGCCGGCCTCCAGGCAGGCGACGCCGGCAGGCCGATGCAAAAAGTGGGGCAAGCAGATGTCGGCGGCGTCCACGCCACCCTCCCTCAGCAGTTGCTCGAAGTCGTTATAGACGCGTGGCCGTTCCTGGCCCCAGGCGGTTGCGCGGTCGGCCACGGCCTCCGCCCGTTCCACGGCGGCATCGCACACGGCCACCAGGTTGAACAGGTCCGGCTGTTGCTCCTTTATCAGTCCGTAGCCGGTGACGTGTTTGCTGGTGGCGATCCCGCCACAGCCGATGAGGGCAAGCCGGATAGGTGCGGTCATGGAGCCGATATTCCTTTTCGAGAGTGGCGCAGAAAAACACCGTGCGTGAGGAGACGGTACTGGTTTGCAGTTCAGCGGTCAAGGCGACGCCAAGCGCCCTGCTCCTGTACACTCCCCAACGTTGAGCGTTGAGGGGAGTCGTCACGCGTGAAAATTACCGCCGTCAAGCCGTTGTTGATTGACCGTTACCTGTTCGTGCAGGTCCACACCGATGCCGGTATCGTTGGGCTGGGGGAATCGGGGACCTGGGGCTACCTGGAGGCGTCGGCTCAGGCCGTCAAGACTTTTGCCGCCTACCTGGTGGGGCAGGACCCGCGGCGCATTGAGCACCACTGGCAGTATATGTACCGGTCGAGCCACTTCCGGGGCGCGGCGATCATGGGCGCGATCAGTGCCATCGACATCGCCTTGTGGGACATCGCCGGTAAACACTTCGGCGTGCCGGTTTACCAACTGCTCGGCGGCAAGTGTCGCGACAAGGCGCGTGTCTATGGCCACGTCTTCGGACGCACGACGGAGCAACTAGTGCAGGGCTGCCTCGACGCCAAAGCGCGCGGCTTCACCGCCATTGGGCACCTGACGCCCTTCCTGGACGAGTCGCACGACGTGCCGTACTTCAAGACACACGCCGCCAAGATCAGCGACGCGGTCGAGACGGTACGCCGCTACCGGGAAGCGGTGGGCAACGACGTTGACCTCTGCATCGAAATCCATCGCCGAATGGCGCCAGCAGAGGCGGTGGTCCTGGCGCGCGGGATCGAACAGTTCCATCCCTTCTTCTACGAGGATCCGATCCTGCCCGACAACTTCGATGCCATGGCGCTGGTGGCGCAGAACATTCAGATCCCCATCGCCACCGGCGAGCGGCTGCACACGATTTACGAGTTCGAGATGCTGCTGCGGCGCGGCGCGGTGCAGTACGTACGGCCCGACGTGTGCATGGTCGGCGGGATCACGCACAGCAAGAAGATTGCAGCGTTGGCGGAGGCGCACCACGTTGGCGTCGTCCCCCACAACCCGCTCAGCCCGGTCAGCACGGCCGCCTGTCTCCAACTGGCGGCTTGCATTCCCAACTTTGCGCTCCAGGAGTACCCGATCGGCGAAGATCGGCCACCAAAGAGCGAGATCGTGATCGGAGCGCCGCGACTGGAAAACGGCTTCCTGCTCATCTCCGACGCGCCCGGCATTGGCGTGGAACTGGCCGAAGGGGCGGAGGAAAAGCATCCCTACCGGCCACGTGGCCTGCACACGCGCCTACACGTCGACGGCTCCGTGGTCGACCAATAGGGCAGCACCCGCCCCGCGAAGGGCCCGCAGGGGCTGTGGTAGCATGAATCCAGTGCTACGAACACCATGGCAAGTTCGATCTGGGCAGAGTTGTTTTGGCGATTGATACCCACGTGCATTTAGATGCGGCTGCTTTTGCCGTCGACCTGGTAGCGGTAATCCAACGCGCCACGTCAGCCGGCGTGATGCAGATGATCAGCATCGGCACAGATCTGCCGTCGAGCCGGAAGGCGGTAGCATTAACTGCACGCTTTCCGGTCGTGTGGGCAAGCGTCGGCGTCCATCCGCATGAAGCGGCACACTGTCCCGACTCGCTGGAGAACGAGCTGACGGCACTGGCGACCGACCCGCGTGTCGTGGCTATTGGGGAGACGGGCCTGGATTTCTACCGCAACCTGGCACCGGCGGCAGCCCAACATGAAGCCTTCCAACGGCAGATAGCGCTGGCCAAGCGCCTGGATTTGCCACTCGTTATCCATTCCCGGCATGCCGACGATGAGGTGTTCGCGACCTTAACCGGCGTAGACGCCGGGCGGGTGATCATGCACTGTTTCACCGGTGACCGTCCCCTAGCGCGCCGCTGCCTGGAGCAGGGCTGGTTTCTCGCCTTCGGTGGCGTCGCGACGTATCCGCGCAACGTCGAATTGCGCGCCGTAATTGCCGGTGTCCCGTCCGAGCAACTGCTGTTTGAAACCGACGCCCCGTATCTAGCGCCAGTGCCCCATCGTGGTCGGCGTAACGAGCCCGCCTGGATCAACGCAACCATCGCCTGTTGCGCCGAGGTCCGTCACACCGCACCGGAAACGTTGGCGCTACAAGCGGCCCAGAACACGGTCGCTGCCTTCCCACGGCTGGCGTGGGACCAAGGAGAGGAGGCCTAGGCCCCTTGCCCACCTTGCTTTCCATCCTTGGCTTCAACCCGCTGGCCGTGCGCATCGTCGCCGATACCCGCCTCGTTGACACAGAGCTGGATCAACTGGCCGACCGGGCCGGCGATCCCGATCTGCGTCTCGCCCTGCGCCAACTCTTCTCTAGCGGCGGTAAGCGCCTGCGGCCGGCGCTCGTCTTGCTTGCCGCCCATTGGGGCACCTATGATCGCGCGCGCGCCGTCGTCGCCGGCGCCGCGATGGAGATGATCCACGCGGCCAGCTTGATCCACGACGATATCATTGATGAAGCGAGCATGCGCCGGGGTCTCCCGACGACTAACAGCATCTACGGCGCCAAGGTGGCAGTGTTGGGTGGCGATTATCTCTTTGCTGCCGCCGCCGGTGCCGTGGCCTCGTTGAATGACGTCAGCCTGATGGCCTCGACTGCCCGCACGATCATGTCGCTCTGCGCAGGGGAGGTCAGTCAATCCTCCCATGCCTACGATTGGCAAATCAGCGAGTCCGATTATTTTAGCTATCTGGAGCAGAAGACGGCCAGCCTGACCTGGCTCTGCTGCCGGGCCGGCGCAATGGTCGCCCAGGCTTCGGAGCACGTCGTGGAAGTGCTCTCGGAGATCGGGCGCAATCTGGGTATGGCCTTCCAGATCGTCGATGACGTGCTGGACCTCACCGCGGCGCCGGAAGAACTGGGCAAACCGACCGGGCATGACCTCCTCGAAGGCATGCTGACCTTACCTGTCATCCATCTCCTGGAGGGGCCGGAGGGTGCGGCTTACCGGGCGCAGTTGCAGCAGGGCCAGGCGCCCGACGCGCAGACGATTCGCTGCATCGTCCAGGCGGTTCGGGCAAATGGTTGTATCGACTACGCCTATGCCGTCGCCCGCCGCTACATGCGAGAAGTCGAGCGCCTGGTAGCCGGACTGGGCAACAACGATGCCGGAAAGACGCTGATCCAGGTCATGCATTACGCCGTGGAGCGACGCAGCTAGCGGGACCATCCTCCTACCCGCGAACGCCGGCACCAGTCAGCGCTTTACGCTGCTACCGTGACGAGCATTCAGGAGTCGGGGGTGGCATCGTGGTCCTATTGTCCCCTTCTCCGCGCGCCGAATCCGAACTGACGCTGCTTGATGGGCGGTACCAGCTCCTTCGCCAGTTGAGCGGTCCGCCGCGCGCCCCCTTGATGGTGGCGTCGGATCTGGAGACGGGCCGCGTCGTCTGCATTCGCCTGCGACAGTTCTGCACGGCGCGAGCGAATCTGACCGCCGTGCCTTTGCTGACGCTGGATTCCCATCCCGCCGGTGACGGCCCCTTGCTCCCCTTTGACTTCGGCGTGGACGACGGCACCGCCTACCTGGTGCGGGACTTTGTCACGGCGACGAGTCTGCAAGACCTGCTGGCCGCGCCGGATCTCCCGTCGGCGCTCGACATCGTCACCATTCTTCGGCGCGCCGGCGATGCCCTGCTCAACGCCGCCGGACAAGGCTTTCACCATCCGGGCCTGGCGCTCCGGCACCTATTGGTGGCAGCGGATGGCACGATACGGGTATCCGGTTATGACAACACGGAACCACACCCTCAACGCGGCGATGCCGGCGAGGCTGAGCAGCTAGCAGCACTGCTGTCCCAAGCCTTTGCCGACCAGTCGCCGACCGCGCTCCCCCCACCGGTGCGGGCATTGCTGACACGGTGCAAGACCTGGCTGGCCGGCAAGGGGCCTGACCTGGAAGGCGTTGTACGCCATTTGCGCCGCTGTGAGGAGCAGTTGCAGGGCTACAGTCGTCTGGGTGAAGCCCTATCAACGACAACGCACGTCGCCGCCGCGCTTTTCCGTCGGTTCCGCCATCTGGGCCCGCTGCTGCATCCCTACCTGGTCGTGCTGACACTGGTGATCGCCATCGGCGTGCTGGCAGCTCGCGCCCTTGCCGCACCGGCGAATCCCGGCCGGCTCCTCATCTATCCGATCCCAACACGCGCCTCAGACGAATCGCTCATGACGTATCCGTTTGCCAGCCCACCCAAAGTCCTCACCTCTACGACCAGGGTGCAAACGGGGGTGGCCACCGCCACGTCAATCGCGGCAGAGCCCACTGTCCCATCGTTCCAAAGCACAACGGACTCCACCGTGTCATCCCGCGCCGCACCAAATGACGCCGCGCCGGTGCGGCAGGAAGCCGCAGTTTCGCGGGAGACGCCCGCGGTGGTCCTTCCGCCGCCGGTCCGACGCATCGCGGCGGCGCCACCCATCCGGGCCACGGTTTCCCGAATCACCTCCACCACCGCGCCAAACAGCAAAGCCCTGACTAGCCAGTCCGCGCCGGCGGAAGCCAAGTCAACCGTGATTGTGACCAGCCTGACGGCCCAAGCAACTACAGCCCGCGTGACAATTATTGCTGCCACCAGCGAACGCAGCAGCGTCTCGGCGCCTGAGCCT
>JBPCLN010000360.1:0-6829 GCA_051003235.1 Chloroflexota bacterium | reverse complement strand
AGGTCGGCGGCCGCGTCCGCCAACTGCTCACCCAGGTCCGTTTACACCTGGCAACCGGACACCCAGGACAGCCCCTCTGGGACCTCCTCGCCGCACGCTTCGCCTCCCCGTGAATAATCCAGGCTAGTCCTGTACGAGACCAACGCTACGCGGATAAGCTACGCTTCCGGCGTCTGGCACACTTCGTCTTCCAGCGAAACCCATTCTTCGGCCAGGTTACGGTCGCGCTCCGCCCGCGCAATTGCGCCCTCTTGAAGTTGGCGACGGAGGTCTGCTCGCTGCCCCATTATCCCGCGCTGTCGAATCGCAGCTTCAATGAATCGATCACGCTCCGCCGCCGGAACGGACTCAACAATGGCCACTGTATCATCGTTCAATGTGACGTTGACTTGCCTGCTCACGGCGAAAGCCTCTCTGTGTTGCCTGGTCCAGTATACACCGGTGGTGTTTGCCGACCGGGCCGATGCGAGAATGGCACGAGCCAGCGGAGTTTTCAAGATGGCTTCGGCCCCCTCTGGTGCTGGGGAGCGCGGCCTCAGCACCAGAGGGGGCGACCCTGCCCGGGAATGATTCGGGCTACGTCGTGTGCTTGGTGGGATCGTCCCAGTAGTACGTCTCCGGATCATACACGGCCGGGCTGGGAATGATCCAGGGACCGGTGAAGCCGTATTGGTAGCCGTTCTTCGGCCCCAGGTCATCGTGCGTGGGCACATTTTTCAGGCTTTCTTTGACGAGCACGATGCTGGGGGTATTCGCTACCGTGCCGGAGAAGAAGGGGCCGCTGGCCATGTGGACCTTAATGATTTCCCAGACCAGGTTCGTGCGTTTGATCTGATCGGGCTCAACCTTCGTCTGGTTGTAGAGGTTCCAGATCTTCTCGACCGGCCCGCCCGACTCCGCCGGAAGGCGCGGCGGCGTGCTTTTGTACGGGTCGGCCTCGTTGACACCTACCTTTTCCTGGTTCGTGCCGATCAGCGAGGCGTAGGTCCCTTCCAGCGGCGCCCAACGCGAATTCTCCAACGGTACCAGCCACTGCGGGTAGACCAGGCAGTTGGGGCCGTCACCGACACCCCAGTCGGCATTGGTAAGGAGCTTCCCGGCCGCCCATAGCTCGCTCTTGCTGGCCGGCGTCACCGGGTTCAGCCTGGCGTTGAGGCCGATCGCCTGCCAGTCCTTGGCCAGTAACTCGTCTTTCTTGATGTGAATGCCGTTGGGATCCTGGTCCGCCGCGTAGTCTAGCGTAATGTTCAACGGGCTGCCATCGGGCATGGTGCGCCACTGACCACTCATCTTGACGCCGATGGAATCAAGCATCTGCTTGGCCATGTCGGGATCGTATTTGAGGTAGCTATCGCGCCATTGCTGGTACACGGATGGGCCGCCCTCCACCTTGAACTCCAACGCCTTGGGGCTCATCGTGCCGGTGGTGAGCTCGCCGGTGTTAAAGTAGACGGCCTTTTGGATGTTGGCACGGTTCGCCGCGTGGGAGAGGGCCTGGAGGAACTTCGGGGTGCGGATCAACGCCCGCATCTTCGGATCCTCGTAGTCATAGTTAAAGAACCAGGCCGAGCCGGTGCCGCCGCCGTCGTCCCAGAAATCCACAGCGAGCTTGCTCTGCGGCTGGGCCTGCTTCAGGATCGAGACATCGGCCAGGGTCAGCGGTGTGAAGGCGCCATGGACATAGTCCGGCTTGCCCTGGGTGATGTTCAGGCGCATGACCTGCGGATCCTGGTAGTTGGTCATGGTGATGGTGTCGATGTAGGGCAACTGGTTGCCTTGCTTGTCCACGCACCAGTAGTAGGGGTTGCGCGTCCAGACGCTATTCTGGCCCTTGGTGTAGGACTTCAGCATCCACCCCGTCATCGTCGGCCCACCAGGGTCGGTCGCGAAGGCCTGCTTGGCGGTGAAGTTCTGCACCCAGGTCTTGGGGTCCAGCGTGGGCGTGTACTTGATATGGAAGGGCTTCAAGTAGTGGGCCGGGTCCATCCAGATCGGCCCGATGCCCCGGTTCACCCACATCGCCAGACGGTCCGCCGTCAGGGGGGTGGGGGCGTCGAAGGCCATCACGATAGTGTTGGCATCCGGCGCCGTCAACTTCATGAGTGTGCCCTTGCCGGAGTGCGCTTCGTCGGGGGGGACGATCTTGAGGTCCGTATTGCCGACTTCGTCGTTCCACCAGAACATAATGTCGGCGGTGCTCCAGGGCTGGCCGTCTGACCACTTCAGGCCCTTGCGGAAGTGGACGGTCCAGGTGCTCTGGTCAGTGTTCGATTCCCAGCTCTCCGCCAACCCAGGCCCGATGGCGAGGCCGTCCTTGAGCCAGCGCAAAATGGAGTGGCCGTACATGCTCTCCTGCAGGTACTTGGTGGTACCCTGGTCGCTCTTGTCGGAGAGGACCATCTGCAACTGGCCGCCGTACTTGCCGGCGGTGAGCCAGGGGTGGGGCACGACGTAGGGGCCGGCCGGCAGACGCTGCTCAACCGGCGGTAACGTGCCCGCCTTCACGAGTGCAGCGAGCGCTGGCGCTTCGGCGAACTTGCCGGAGGCGGTGGCGGCCGTGGTCACGTTGCCGATCGTCGCCTGGGCCGCCGTGGTGGCGGCGCTGCTGGTGGCGGCGCTGCTGGTGGCGGCGGCCGTCGTAGTGGCAGCCTTGGAGCTGGTTACGGCAGCGGTGCTCGCAGCAGCAGTGGTGGCGGCGGCCGTCGTGTTGGCGGCAGCGGTGGTGGGGGCGGCGGCGCTGCTCGTCACGGCAGCGGTGGTGGCCGTCGTGGTGGTGGTGCTGGAACAGGCGGCGACAACGGTGCTGGCCGCAGCGATGGCGGACAACCGCAGGAACTGAGCGCGACTGAACCGGTGATCACGGGTCATGCTGGAACTCCTCCTTACACCAATCCAAAAAACCATTAAAGGTAGTCTCGCGCGGTGCTACGGCAGCCTCGGTATTCCCTCCGTTCTACGGCCCGCCAGTGGCGCCGTTGTTGCCAATTCGAATGCATCAGAGCATGCCGGGCAATGCCAAGTCAGCATGATATGGGCAATACTATGCTCCCTTGCCGCCCGTGTCAACTGCACACCGCTTGTTGGGTGTATCGCAGGCCCACCCGACGATAAATCGTCGGGCTTCGTGCACGAAGCCCCGTGAACGGGGCTAGATACGGCGAGTCGCGCGGTGCGCCGGGGGTAGCAGCCTGCTTAAGCAAGCTTGGCGGGTACCCGCCGCAGCGGGTGGATCGCCGGGCTTGCCAGAATGGTCAACAGTGTCATTGATGGTAGCGTGTCCCGATCAGGCGCTTCGGTGACTCCCCACCTGCGCCAGCGCAGCTCGGGCCGCCGGGAAGATCGGCTCCTCTTTGGTAATGAACTCCAGCACTGCCGTGCGACCGTTGCGAGTGGACTCGATGCCGCGACGGAGGGCGGGCGCGATATCTTCTGGTCGTTGTACCTGCTCGCTGAAAGCGCCGAGGCCGGCGGCCACCGCGGCATAGTGGCCGGACAGGCGGTTGGACCCGAAGCGCTCGCTGGCGGTAGGCATGTGGTGGCTGTAGCCGCCCATACAGGAGTTGTTGAGGAGGATCGTCAGGATGGGCAGATCGGAGCGCACTGCCGTCTCGACCTCGAGCCCGGCGGTGCCGAAGGCCAGGTCGCCCATGACATTTACCACCAGCTTCTCCGGCGCCGCCAGCTTCGCGCCGAGCGCCATGCCCAGTCCGGTGCCAAGCTGGGTCGACTTACCCCAGCCGAGATAGCCGCGCGGCGTGAGCGCCTCGTAGAAGGTGAGCAACTGGTCGCGCGGATTGCCGGAGTCGTGGGTGACGACGGACTGCCTCGGGTCCACCGCCTGCTTGAGTTCCTGGATCACGCGGTAGGGGTTGATCGGCGTCTCGTCCGATGTCAGGCGCGGCTGCCACTCCTGCCAGTAGGCCGCTCTGGCGGCTTGCAATTCCTTCACTACTGCAGCGCTCGACCGAGGCGTCGCGCGGAGTTCGCTCTTGATGACGTCGATCAGTTGGCGCAGCACCAGTTTGGCGTCACCGAGGACTGCATGGTCGATGGCGTAGGCCTTGTCGATGTCGCGTTCGCAATTGGTGATCTGCACCATCGTCTTGCCTGGCGGGATCGGGGTGGAGAAGTTGCCGGCGGAGAAGCTGCAGCCGACACCAAACACCAGGTCGGCTCGTACCAGGCACTGCGCGGCTGGTCCGCTCAACGTGTGACCGCCGGTACCGGCCGCGAGCGGGTGGTCCTCCGGGAAGGCGCCTTTCGCCGCCATGGTGGTCATCACCGGCGTCGCGACGAGTTCGGCCAGTTCGCGCAGTTCCTCCCAGGCTTCGGCCCAGAGGACGCCGTGGCCGGCGTGCAGCAAGGGGCGTTGCGCCGCCAGCAGCAGGCGCGCCGCCTTGACCACGTCCTGGGGATCACCGGAGGACTTATACGCGCGGGCGGGGGTATACGCCGATGGTGCGGCGTCCACCGGCGCCGCCGCCACGTCGCTGGGGATCTCCAGCAAGATGGGACCTGCCGGCCCTGTGCGGAGGGAGGTGAAGGCGCGTCGTAGCAGTTCGGGGATGCGGTCGGCGAAGTTGACGCGCGCCGCCCATTTCGTGATATGCCGGTAGTTCACCACCGGATCAAAGCCAGTGGGGACGCCGCGCCGGTGCTGGTCCGGGCCGCCGGGCAGCAACAGGAGCGGGATGGAGTCGGCGAAGGCCTGGGCGATGCCCCCGAAGGCGTTCTCGATGCCCGGTCCCTCCTGCACCACGCAGACACCGAGGCGGCGGCCATTGGTCGTGCGGGTGTAGCCATCGGCCATATTGATCATCGTCTTCTCGGTGCGGGCGATGATCGGGCGGATACCGAGCTCCGCCGCAGCGTCGATCAAGGGCTGGTTGGGATAACAGAAGAGGTATTCCACCCCTTCTTGCTTCAGGATCTGGGCAATCGCGCGTGCGCCGTTCATCCGCATGGTCTCCTCGCCTGCGTCGCCGGTCCTGGGCAACGCCGGCATTGAACAATGCGGACGGTCAAGCGTCAAGCGACCCCTACCCCGCCAGGAGCCGCTCCAGGTGGGCCTGAACCGCCGGCCACTCGTGATTGAGGATGCGGAACCAGGCAGTATCGCGGTTACGCTCCTTGATGAGGAAATGGGCGTCCTGGATGCCTTCGAATCGGAAGCCCATGCGCTCGGCAGCGTGGCGCGAACGGGCGTTGAGGGCGTCGCACTTCCATTCCACCCG
Organism: Chloroflexota bacterium; assembly: GCA_051003235.1. Classification (GTDB taxonomy): domain Bacteria; phylum Chloroflexota; class UBA4733; order UBA4733; family UBA4733; genus UBA4733. The sequence continues at coordinate 1,595 of JBPCLN010000360.1, read as the reverse complement.
GCGATAGCCCAGGGAAAAGGCGTGACGGAGCATTAAATAGGTCGCCTCGGCATTCGCGCCGGTGCGCTGCGCCAGCGGGCTATACCAGATGCCCCCAAGTTCGACTTTGAGATGCTCGGGCACATTGTTCATGAAGTTGACCACGCCGATCGGGCTATCGGTCGCCCGGTCGAAGACGCAGAGGCAGAGGCCATTCGGTGCTTCCACCTGAACGCGCAAGGAGCCGGCGAGTTCTTCCACCGTAGCAAATGGGCCACTGAATAGATAGCGCCAGACCAGGGCGTCGGCGTCATAGGCCGCGATCGACCGCCTGCCAAGCGTCGCCGGCTGCCCATTACTGCGGGCGTGGAGCAGTGGCGCATCCCGGTCCACATCAAGGGGAACGAGGCGAACCAGCGTGCCGCTCAACGTGACCGGCGCCACCTTCAATGGAAGCTGCTGCCGGCGAGCGAGTACGTCCGCCGGCAGCAGCGGACCGGTGGGGGTGTCAGCCATTCGTCATCACTCACTTTCGTCCACAGCGCAACCGACGCCGGCGACACGAGGGTCGTATCCCAGCGCTGGAAGAAGAACAGATTGGTGAACAAACCGATCAGCCGCAGTAGGGCCAGCGCGACGAAAGCGCTGATCGCTCCTACCACAATGGCGATACCGGCGATCAGGATGACGCGCGGCGAGGTCGTGAAGTCCCCCGGCTCGCCGGTTCGCCGTGTCCATGTGCCGGTACGCTCCGCCTAGCCCCATCCGAAGCCCAGCGCCGACACACTCGCTCCGGGCGCCGCTTCCCGCCAAATTCTAACGCGAAATAGCGCGCCGTTGAACGGCATGCCGGCGGGAAGCGCAGCGTGTAGCGCACGCCGTATCAGCCTTACGGCGTCGGTGTTCCTGCTGCAGTCGACGACGTCGCCACTGTTGGTGCCGTCGCCAATGTCAAGTCTTTGCTCATCTTCGTGTTGGTGCCGGCTTGGGTCCACTGCACAGACACCTTGGCGCCGGGCTTCTGCGACGTCAATGCTTGCTGCAGGTCACCCGCCCCGGTGATTGCCATGCCCCCGATCATCGTGATGACATCCTTAGACGCAATCCCGGCCTGCGCGGCCGGTGAGCCGGGCGCAACCGTATAGACGGCGGCGCCCGGAACGTTCGGCAGGCCATATTGTCCGGCGAGGGCGGGCGTGTTGGAGATGGCGCTGACACCAAGGAAGGCATACGTGACGTTGCCCGATGCGATCAACTGGTCGGCGATCTTCTTGGCTGTGTTAATCGCAATGGCGAAGCCGATCCCCTGGGCCTGAATCCCCCGCGGCCCGGCTGACCCGGCGCCCAGCGTATTGATGCCCACAACGGCGCCATTCAGGTCCACCAGCGGTCCGCCACTATTCCCCGGGTTGATCGGCGCATCCGTCTGGGTTCTCCGGCACTTTTGCTGCTGCCCATTTCTCTGGCGTCCCAGAGGCCGGCGACGTGCGATTTGGCGTGCCCGCAAATGTTTGGTTGAGCATGGTGGGGTGCCCATCCGGTAGCCCTGGACGCCGCCTGCAAAGAGAGGCACGTGACCGCTCCCTACCCCCAACAGCAAAAGTGCCGGAGAACCT
>JBPCLN010000359.1:0-32951 GCA_051003235.1 Chloroflexota bacterium | reverse complement strand
GCGCCGGCGATGGCCGCCTCCGTCAGCACACGGGTCGTCTCCTGGAAGCTCGCTTTGGCCAGGAAGCTCTCCGTGTTCAACGACGCCTTGGTGACGCCGAGGAGCACCGACTCCGCCGTCGCCGGCTCGCCACCTTCGGAGAGGACGCGAGCATTGATCTCCTCAAAGGTGAAGCGATCCACCAACTCCTGCGGCAGAAGGTCGGTATCGCCCGCCTCTTCCACTTTCACCCGCCGGAGCATCTGACGGATTATGATCTCGATGTGCTTGTCGTTGATCGGCACGCCCTGCGAGCGGTAGACCTTCTGGACTTCCGCCACCAGATAGCGCTGCACGGCCTCGCGGCCCTGCACCCGCAGCTTGTCCTGCGGATTGGCCGGCCCTTCGGTCAATTCCTGGCCGGCCTGGACGATGGCCCCGTCGTCTACCCGCAAACGGGCGGTCGGCGGGATGGTGTACTCCCGTTCCTCGGAGTCGTGGTAGCGAACAATGACCCGATCACCTTCGATGCTCACGGTGCCGGAAATCTGAGCATAATCCTGGTCCGGCAGCGCCAGCAGGTCGCCGTCGGGGGATTCGGACACGGCGCCACTCGCCGGCCGGGTCAGTACGGCCCCGGCATCGACGTGGTCGCCATCACCGACGGTCCACTGCATGCCGTCGCCCAACACGTGCTCTTCGTTGAACACGTCCTGGGAGATGACCTTCACTTTGCGGGAGGTGTCGGTGCGATCAAAGCTCACCTTGCCGCCGATCTCCGTCAGGATCGCCGCCTCTTTCGGGATCCGCGCTTCGAACAGTTCCTCGACGCGCGGTAGCCCCATCGTGATGTCCTCACCGGCGACACCACCGGTGTGGAAGGTGCGCATCGTCAACTGCGTCCCCGGCTCGCCAATGGACTGCGCCGCGATGATGCCGACCGCTTCACCGATGCCGATCGGTTCCCCAGTCCCCAGATTGCGCCCGTAACAGAGGGCGCACATGCCACGCCGCGCTTCGCAGGTCAGGGCGGAACGCACCAGCACCTCATCGATCCCGGCGTCGGTCAAATCGAGCGCCGATGCATCGTTCATCTCCTGGTTGCGTTCGGCGATGATCTCGCCGGTGCGCGGATCAGCGACGGACCGCGCCAGGACACGTCCATTGAGCCGCGTGCGGAACAAGTCCTGGGCCGGCTTGGTACCTGGCTCGATGCTGTAGTTCACACTGTCGGACACGCGCACGGTGATACCGTTCTCCGTGCCGCAGTCCTCTTCGTAGACGATGACGTCCTGCGCTACGTCGATCAAACGGCGGGTCAAGTAGCCGGACTCCGCAGTACGAATGGCAGTATCGGCCAATCCCTTGCGGGCGCCATGGGTACTCATGAAGTATTCCAGCACGGTCAGCCCCTCCCGCAGGTTGGAGCGCACCGGCAAGGGGATGATCTGCCCCTTCGGGTTGGCGAACAGACCACGCAGGCCGGCCAACTGGCGGATCTGATTGAAGCCGCCCTTGGCCGCCCCAGATTCCGCCATCATGGCGATGGGGCCAAACTGGGGCAGGTTCTTGCGCACTTCCTTCAGCAGTTCCTCCTCCACCCGCTTCCAGCGGGCAATCAGGTTCTGCGTGCGTTCCCCTTCGGTGATCAGACCGCCGCGGTAGTCGTCCTCGAAAGCGTTGGCGTCGGCATCGGCGATCGCCAGCATCTCCGCCTTGATCGCCGGCACCGCAATGTCATCCATCGCCGCCGTCGTCCCGGAGAGCGTCGCGTAGTGGAAGCCCAGGAATTTGATCTGGTCAACCGTCTCGGCGGTCACTTCCGTCCCGCACTCGCGGAAGCACCGGCCAATCAGGAGGCGCATGTTGCCCTTATCGACTAGCTCCCGCGCCGTGCCGTCGTTATAGAAGCGTAGCGCCTCCGGCAGCACATTGTTGAAGGTCAGGCGACCGACGCTGGTCTTCACACCCAGGGTCTTACCGTAGGTGATACTGCCGTCAGGATGCCGCTGCGGCACCGGCTCGACCTTCTCCTTCAGAACGCTCCCGACGCTGGTCTCAACCTTGCCGCCATCGGGCGCATTGTCATAGTCGGCACGGGTGACGCGCACATAGACCGGAGTCTGCAAGCTCACCCGACCGGCGTCACGGGCCATAAAGGCATCCTCAAAGCCGTCAAAGATCTTGAAGCGGCCGATGTTGTGGGACTCGTCCGGGTCGTCGTCCGGTCGCATAATCATCAGGTAGTAGCAGCCGAGCACCATGTCCTTGGTCGGGCTGACAATTGGCTCACCATCGGCGGGGGAGAGCAGGTTGTGGCTCGCCAGCATCAACTGGCGCGCTTCATCCTGGGCCGCCTGCGATAGGGGCACGTGGACGGCCATCTGGTCGCCGTCGAAGTCGGCGTTGAAGGCAGTACAGACCAGGGGATGAATCTGGATGGCGGAACCCTCCACCAGAATCACGTCGAAGGCCTGGATGCCGAGTCGGTGCAAGGTGGGCGCGCGGTTGAGCAGCACCGGATGGCCCTGCACCACCTCCTCCAGCACGTCCCATACCTCGGGCCGCTGGCGTTCCACGATGCGCTTGGCGCTCTTAATATTGTGGGCAAAGCCGCGCTCGACGAGCTTACGCATGACGAAGGGCTTGAACAGCTCTACGGCCATGCGCTTGGGCAGCCCGCACTGGTGCAACTTCAGGTGGGGCCCGACCACAATCACGGAGCGCCCGGAATAGTCGACTCGCTTGCCGAGCAGGTTCTGGCGGAAGCGCCCCTGCTTGCCCTTCAGCATGTCGGACAGCGACTTCAGCTTGTGGTTGCCGGAGCCGGAAACGGGCCGGCCACGCCGACCATTGTCGATCAGCGCATCGACCGCTTCTTGCAGCATGCGCTTCTCATTGCGGATGATGATGTCCGGCGCACCGAGTTCCAGCAACCGCTTCAAGCGGTTGTTGCGGTTAATGACGCGGCGATAGAGGTCGTTGAGGTCACTGGTGGCGAAGCGACCACCGTCCAACTGCACCATCGGCCGCAGGTCGGGCGGGATCACCGGAAGGACGGTGAGCACCATCCATTCCGGTCGGGCGCCCGACTTGCGGAAGTGTTCCACCACACGTAGCCGCTTGGTCGCCTTCTTGCGGCGCAGCCCGGTGCCGCTGGAGTTGCGGATTTCGTCCCGCAGCTTGAGCGACAGTTCGTTGAGGTCCAGGCCCATGATGATATCGCGGACGGCCTCCGCGCCCATGCCGGCCTCAAAGACCTGAGCGTACAGTTCCTTCAGTTCGCGGTATTTCTGCTCGCTGATCAGATCGTAGACTTTCAGCGTCTCCAAGTCGGCCCGCCCGCGGGTGCCACGCTCGCGCTCCTCGGCCGCTTCCGCCTCGATCTTGCGGTCGACGTTCTTCAGCTCGGTCTCGGCCTCGTTCTGGAAGCGCGCCAGCTTGTTTTCGCGGTCGCTTTCGCTCTTGGCGGTGTCGGCGTCTATTTTCGTCTCTTCCGCCCGCGCCCAGCGCTCCACCTCGGCCATCGCCGCCGTGATCACGTCATCGTCGACGATTGCTCCGGCGCGAACGATGATCGCCTCCGATGGGCCGAACTTGACGTCCTCGTCGGCTTCCTGGCCCCGCAACGCTTCGAGGCGATCGAGGAGCGTTTGCCGCTCCGTCTCAATGCGGCCAGGCAGTTCCTCGCGCCGCCGGACGTAATTGTCCTGATCGCGGACGTAGGTGGCTTCCAGGTCACGGCTGCGCTGTTCGCGCAACTCTTCAATCTCGACCAGGCGTTCGGCGCGGCTATTCTGGATGTACTCGACGCGCTCTTCCAGGTCGGCTGCCGAGCGCGCCAGGGCATCTTGCCGACCCTCTTCGTCGATCTTCGTCACAATGTAGTTGGCGAAGTAGAGGATCTTTTCCAGGTTGCGCGGCGTGATGTCAAGCAAGATGCCGAGGTAGCTCGGCGTCCCCTTGAAGTACCAGATATGACTGACGGGAGAGGCGAGCTCGATGTGTCCCATTCGCTCGCGGCGAACCTTGGCGCGGGCGACTTCGACCCCGCACTTATCACAAACGATGCCCTTGTACCGCACGCGCTTGTACTTGCCACAGTAGCATTCCCAGTCCTTGGTCGGACCGAAGATGCGCTCGCAGAAAAGGCCGTCCTTTTCCGGCTTGAGGGTGCGGTAGTTAATCGTCTCCGGCTTGGTTACCTCGCCGTACGACCAGGAGCGTATCTGCTCCGGCGAGGCAAGGCTGATCCGAATGCCGGTGAACCCATTGACTTCTAACACTTGAGACCTCTCCTATGCCCAGAGAACGAGAAAGAGTAATTGAGGAATCGGTACGTTTACGGGTGCGTCCCCCCGGCGTTGGTGAGGGCTTACCGTTCCCACCGGCTCAGGTTGATATCCTCCAGCGCCGAGACTGGCTCGTTGTTCGAGTCGTCCAGCAGTTGTACCGTTTCGTCGTTGTCGTTGAGGACGTCGACGGCCAGGCCGAGGCTTTGCAGCTCCTTGACGAGCACCTTGAAGCTTTCCGGAACGCCTGGTTCCATAATCTCCTCGCCCTTAACGATGGCCTCGTAGGTTTTCACGCGTCCGACGACGTCATCGGACTTGACGGTCAGCAACTCCTGCAGGATGTTTGCCGCCCCGTAGGCTTCCAGGGTCCAGACTTCCATCTCGCCGAAACGCTGACCGCCGAACTGCGCCTTGCCGCCCAACGGCTGTTGGGTAATCATCGAATACGGCCCGGTACTCCGCGCGTGAATCTTGTCCTCTACCAGGTGATGCAGTTTCATCATGTAGATCATGCCAACCGCTACCGGCTCGTCGAAAGGCTGGCCGGTGCGCCCGTCGTAGAGCTTCGTCTTACCGGCCAGGGCGGTCGGCAACTCGATGCCCCGGAAGCTCTGTCCGAGCTGATCTTCCAACGCCAGCAACCCGTCAATGTGGCCATTCGTGGCAGGGCCATTGGCGACGCCATTCGTCGCGGTAAGCGCTTCCGTCGTTCCCCCATCGGCGCCTACTTCCGGCGGCCGCGCCGCTTCCAGCGCCGGGCGGATCAACTCCCGCCAGTTCTGGTCCAGACGCGCTTCGAGGTCCGCCGGCAGCATCCCGGCAGGGTCTTCGCCGTGGCTCAAGAGCCAGGCCCGTCGAATCTGATCCTTGATCTCGCCTTCCGAGGCGCTATCAAAGACCGGCGTCGCCATTTTGACGCCCAGTTGCGCTGCCGCCCAACCGAGGTGGGTTTCCAACACCTGGCCGAGATTCATTCGGGCGGGCGCCCCAAGGGGGTTGAGAATGATATCGATCGCCGTGCCGTCCGGCAGGTACGGCATGTCCTCAATCGGCATGATGCGGGAGATAACCCCCTTGTTGCCGTGGCGTCCGGCCATCTTATCGCCGGCCGAAATCTTCCGCTTCTGAGCGATCGCCACACGCACCAACTGGTTGACGCCCGGTGGCAGGTCATGGCCCTCTTCTCGGGAAAAGACGTTCACGTTGACCACCTTGCCGTGCTCACCGTGGGGCACGCGCAGCGAAGTATCCTTGACCTCGCGCGCCTTCTCTCCGAAGATCGCCCGCAGCAAGCGCTCCTCTGCCGTCAGCTCAGTTTCGCCCTTCGGCGTGATTTTGCCAACCAGAATGTCGCCCTGTTCGACGTTGGCACCGATGTAGACGATGCCCCGTTCGTCCAGGTTGCGCAGGCTTTCCTCGCCGACGTTGGGAATCTCACGCGTGATCTCCTCCGGCCCGAGCTTGGTATCGCGCGCGTCGACCTCTTCCTTTTCGATGTGGATCGAAGTGAACTTGTCTTCGCGCACCAGGCGTTCGCTAAGGATGATGGCGTCCTCGTAGTTGCCGCCTTCCCAGAACATGAAGGCGACCAGCACATTCTCACCCAGCGCCAACTCGCCATTCTGGGTGGAAAGACTGTCCGCCAGGGGCTGCCCAAACGTGACGCGCTCACCCTTGTCGACGATCGGCCGCTGGTTGATGCATGTGGCGGCATTGGAGCGCAGGAACTTGACGAGCGGATACGTCTGGCGGTCGCCATCGTCATCTTCCACAATAATGTGGCGGGCGGTCACCTCGACGACGGTGCCGTCGCGCTCCGCGAGCAGGACCTGGCCCGAATCCCGGGCTGCTTGTAGCTCCATCCCCGTGCCCACCATGGGCGACTCGGGGCGGAGCAACGGCACCGCTTGCCGCTGCATGTTGGAGCCCATCAGCGCTCGGTTGGCATCATCGTGTTCCAGGAAGGGGATCAGCCCCGCCTCGATCGATACGATCTGCTTCGGCGACACGTCCATCATGTCGATGCGCTCGGGATCTTCCTGCAGGAAGTCCTCCCCGTGCCGACAGGAAACCCGCGCGGCCATGAACTCGCCATGGGCATTGAGCGGTGCGTTCGCCTCGGCGATGGTGTAGAGCTCCTCCGTGTCGGCGGAGAGGAAATCCCGCGTCGGGTCGATGCTGGTGGAGACGAAGGGGACGACCGTCAGGGCGCGAGCAGGCAAGGCACCAATGCGCTTGAGGGCGGCGGCGTTGACCCGCGTTCCCTTTTTGGCGATGACGGCTCCCTGCCCATCGAGTACGTCCTCGGCCAGTTGCCGGTCAAGAAGGTCGGCGCTATTGCTTTCGACCTGGCGAATCACCTGACGGTACGGCGTCTCGATGAAGCCGAAGTCGTTGATGCGGGCGTAGGTGGCCAACTGGCCGATCAGGCCGATGTTGGGCCCTTCCGGCGTGGCGATCGGGCAGATACGCCCGTAGTGGGAGTGGTGAACATCGCGCACGTCGAACCCGGCGCGGTCGCGGCTGAGGCCGCCCGGCCCCATGGCCGAAAGGCGGCGCTTGTGCGAAATTTCCGACAACGGGTTGGTCTGGTCCATGAACTGGCTCAACTGACTGCCGCCGAAGAATTCCTTCAGCGCCGCCGCCACCGGGCGAATGTTGATCATGGCACTCGGCGTGGCCGTCGATTCGTCCTGAATCGTCATTTTCTCTCGAATGACGCGCTCCATTCGGATCAGACCGACGCGGAACTGCTTCTCGATCAGTTCGCCCACCGCGCGCACCCGGCGGTTGCCCAGGTGATCAATGTCGTCCGGGCGACCCTCGCCATTATTCAGCTTAATCAGCATCTTCACCATGGCGATGATGTCTTCTTCGTCCAGGGTGCGAACTTGCTTGCCCAGGGTCAAGCCCAGGCGCTTGTTGACCTTGTAGCGTCCCACCCGCCCCAGATCATAGCGGCGATCACTGAAGAAGGTGTTCGCCATCAGGCTGCGGGCGTTATCCAACGTCGGCGGGTCACCCGGCCGAACGCGCTTATAGACTTCGATCAACCCTTCATCGACGGTCGATGCTGGATCCTTGTCGATCGTGGAGGTCATGTAGTGGTGATCGGGATTCGTGTCGACGTCGGCGAAGCGTTCAATCAGATCCGAACTGTTGCCGATGCCGACGGCGCGGAGGAACGTACTCACCGGAATCTTGCGCTTCCGGTCGATCTTGACGGACATGACGTCGCGGTTGGAGGTTTCGAACTCCAGCCAGGCTCCGCGACTGGGGATGACCTTGCCCTGGCACAATTGGCGGCCGGAGGTGCCGTCGGTTTCCAGCGTGAAGTAGACGCCTTCCGAGCGCACCAACTGCGACACGACCACGCGCTCCGTGCCGCTGATAATGAAGGTGCCTTGCGGCGTCATCATCGGGAACTCGCCGAAGTAGATATCCTGCTCTTTGATTTCGCCGGTGCTTTTGATCAGCAGCGTCGCCTTGACGCGCAACGGCGCGGAAAAGGTACGGTCCTGCTCCCGACACTCCGCCACGGTATATTTCGGCTTGCCGAATGCCTCGTCCGGCACAATAAAACGCAACTCGTAGCTGCGCCCACTGAAGTCGGTGATCGGAGATATTTCCCGGAAGAGCTCTCGCAATCCGAACGGTGCGGTATTCCCTGGATCGGGCTGGCCGTCCGCCGTCGCCTGGCGGCGCGCTGCCTCTACCTTTCTCCAGCTTTCTCCGGTAAAATCCCCAAAGGATTCGATCTGAGTCCGGATAAGATCGGGAATCGGTAGAATCTCAAGAGCCTTACCAAACCGGACGCGATCAGCCAACGTCTCACCCCTCGCTTAATGGCGTAAAAGACAAGCCAGGGCTCGCCCTGCGAGCCCCCAAACGGATAGTTTAACCGCTGGAGCGCCCGCCAGTCAATGTAAATGCGTCGAGCCGTCAACGGAGGACAAAGCAGCTCCAGGGCAACGGCCACGGACGGAACGTACGCCTACCGTCCCTACGTGGCACTATTTTTCGCTAGCCAGATGAGGCGAGGTGAATCGGTGCTGTACGCTCCTAGATCGTAGCTGCCGAACACCGCCTCCAGTTGATAGCCGGCGGCGAGTAATAACCATTCTACCTCATAACGATAGAAAAAGCGCAGCTGCAGCATCACGGTCGTCCGGCGTACGGCAGCGCCGCCCACTGGGCGGCGGCTGGTACGGGGCACGTCGATTTCCTCGTCGTAGCTGATCGTGGTGTGCAACAGTTGGGCGGCCTGGTCGGCGCTGCTCGTCACCGACTGGGTTACCCAATTCGCGCCGGCGCCGCCTTCCGCTTGTCGGCGATAGCCGAACACCCATTGGCCTGAACTATCGGGCGCCGTAGAGGCATGCGGATTCCACTGGTCGATCAGCAGGCGACCGCTCGGTTGCAGGTGACGGCGCACGTTCGCAAGGGCTGCGAGTTGCTCAGGAGGGGAGAGGAAATGGGACAGCGTATTCAAGGAGAAATAGGCGAGGCCAAAACGCTTCGCCAAGGTTATCGTGGCTGCGTTCCCTAGCACCAGTGTGAGCCGCCGGCCAACCCCGGCCGCCGTCGCGCGCCGTTTGGCCAGGGCCAGCATTGCCGGGGAGATGTCCAGGCCCGTGACGTGCCGACCGCTCACGGCCAACGGCACCGCTACCCGGCCGCTGCCAACGCCGACGTCCAATAATGGTCCTGTCACCATCCGGGCTAACTCGCCGTAGAAGGCAAGGTCGTCGTCAAACCCGGCATGGTCGAGGTCGTAAAAGCGGGCAATGGGGTCATACACTGCCGTCTCCGCGGCGACCCGGCCGCGCTTAGACGCCGGCACCGGGCGCTCGCTCGACGCGGTTGCGGAGGGCGCCGACGCCGTCAATGCTGATTGTGATGTCGTCACCTGCTTCCAGTGTGAAGTCATCGCCCGGCACAATGCCCGTGCCCGTCAAGAGGTAGGCCCCTTGGGCGAAGACGTTATCCAGCATGAGGTAGCGCACCAGCTCCTCCGGCGTTCGCTTCATCCGCGCCGTGCTGGTATCCCCGCTGAACACGATCGCGCCCTCCCGTTCGATCCGCAAGTGAATCGCCAAGGCGAGTGGGTCGGGTCCGCCCTGCCGGAGCCGGATTGCCGGGCCGAGTCCGCAGCAACGCGCGTACACTTTCGCCTGGGGCAGATAGAGCGGATTGGCGCCTTCAATGTCGCGTGAACTGACATCATTGCCGACCGTGTAGCCGAGGATTGTGCCCTTTGGGCCAACTAGCAGCGCCAGCTCCGGCTCCGGCACATTCCAGCGGGCATCGCTGCGAATGTACACTGCGTCGCCGCTGCCGACGGTGCGGCTCGCCGCCGCCTTGAAGAAGATCTCCGGCCGTGCCGCGGCATAGACCCGATCGTAGATGCCGCTTTGCTGCGATTCGTCCTCTCGCGCCCGGGCGCTGCGCTCGTAGGTTACGCCGGCCGCCCAGACTTCCTGATCATCGAGGGGCGGCAGGAGCCGATAGCGGGAAGCCGTTCCCATCTCCAAGGCCGACCATGCACACACCGGCGGTGCGGTGCTTGCTGCCTCCAACCGCGCGTAGGCGGCGCCGGGCGCCGCCTCCAACTCCTGCAAGAGCGCCCCCAGGGAGGAGACGGGCAGGACGCTGACCCTATCCTCTCCAATGACGCCGAGTCGCGGCGTGCCGTCCGGGCCGGTGAAACGACAGATGCGCATCGAACGTTCCCTCCTGAAAACCTAACCCCCCCTGCCCCCTTCCCTAGAAAGGAAGGGGGAAGACGGGACGGGGCAGACGGCCATCCCCCGTCGCAGCCCCTGGTCGTCGCAGCCCCTCATCGTCGCCTCCTCGTCGTCGCCCCCTTCCTTTTTAGGGAAGGGGTTTGGGGGTTAGGTCCGCCACCGCATCCGCTACTGCTTCCCGAACCGGGTTGAACGCCGGCCCGTTGCGTGTCGGATGGACGCGGTTCGCCAGTAGTACGACGATGGTACGGCTAGCGGGCGCGATCACCAGCGAAGTGCCGGTGAATCCGGTGTGACCGAAGGTCGTCGGTGCATGTAATTTACCCATGTAGTACGGCTTATCGAGCTCCCAACCGAGGCCACGGGTCGCACCGGAGGCGAGGTAGCCCGTTTGCAACGTTTGCATCTCCGCCGCCGTTGCCGCTTGTAACACCTGCGCGCCATCCAATGTGCCGCCTTCGAGATGGCAACGCGCAAAGCGTAGCAGGTCACTTGCCGTACTGAAGATTCCGGCGTGGCCAGCCACGCCGTCCAGCGACCAAGCATTCTCGTCGTGTACTGTCCCCCGCACCATCTCCCGTCCGGCTTCATGGGGCTGGTACTCCGTCGCGGCCACGCGGCACTGCGCTTCCGGAGATGGGTTGTAGCCGGTGTCCGCCATCCCGAGGGGTTCAGTGATGCCTTCCGTTACCTGACGCTCGAGTGTTCGCCCGTCCACACGCTCGACCAGGGCGCCCCAGGTGATGGCGTTCAGATCGCTATAGGCAAAGCTCGTTGCCGGCGGCTGCTCCGGCACGTCCTCCAGCACCCGCTGCACGCGGTCCGCCGGCGACAGGTCCAGGTTCCAGAGGCGCAAGCCGGATCGAAGCCCACTGACGTGGGCCAGCAGTTGCCGCACCGTAACCGCCGCCTTGTTGTTGCTGGCAAACTCCGGCAGATAGGCCGCCACCGGCATGTCCAGACCAAGTGCCCCGCTCTCCACCAATCGCATCACACAGGTGGCGGAAAATAACTTGCTCAGTGACGCGCAGTCGTAGATACCGTCCACCGTCGCCGGGACCGGCGTGGGCAGTCGGGAGTCGCCGTCCTGCCAGAGGACAGCATCACCGTAGGCCGCGTGCAACAGCGTGTCACCATCGTGCCATACCAGTACCACCGCTCCCGGCATGCAGCCATCAGCGATACCGCGTTGCATAATCGCCGTAATGCGGCCCGCGAGTGCGTTCAGCGTTCATCTCCTGTCTGCCAGCGACGCTCGCCCGGCAGTGTGGCAGCGAAGGACACGTTCGTCAAGAAAGCGCCTAGCAACTCGGGCGCTCCGTACCGGCGTCTTCACGTGCCCTGCGGTCAACGTCGAGATGCTATTCGGGCCATCTAACAGCGTCCGCATGTTGACCAGGAGGGCACGAAGGTGGTACGGTAATGGCGTCGGATGCTATGGAATGCGCTATTTCCAAGATGCGATGCGTATTGCTGTAGTCACCGTTTCCAGGTGAGGTAGCCGGCCTCGCAGCAGAAGGGAGCATCGACACGCCACGATTGGCCGCGACTCTGCTGTTCGGAGAATGGCAGGTCGACTAGTCAGCCCGACGCTGGTCGGGCAACCCACCGCAGTGTCGCTGCTGGTTGGATAGAGGCCCCGGGCCTGTATCGCTAATGGAACCGTTGAGCACAGCCGGCAGGAAACGCGGAGGCGGCGGGAGTCTGGGGAACGCTCTAGGCTCCCGCCGTTGCGTTAGGCGGGCCCTTCTCGAAGGACCGCACAGAGCCAGTCCACCAGTCTGGCAATGTCCCGCTCGTCCACCGTCTCAAATGGCGTGTGGGTATAGCGGGTGGGGAAGGCAACGAGCGCCGTGGGAATGTCGGCCTTCATGAATGCGGAGCCGTCGCTGCCGAAGCTGCCAAAGACCGCATGCTGGATGCCGGTACCGCAGGTTGAGGCCGTCCGTTCCAACTGGGTGGTCAGGGCATGGTCGTAGTGCACGAGCGAGTCCTTGTGTACCAGCACGGGACCGGCCCCGAGGCGAATTGGCATTGCCGCCTGGCCGGCCTGCGGTATGTCTCCCGTCAGGCCACTTTCCACGACGATCGCGGCGGCAAACTGCTCCCGCGCCGCTAGCGCCGACGCGCCGACAACGCCAATCTCTTCTTGCACGGTCGCTGCCAGCGTCACATCCCAACGGCGATCGGCGACCGGCACCCGCCGGATCACCTCCGTCAGTACTGCCAGCGCGACCCGATCGTCGAACGCTTTGCCCACCAGGTGGTCTCCCACGTGCCGTGTGGCGGCGTCCCAGACGATGCGCGTGCCCGGCGTCACGCCTCGTTCCAGGAGTTGGTCACGCGTGAGCCCGGTGTCCACCCAGAAGTCGTTCCAGGTGAGCTCCGTCAACTCGCGGAAGACCAGGCTCGCCACATGGCCAGTGGCGGTGGCGATATAGCCGGGGAGCATGCCGCGCCGCGCCAGAATGTGAACGGGGGCGCCGATGGTGAACGCATTACGGAAACTCGTGGTCCGCGTCCAGGCCTGACCATTAGCCAGCCAGAGGTAGCCGCCTGGATCGATGGCCCGCACGAAGTAACAGAGCTCGTCGGCATGGGCGGCCAGCAACAGGCGCGGACCCTGGCCGCCGGCGCGCCCGAGGAGATTGCCGATCGGGCTGCGTTCCACCCGCACGCCGGCCTCCAGCCACAAGGCCGTCATGGCATCCAGCACCGGACCTTCCTCGCCGGACGGACCGACCAATTCGGTCAGCATTCTGACGAGTTCGATCAGGCGACCATGTTCGTTCGGTAGAGCTTCGCTCACGGCGGTATTCCAATCCTCGGTAGAGCAGCGCTGCCGCCGTATTGTATGGCTCAGGGTGGCAGGTGGCGAGCGATCACCGTGGCGGACCGGAGGCGAGAGGACCAGGGCGGGGTGACGTCGCCCCATCTGCTTCCATGTCCCAACCCCGTATACTGCCAATCTGGCTCCCGACGTGGGAGCACAACCTGCGATTGTGTCGGTGGGGAGATCGTCATGGCAGTGCGGGTGGCCGTCATCGGGGCAACAGGGGTGGTGGGACAGCAGTTCCTGGTCGCCCTGGAAAAGCACCCCTGGTTCACGGTAACACGCCTCGCCGCCTCCGTGCGCTCCGCTGGTAAGCGCTATGCAGACGCGATCCGCGACGCCGGCAGCGGCGCCTCGCGCTGGCTGTGCGAAGAACCATTGCCGGCAGCGTTCGCCGACATGGACGTGGAAGACGCCGCAACCTTCGACACCTGTAACCTGGATCTCGTCTTTACCGGCGTAGAGGAAGGCGAGGTGGCGCGGGAGCTAGAGCCACGCCTTGCCCAGCACTTGCCGGTAGTCAGCACGTCGTCCGCCTTCCGGATGGAGGCGGACGTACCCCTGCTCATTCCGGGCATCAATGCCGACCACCTCCCGTTGCTGGAACATCAGCGCCAGCAGCGAGGATGGCGCGGCTTTATCGTCCCGATCCCGAACTGCACCACGACCGGCCTGGCCATCACGCTCAAGCCGATGCTGGACGCCTTTGGCCTGCAGTCGGTGCTGATGGTGTCCTTGCAGTCGCTCTCCGGGGCCGGGCGCAACCCCGGTGTGCTGGCGTTGGACATTCTCGACAACGTCATTCCCTACATTCCCAAGGAAGAGGAGAAGGTCCGGCGCGAAACGGCGAAGATTCTCGGCGCCTTGACGAACAGGAGCATCGTGCCGGCGCCGGTGACCATCGGCGCCACCTGCACGCGGGTCAATGTCCGGGATGGCCACACGGAAGTGGTCTTTGCTTCGACGCAGCGGCGGGCGTCGGCCGAGCAGGCGCGGGCTACCCTCGCCGGCTTCGCCGGTGACCTGGCCGGGCTGGGACTGCCGTCAGCGCCATGTTCGCCGATCGTCCTGCGCGACGATCCTTTTCGACCCCAGCCCCGCCTCGACCGCGACACCGATCACGGGATGGCAACCGTGGTGGGCCGCGTTGAGGAGCATGACGCCCTCCCAAACGGCTTAAAGTGGGTCCTAGTCTCCCATAATACGCGCATGGGCGCGGCTCGCGGCGCTGTGCTCACGGGAGAACTCCTCGCCAAGCGCGGCTACCTGTAGCGCGCTGCGCGCCCGTGGCCCCTGACCCCTAGTACATTGGGGCCACGAACGGCAATATTCAGCGCTTGCCTCTGTACACTGCCTGGGTTGTCAGCATGACGGTTCTGGGAAAACTGCCTGCGGGGACAACGCCGACGGTAGTCCGCCTCTCAGGGGGGCGCGTTCCGGCGGCTTCTGGGGGGGTGGCAGCCTCGCAGCAGCCTCGGGGGGCACAGGAGCGCTGAGGGGCCTGTGAGAAGGGTGGATTCTCTTGCGCAAATGGTTAGTGAGTTTCTTTGCCGTAACAATGCTGGTTCTGGTGCCGATGGCCGGCTCTGCCCAGGCGTCGTCCTTCCCATGGGGGGAGTGCACGTATTGGGCGGCGCAAATGCGGCCGGACGTTGGTCGTAGCATCAATGGTAATGCCTGGTACTGGGCGACGGCGGCGGCGAATGCCGGCTTCAACGTCAACGCTATGCCGGGCGTCGGCTCTGTGGCGGTCTTTCAGCCCGGCGTGCAGGGTTCCTGGGGAGCCGGCCACGTTGCATATGTCACGTCAGTCGGCGATAACGGCTGGTTCCAGGTGAGCGAGATGGACTATCCCTACTTTGGTCGCGTCACGTACCGCTGGGCGCATTCTGGCTGGGGAGTGAGCTTCATTCACTGAGCCGCGTGGTCGCGTCGGTCGATGGCGCCGGCATGCAAGCCCGAACTCAATTGGTACGGGGGAGTTTCTACGCCGGTCAAGGGGAGTGAGAAGCCAAACTCGCTTCCCACTCCCGGCCGGCTGCTCACCGCCATCTCGCCGCCGTGTTGTTCGATGATTCGCTTGCATAGGTAGAGGCCGATCCCCAGGCCGTTGGTACGGCGGGTCGTCGTATTGTCGACCCGAAAAAAAGCCTCAAAGACGTCCTCCAGATGCTCCGCTACGACGCCAACGCCGAGATCATTCACCGCCACGGTCAAGCGTCCGGGCGTGTTATAGAGGCGAACGTTAACCGCGGAGGCCGGTTCCGAGTACTTCACCGCATTATCGAGGAGATTGTCCAGGACCTGGGCGAGCTTCTTGGCATCCCACTGCCCACACACATTACGCGCAGTGCAGCGCAACGCTACCTGCCGTCCGGTCTCCATCATGACACGTTCGATCCTTTGCCGGCAAAGAGCCGCCAGGTCGACCGTCGTGCGCACCAGCCGCATGTGGCGACCCGGCAGATGGGATACGTCCAGCAGATCATCGACCAGTGCCATCAGATGCTCGACCTGGTTCAAGACGAGATGCAACTCGTGCTCGCCGGCGGCTGCGTCGCCCCGCCGCTGCCGGCGGTCAAAGATTTGTACAAACCCTTTAATCGACGTCAGCGGCGTTCGCAATTCATGCGACACGGTCGCCAGGATTTCCGAACGCACGCGCTCGGCCTGGTGCTCCTCGGTGACGTCGTGAAAGGTCAAGACTGTCGCCACCGCCTGACCGGCGTCATCGCGCACGACCTTGCCGCGCCGCTGCAACTGGCGCGCCGGCGAGCCAACCTCCAATTCCGCCGGGGTCGTCTCGAACAGGTCTGTCGCTTCTTGAAAGCCATCGGTGAACCCCAGCCGTTGCTGCTCCCGAATGTAGGCGCTGAGGCCGACCACGCTCATCGCTGTGGCTTGCGGTGAAACATCGAAGAGCGCACGGAACGGCGCATTGGCGAGGAGCACCTGACCGCCGGGTTCGTAGATCAGGAGCGCGTCGGTAACCGCGCCCATCGTTGCTTCCAATTTTGACTTTTCCGCCACGAGCCCGCTATACAGTCGCGTGTTATCCACCGAGACTGCCGTGAGGTCGGCGAATGCCTCGAGGAGCAGCAAGGACTCGTCGGACCAGTGGAATTGATTCGGTCCGGCGTCAACGTACAGGCAACCGAGGCACGCATCACCGACCAGTAACGGCGCGGCAGCCGCGCCTGGAGTCTGCTCTTCATACACCGCACCGCCCGAACGGTGACGGCGATAGCGGCGCTGCGCCGTGAGCGTCCGCCGCTGCGTGACCACCGTGTCCACCAACACGCCGCCGGCGACAGAGACGGGGACCGTCGGCCCGCCCGCATCGGATGCCCCAAAACCGCGCGCCGAAACCACGTGCAATTCGGCGTCCGCATTCCCTCGAAGGATCACGGCACTGCGGGTGAGACCCAGTTCCAGCGTCGCCGTTTCCATTACCATGCCCAATATCGGCGCCAACTCCGTTTCGCGTGCCGTCGTGCGGGCCAGACGAGCCAGCGTGCCCACTTCCCGGCGCAGGCGGCTGCCGCGGTTCAGGAGGCGATCTTCCTGCGAACGCAACGCCTGCCCGGCCTGGCCGGCCGCCACGGCAAAGGCAAAAAAGAGCACGTCCGAGACCACAACGTTGAACGCCTCCAAATGGCTCAACACCAGCCCCGAACGCTGGGACAGGTCGATCGCCCCGAATGGTGAAAACACGCCAGCGGTATACGTCGCCATTGCGACGCCTGCAACGATCAACGCGGAACGCACCGACGCGCCGATAGCGACCTGACCGATCGGGAAGAGATAGAGGAGTTCCAACGGGCTGGCGATGCCCCCGGTCGCTAAGATGAGAGCGCCAATCAAGGCCGTGTCTAAGAGCGACAAGGGGACCAGCCAGCGATCAATCCGGCGACGGCTACTCTGCCATACCGCCATGATATTGGCAATGGTGAAGATCGACAGGATTGGAAAGAACCAACGTAGGTCGGCCGGGCGACCATCGGAAAGGAAGGCGCCAATGAGGCCGACGCCGCCGACCAGTCCGGCGAGAAAGCGAATTGCGGCAAACGACTGGACATAATGCTGTTGGCGGATCAAGTCGCCAAGCTGGCGGAGCATTGACATCCTATTCAAATTCGAGTTTGAGTTCCCATGCGAGGTTCCATTCTAGCAGCATGAAGGATGTACACTCATCCTATGTGGAAGCGCCTTGCCTCTCTTCTCCTTCGTCTCACGGTCGTCGGCCCATTTGTCCTGCCGATTGGGCTGCAAATCAGTGCCGACCGCACGGTCGCCGCAACGCTCCCGCCCGTGGCCACCGCCACGTCCACCCTGGATATGCAGGTTCACGTCGGATTTGATGGCTTCTACAAAGCGGGCGGCTGGCTGCCGGTAACCGCTTTTGCTCGGAACGAAGGCCCCCCGCTCGATGGCCGGGTGGAGCTGGCGGCCGGTAATCCGGCGAGCCTCTCCGGCAATTACAGCGCCGCCGCGCTTCTCC
Organism: Chloroflexota bacterium; assembly: GCA_051003235.1. GTDB lineage: Bacteria > Chloroflexota > UBA4733 > UBA4733 > UBA4733 > UBA4733. The sequence continues at coordinate 15,596 of JBPCLN010000359.1, read as the reverse complement.
CCACACACTCCTCGAAACGGGTCAGCTTCGCCGCCCCGGCCCCCGCCGCCGACCAAAATCGACATGTCGCGCTCACGGCGGGCGGGCGCACCCTGCTCTCGCAAACCATCCCCGTTTCCGCCCTCAGTCCGCAGGATTATCTCTATGGCGTCGTGTCGCCAAATGGCGACGCGCTGGATTTACTGCGCGGGGTTCGCCAGTTTGGCGGCTCCGTCTCAGTCGCCCACCTGACGCTGGATGATATCCCAGCTGGTGGACCGGCGCTAAACGATGTCGACGCGTTGATCATCGACGACACCGCTACGGCAACGCTCAGCGCGGCCCAGCGAGCGACGTTGGTCGGCTGGGTGAGTAGTGGCGGCCAACTCATCCTGGCCGGCGGCATCGGGGCGGCGCAAACGCTGAGCGGTCTCACTGAGCTGGCACCGGTCAGCCTCCAGGGCAGCGTCGTGCTCGACGTCGGGGTAGGGCTCTCGAGCTGGACACAGAGCTCCACAGCGGATGCGACCACCGTCGCGGTCGGGCTACCGGTTCCGGGCAGCATTGTGCGCCGTCAAGCAGGCAACGTACCGTTGGTCGTTGATCGGTCCTTCGGCGACGGCTGGGTCACTTTTCTCGCCATGCCGGCGGCGACACCGACATTGCATTATGCACCGGGTGGCGTACTGGCCTGGCAACACATCTTGACCGCTAGCCGGCACCCATTGAACGCCTTGCGTGTCGATCCGCGCCTGGGCGGCGGCGGAACGAACGCCGTCTACACGTTGCCTGAAGCGGCGTTACCCTCCGGCCAGCTCCTGGCGTGGCTAATTTTCGCCTATATCCTGGTCGTGGGGCCGCTGAATTTTCTGCTGCTGCGCGGTCTCGACCGGCGGGAACTGCTCTGGGTCACTATCCCCCTGGTCAGCCTCGTCTTTGCCGGCGGCTCGTACTTGCTGGCCAGGCAGTTGAAAGGGTCCGATATCATCGTCAACACCGTGACCGTTGCCCGCCAAAGTGCCGGTCCTGCCGCCGCCGCGGCCGTGACGATTGACGGAGCAGTGGGAATCTTCTCCCCGGGGCGCACATCCTATGACGTGCTAGTTGGTGGCGGTCTGGGCATCACGCCGCTCAGTCCTGGTTTTAGCAGTGCCATTCCGCGCGTGCTTACCGTCATAAGTGAAGGTGCCTCTTCCCTGGTGCAGAATGTCCAGGTCGAGCGGTGGTCGATGCAAGCATTTGCCACGCATGGGATGGGCGCCGCCGCGGGATCACCAATCGAGACGTCGCTCAGCTTGAGTGGCGCGACGATCAGCGGCTGGATTCGCAACAGCGGCCGGGACCTGCTGCAGGGCGTCACGCTGGCCATCGGCAGCGACCGGGCCTCTTTGACCGATCTGATGCCGGGGGAACAACGGGACGTTCGCCTGGTTTTGAGCGGGAGCGTACCGCCGGTGAACGGCGGCCCGGGCCGGCCTCCCGTCGTGCTCACCGGCGGTCGGACGAGTGGTGACCGTACCCGGCAATCGCTCCTGGCTACTGTTCTGGATGGTGGCAGCCAGAGCGGCAACCTTGGTGATCTGGTCGGCGGCCCACAGGTCTTTGCGTTCAGCGGTTCCGCGCCATTTTCTGTGGCAGTATCCGGACACCACATCCAACAACACGGCACCACCCTCTATATCGTGCCCGTATCGGTAACCATGCCGCCGGGCCAAAGCGCCTTGCCGTACGGCCTGGCCCAACGCGAACTGCTCCAAAATAGCGGCGTGACGACGAAGGGCGCCGGCCCCTGGTTGGCCCTGGGCACGACGGCGGTGTTTCAGTTCCATGTGCCGCGTAACGATGCCGGACGGAACTGGGGAGCACTGCACGTTCGCCTCAACCTCTCGTCCTTCGGTCGTCCCCCGGCAGCCGGCGCGGTGGGTACCACCACCGTCGCCCTTTATAACTGGAGTTCGGCCACCTGGGACCCGCAACCTGGCTTCGCCCAGGGTGTCTTCACGGTGTCCCAACCAGCCGCCTACGTCGATCCGCGCGGCCTGATCCGCTTGCAGATCGGGGGTGGCAACGGCCAGCAGGAGATTCAGACGTTAGACGTGGCGCTGGATGGGGCAACGGCATGACTGCCGTGGGCACTGAGGCGCCAAACGCGATCACCGTGCGTAACCTCCGCCATTCCTACGGCCGCCTGGTGGCGGTGGACAATGTGACGCTCAACGTGCCGGCAGGGAGCATCTTCGGTCTGATTGGCCCCAACGGCGCCGGCAAGACGACGACCCTACGCGTCATTTGTACCTTGTTGCTGCCGAGCGCCGGTGAGGCGTACGTCCTTGGGCAGTCGGTGCGCGCCGCGCCGCAGGCCATTCGGCGCCAACTCGGCTACATGCCTGATGCGTTCGGCCTGTATGGTGAGCTGCGCGTCTGGGAGTACCTGGACTTCTATGCCCGCTGTTACGGCCTGACCACAGCAACGCGAGACGCCGCCGTCCGCGACACGCTGGAGCTCGTTGACCTGACGGCGAAGCGTGATAGTTACATCTACGGCCTCTCGCGGGGCATGGTGCAACGATTGGCGCTGGCGCGCACGTTGCTTCACGACCCGTCCGTCCTCGTGCTGGACGAACCAGCGGCAGGCCTGGATCCCCGTGCCCGAGTCGAGCTGCGCGAACTCTTGCGCGAGTTACAGCGCCTGGGGAAGACAATCCTGGTCAGTTCGCACATCCTGGCCGACCTGGCGGAAATCTGCAGCCATATCGCCATTCTGGAGCGGGGCCGCCTGGCGGTGCAAGGCAGCCTTTCGCAGGTGCTTGCGCAAGTCGCGGGCGGGCGCACGATCGTCATCGAACTCCTGGCAACGGGGGCAGCGCTGCCGAGCGCCGCGGAATTGCTGCCGGAGCTGCAAGCCGCGACCGTGACCGCAGAAGGTAGCCGCGTGCTCTGCCGCGGGCAGTTCTACCATGACGATGCCGCGCTGGCGGCGCTCCTGGCGCGCCTTGTGGCAACGGGCGTGCCCGTAATCGGCATGCGCGAAGAGCAGTCTGGTCTAGAGGAGGTATTCATGCGTCATACCCAACCGGCCGCGCTGTGAACATCCGCCTCAATCCATTAGTCGTGCGCGAATTGCGCGGCGGGCTGCGCGGCGGCCGACGGATCGCGCTCCTTACCTTCTGCCTCACCGTCCTCGGCCTATTCTTCTTCGGCGCCTATGCCGTCGCTTCGGCAACGCTCGCAGCGGGGGGTGGGGGCACTGGCTATGCTGTCGGCAGCGCCTTCTTTCCGATGGTCGTTGGTGTGGAACTCTTTTTCGTCTGCGTCATCACGCCGGCCCAGACCGCCGGGGCGATTGTCAGTGAGCGGGAGCGCCACACCTACGACGTGCTGCTCGTCACGCCTCTTACCCCCATCCAAATCGTCCTCGGTAAACTCGTCTCCAGCCTGGCCTATATGCTGCTGTTACTGATCGCCGCCCTCCCAATCGAGAGTCTCGCCTTTCTTATGGGGGGAGTGGACCCGGATGAACTCTTGCTGGCGTCGCTCCTGCTCCTCGGCACGCTCGTATTTTTCGGCAGCGTCGGATTGTGGGCTTCGACTGTCTTTCGCGGCAGCCGGGCCGCCACCGCCTTTGCCTACGCCATGAGCGGCCTCCTGACGTTAGGGTTGCCCGTCATGGCGCTGTTTGTCTCCCCCCTGATGGGGAGTCTGGCGATCAGCTACCCGACGTTGTTGGAGCAACCACCGCCCTGGTTGATCTATACCGGCGAGCTCCTCGCCGCCTCCAATCCCTGGCTCAGCGCCGCCTTGACGGAGGCGCAGTTACAGGCTGGCTTACCCCTGATTTGGTTCCCTCAGACGCTGGGCAAGACCAACGTCGACTTGCCAGGCATCTGGCTCGTGTTCCTTCTATTCTACGCCCTCGGCAGCCTGCTCTGTTTGCTGGCCGCTGCTCGCTCGGTACGGAGACGGCGCGCGGGGACCTAACCCCCTCGCCCCTTGTCGTCGCCCCCTTCCTTCCTAGGGAAGGGGGTTGGGGGTTAGGTCACGCCAGCCTCTGTCAAGATCTCGCTCAGCCGTTCGCGCTCCGCGTGGCCCAAGGGCAATAGGGGCGGGCGGGGCGGCCCGCCGTAGTGTCCGACGCTTTCCAACGCGGCCTTCAGGGCGGGCACCCCCCAGCGAACGGTAACGGCAGCGTTGACCGGAAGCAGGCGAAGCTGCAGGGCGCGAGCGTCGGCCAGATCCCCGGCGGCAAAAGTATCGTAGAGCGCCACCGCCTCGCGCGGCGCGACGTTGGCCAGGGCGACGATAGCGCCCACCGCGCCAAGGCTCAGGGCAGGCAGCATGAACCCGGCGGACCCGGCAAAGACGGCGAATCCTTCCGGCTGGGCGCGCAATACCTCCGCCATGGACGGCATATTGCCGGAACTATCCTTGATGCCGACAATATTCGGATGCTCGGCAAGTTGCAACACAACCTCGGGGGCCATATCAATGCCGGTATTGGCGGGGACGTTGTAGAGCAGCACCGGCACCGGACTGGCGTCGGCCACGGCACGATAGTGCGTCAAGAGCGAGGCGGCGTCCATCCGCGAGCGGTAATAGTGGGGCGTGACCACGATCACCGCATCCACGCCCAGACCCGCCGCGGCATGGGTGAGCCGGATGGTTTCGCTCGTTGCTTCGGCGCCGGTACCGGCGATCACGGATTGCTCGGCCGGCACCGCCTCGCGAGTGACGCGGATCATCTCCAACTTCTCCAGCTCTGTGAGGGCGACGTATTCGCCGTTGGAGCCGAGCACGACGACGCCGGACAGGCCGGTTCTGGTCCACCAGGTAAGATTTCGGCGCAGTTCCTGAGGGGCAATGGCGCCGTCTGCGCCAAAGGGGGTGGGAATGGGCGGATAGACTCCGTGCAGGTGCAGCACCGTTGGACCTTTCAGATTCTCCGTCGCGAGTCGGTCTACGCGCCACCCATGCTACCGGCCTAGACGGGGCGGTGGAAGAGCATTGCGGCCCCAAGCCACCCGCCGATACCGGCAAGCAGCAGCGCCGCCGCCTCCAGCCTCTCCATGGTAGTGGTCGCCACGATCAATCCCGCGCCGCCGCGCAATAGTGACAACGAGGCAAGACCGGCGCAAAACGCCAACACGGCGACATTCCAGGCCTGCAGCAGCGGCGGACCTCCTTTGCATCCCCTACACCGGAATGTTACAATTAGCCCGCGAAATACTGGTACACCGTGCATGGTTCGGTACGCCGGGCGGTGTACTCCGCCCATCGCACAAATCCAGGTCCAAGGCTGGCGAAATGATAGCGTCCTGAAGGGGGAAATATGGCGGATATGGAACAGGTTCTCCTGATCGACGATGACGCCGATACACGCGACATCGTACGTCAGGTACTGCTCGAAGAAGGATATGGCGTCACCGAGTGTTCCGATGGTCGGACGGCCGTCCAGGCGTTCCGGGACAGTCAGCCTGACCTGGTCCTGCTGGATGTACTAATGCCCGGTCTCGACGGCATCAACATCTGCCTGGCGATTCGGGAAGAGTCGGATGTCCCGATTATCTTCCTCTCGGCGAAAGGGCAGGCCACCGACAAAGCGATCGGCCTGCGCATCGGCGCCGACGATTACCTTTCCAAACCCTTCGATATGGATGAACTGATCGCGCGCATCCGGGCCCTCCTGCGTCGCTCGCGGCGCAGCAAGCCGGCGCCGGCGCCCACCAACCAGGGCCCGCGCCTGGAATTCCCAGGGTTGCTGATCGACCTGACGAAACATGATGTTGAGATCAGCGGGGCGGTAGTCGATCTGACGCCGATCGAGTTCAAACTGCTGGTGAAGCTAGCCGGGGAGCCGAATCACCTCTTCACACGCGACCAACTCATGCAGGATGTCTGGGACTACGAGTTCGCCGGCAAGACGCGCACCGTCGATGTCCATATTCGCCGACTGCGTAAGAAACTGGAAGACGCCAACGGACCCGCCCATTACATCACGACGGTGCGCGGCTTCGGCTATCGCTTCACCACCCCACCCGAAGCCAACCTGGCGAGCGCATGACAGCGCTCGTGCCCAGCGACGAAGGCCGGCTACCTGCCGCTAAAGCGGCAGGCTACGTTCACCAAGCCCCGTGAACGGGGCTGCCCTATGTGCTATCGCGAAGCATCGGCGCGCACCGAGTCACGGAAGCATCGAGCGTAGCCTGCTTCAGCAGGCTTTGTGAACGTAGCCTGCTCGTTTACGGGCAGGCGCCTAGCCGCGACGCGACTGTCGCAGTGGGAAAGGGATCCTATGCGCACCGGCATTGTTGGACTCGGCGCGCTGGGATCGTCGTTGGGGCTGGCCTTGCGCTCCCAAAAGGGCTGGGCCGACGTCACCGGCTTTGACAGCAGCGCGCGGGCCCAGAATGACGCCAAACGCAAGGGCGCCATCCGAGAAGGCACGAGCGACATCGCCGATCTATTGAGCGACGCCGACATCGTGGTACTGGCCATTCCACCCCTGGCCGTCATCGAATTCCTGCGGGACTTTGGTCCCGGGTTACGGGCCGATACGGTGGTCACCGATCTCGCCACCAGTAAACAGGCGATAGTGGAAGCAGCCGAACGCACTGTCCCGGCGCGCAGCGGCTTTGTCGGCGGCCATCCTCTGGTGAGTTGCGCATCCGGCACGGAACAGGCCGACGCCGGACTTTTCCGGGGGCGACCCTGGTGCCTCGCGGCTGCCATCGGCACACCTGCTGACCGACTGGACGCCGTCAGCGCCCTCGTGGAGGCTGCTGGCGCCCGCGCCTACTTCATCGACCCCGCCGAACACGATGCCTGGGTGGCCGGGGTGGAAGGCCTACCGCGAATCATGGCAGCGGCGCTGGCTCGGGTCAGTGGCAGCAGTGACGCCTGGCGCGAACTGGTTCGCGTCTCTGGAATACCTTTTGAGAGCGTCGTAGCAGCAAGCGGCAGCCCGCAGGAAACACGCGAACTGGCGCTCACCACCGGCCCGGCGCTGGTATCCTGGCTGGACCGCCTGCAGGCAGAACTGGATCTCTGGCGCGACGCGGTCGCGGCGAGCCGTGGTGACGTGCTGGAGCGGCAGTTCGCCGACGCTGCGGCAATGCAGGCGCGCTGGAACGTGGAGCGGACCGGCCAGGCGCTCAAACCGGATGGCAAAGCCTGACCGGAAAGGTCCTGAGTCGGCGAGCACACAAGCCCAGCATCCAAGCAAACCCGCAGTTCACAAGAAAGATGGTGAGAGCGCATGCCACCGATGGAGCGCCCGGTACGTACTCGTGTCGCACCCAGCCCAACCGGCGAGCCGCACATAGGCAATATGTACGCGGCGCTCTTCTGCAAAGCGTTCGCGGTGCAGCGGCAGGGCCGGTTCATCTTACGGCTGGAAGACACGGACCGGACGCGCTTCGTGCCGGCCGCCGTGCAAATGCTACCCGATGCTTTGCACTGGCTTGGTTTGGACCCCGACGAGGGGCCCCAGCAAGGCGGCTCCTTCGGCCCGTATGTCCAGACTGAGCGTCTGCCCACGTACCGGCAGTACGCGGAGGAACTCCTCGCGCGCGGTGGTGGCTATCGTTGCTTTTGCACGCCGGAGCGCTTGGAGGAGATGCGGCGCGAGCAAGAGCGACGGAAAGAGCCGCCGCGCTACGATCGCCACTGCCTCCGCCTCGCACCCGACGAAGTCCAGCGCCACCTGGTGGCCGGCACACCGTATTCCGTCCGCTTGCGCATCCCCGACGATGGCGCCGTGTCCTTTGATGACGCCGTTCGCGGGACCGTCACGTTCGAAAATCGCGTCCTCACGGACCAGATCCTATTGCGCCCCAATGGTTATCCGACGTCGCACCTTGGCATCCCCTTAGACGATTACCTGATGGAAGTCAGTCACGTCATCCGCGCCGAGGAGTGGCTCTCCAGCGTGCCGTACTATGTCCTCCTCTATCATGCCTTTGGCTGGGAACTGCCGGTCTTTGCCCACCTGTCCATCCTGCGCAATAAAGACCGGTCGAAAATGTCGAAACGCAAGAATCCGACCTCCGTCATGTGGTACCGCCAGCAAGGCTTCTTGCCCCAGGCCCTCACCAACTTCCTGGCATTGCTCGGTTGGTCCGACCCCGATGGGAAGGAGATTTTCTCTTTTTCGGAGTTCGCGGCGAACCTGACGCTGGAACGGGTGGTGAAGAGCGCCCCGATCTTCGACTTCACTAAGCTGGAGTGGATGAACGGCGTCTATATCCGCGCTATGACTATCGAGGAGTTAGCGGATGCGGTGCAGCCATTCCTCGCGGAGCCGGTGGAACACGACGCGCTGTTGCGCATGCTGCCTCTAGTGCAAGAGCGCATGAAAAAGCTCAGCGAGGTGGACGACTTTACCGCCTTTCTCCGCCACGACCCGAATCCTGACACCCTCCCCTTCGCTCAGGCGATCAAACGGCGCACGCCGGCTGAGATCGCCGCCGCCCTGACCACGCTCGGCACAAGTTGGCAACAGGCTGGTCCGCCCACGTCCGAGCAATGGGATACTGCCATACGAGCACTGGCCGAACAACTCGGCTGGAAGGCGGGCGATCTCTTTATGGCGCTGCGGGTCGCCATCACCGGCAGCAACGCATCGCCGCCCACCTACGACTTCGGCCAGGTGATCGGCTGGGATGCGGTAACACGACGGCTCCAGGCGGCGATTGACGCGTTACTGAACAAGCGTACCTGATAGGGCAGGGCGACTATGCCACCCCAAGTCACCGTGCCGCGGCGACCGGGCTTTCGTGCAACTGCCGGCCTGCCAACCCGGTCGCTTCCAAGATCTGATCGGCGTTGAGCGAGTCCTCGCGGAGCAGCGCCACCACCAGGTTGTCCAGGCGTTCCCGGTTGCCCCGTAGGATATCGACGGCCTGGACGTAACACTCGTCGACGATCCGGCGGGTTGCCTGGTCGATGACGTGGGCCATTTCGTCGCTGAACGTTCGCCCCTGTCCCGGCATGCCGATGCCGTCCAGGAAGTTGCCCTCGTCGTTGCCTTCCACCTGTACCAGTCCAACTTCCGGACTCATTCCCCAGCGCGTCACCATGGCCCGCGCCAGGCCGGTCACTTGCTTGAGATCATTCTCCGCGCCGGTCGTGATTGTGCCATACACCACCTGCTCCGCGGCGCGGCCACCGAGCGCGTTAGCGATGCGGGCCCGAATGTACCCTTCGCTCAGGTTATACCGGTCGAAATCGGGCACCGAGAGCGTGACGCCGAGGGCCTGGCCGCGCGGCACCACCGTCACCCGCCGCACGGGATCGCCTTCCGGCTGCAAGAGGCCGACCAGCGCATGCCCCCCTTCGTGGTAGGCGATTCGCTCGCGCTCCTCCGGCGATAACGTTATCCGTCGGGCTGCCCCCAGAGCAATCTTCTCCAGAGCCTCGGTAAAGTCGTCTCGTTCCACGGCGGTATGATTGTTGCGCGCCGCCAGCAACGCCGCCTCGTTGATCAGATTACGGAGGTCCGCTCCGACCAGGCCCGGCGTCTCACTGGCAATGGCGTCCAAACTGACACTGGACGCCAGCGGAACTCCCCGCGTGTGGACGCGCAGAATCGCGGCGCGTCCGGCGCGATCCGGTGGCTGGACGACGACACGCCGGTCAAAACGTCCGGGACGCAGTAACGCCGGGTCCAGGACATCGGCGCGGTTCGTTGCCGCCAGGACGATGACCGCCTGCCGGGCGTCAAAACCATCCATTTCCACGAGCAATTGGTTGAGCGTCTGCTCGCGTTCGTCATTGCCGCCGAGCATTGCGCCCGCGCCACGGCGGCGTCCGATAGCGTCCAGTTCATCCACGAAAATGATCGCTGGCGCCGTCTGTTTGGCCTGATTGAAGAGATCGCGTACTCGCGAAGCGCCCACGCCTACAATCATCTCGATGAACTCAGAGCCGCTGATGCTGAAGAAAGGGACGCCGGCTTCTCCGGCCACCGCCCGCGCCAGCAGCGTCTTGCCGGTGCCCGGCGGGCCGATCAGCAGCACTCCCTTTGGCGCCGTACCCCCAAGGCGCTGATACTTCGCCGGCTGTTTGAGAAAATCGACGATCTCGACGAGTTCGTTCTCGACTTCGTCAATGCCGGCGACGTCGGCGAAGGTGATGCGCGGACTGGCGCCACCCGCTTCATACAGGCGCGCCTTGCTACGTCCGATACTGAAAACACCACCGCCGGCCGCGCTCTGGGCACGTGTCGTCAGCCAGAGGAAGCCGCCGATTAGGAGCAGCGTCGGGCCGAAGGAGAGGAGCAACGTCAACAAGGGCGATCGCGTCTGGGTCAATGATTTGGAACTGATCGTGACACCTTTCGACTCCAGCAGCGTGTCGAGATTCTGGTTGTCGGCAAACGTTGGTACCTCGGTGCCAAATTTGGTGTAGGTCTTCGCCGTCTGCCCCGGCGCGGGTGACGGGTCGGGAATCGCCTGCTTAAATGTGCCCTGGATTGCCGTTCCCTGGCTGGTGATTTCCGCCACGTTTCCGGCGGTCACCTGCTGTTTGAACCTGGTGTAGGAAAGGGTCAGGAGGTCGGTCGGGCTGGGAAAAAGGAGCGGAATCAGAAAAAAGATGACGACCCAGATCACGATGAAGATGATCCAGGTCCGCGGCGAACGCATCTGATCACCAAAAGAAGTGGGCCGCGGCGCATTGCCGTCTGTGCCGCTCGTGGCGGTAGCGCCACGCGACTGCTCCGGTCCTGGCGGCCGTGGCCGCCGGTCATTGCGCCTTGATGGACTCGGTCGACGCGTTGCCGGCAGGGAAACGACTCCTCCCAGCAGATCTCGCGGTTCGTCAGACGACATTGGGAGTACTCCTTGCGTAGGCTATGAACGCATTTTGCATGCCGCCGTCATGCAGTTACCGCCGGGCGGCCTCCATGGTAGTCTTAAGCTCGCTACGGCAGTGCGGTGTGGTCTAGCGGTAAGACGGCTGACTCTGGATCAGTTAACCGAGGTTCGAATCCTTGCACCGCAGCAGGAGTTCCTTTCCATGGCAGAGATGACCTATCTCTCCATTCTTCGCAAGCTCTATCAGTATACGTCCCTCAGTCTGGCCGACGCCGGCCTTTCGGCGACTTCCTCGCTGGAGGCGGCGGGCACAGCGCTGGATTACCGTGCTGCAGACGAGCTGGCTTTCCGCCTGACGGCCGCCACCACCATCGTCGGCAAGGATTGGGACGCCGCCGACGCCGCCACGCGCCGCATGCTCCTCCACGTTGCGGAATTGCCCAGTGGCACCCTGCACTATCTGGAGCAATCACTCCCAGCGAAACGTCAGAGCGGCGAGCACGACCAGGGCGACCGCCCAGGCGCCGAGCGCAAGCAGAGGAGCGCCAAAGCCGCCGGCTGACCCACCAGTCATGGCCGCACGGAGGGCATCGGTAAGCGGCGCCGCCGGCAAGGCGTGCGCGAGGAGACGCAGGGGCGGCGGCAGGTGGCTGAGCGGGAGGACCACGTCGCCGAGGAGCAGGAAGACGAGGTAGAGGCCGTTCGCGCCGGCCAGCGTCATCTCCGCCCGCAGTCTGCCCGCCATGGCCAGGCCAAGGCCCGTGAAGGCCGCCGTCCCGAGGAGCAGAATTCCCACCGCCGTGCCAAGGCTTCCCTCCGGTCGCCAACCGAATCCGACCGCCGCCACGGCCAGTAGGACAGCGATCTGCACCACTTCCTGAGCTACCACCGAAAGGGTCTTGGCAACAATGAGGACGGAACGCGGCAGGGGAGAGCCACCCAGCAGTTTCAATACACCGTAGTAGCGCTCGTAGGCGGTGGCGATACCGACGCTGACCATGCTCGTGGATATCACCGCCAATGCCAGCATCCCCGGCAAGAGAAATTGTACCGGCGCCCCACTGCCGCCGGGCGGCTGGATGAAGCCAAGAGACGAGAAGAATACGAGGAGCAGTACCGGCACGATGAGGGTGATCAGCAGACTCTCGCCTCGGCGCAGGGTCAGGCGCAGTTCGATGGAGGTTTGGGCGAGCAAAGCGCGCCACAGGCGCCTGCCGTTCATTCCCGGACCGCCGAGCCGGTCAGTTGCAGGAAGACGTCCTCCAGTGACGCGCCGCCGATCCGTAACTCCTCCAGCACCAGGCCGTGGTCACGCAGCCAGGCCGTGATCGCGGCGGCAGCGATGGCGGGATCGGCCGACTCCAGTACGTAGACTCCTTCCCCTTCGGCATGCGCGGCGCTAACGCCTGGCAGTTCCCCCAGGAGCGACACGTCGAGCGCCGCCCGAACGGTCAGGCGCAACGCCGGGTGGTCACCGTGCTGGCGTTGTAAGAGTTGCTGCGCCGTCCCCTGCTCGACAAGTCGACCGTGGTCAATGATGGCGATGCGATCGGCGAGGCGCTCTGCCTCATCCATGAGGTGTGTCGTGAGCAGCACCGCCGCCCCGCGCTTCTTCAAGTCGCGGATGATGCCCCAGGTCAACTGCCGGGCCTGGGGGTCCATACCGGCGGTCGGCTCGTCCAGGAACACCAGCTCCGGTTGACCGATCAGCGCCACCGCCAGTGCCAGGCGGCGCTGCTGACCACCGGACAGCCGCCGGTACCGCGTCCGCATCGCCGCCGTGAGGCCAACCTGCTCCAGCAGCGCCTGCGGTTTGGCGGGATGGGCGTAAAAGCCGGCGAAGAGATGCAGCATTTCGACGGCGGTGATGCCGGGGTAAATACCGCCCTGTTGCAGCATCAGCCCGATCCGTTGCTTCAGTCGCCCGGCGTCCCGGCGGGGATCAAGGCCCAGTACCCGGATCGTTCCGGCATCGGCGCCGCGATAGCCCTCGAGCATCTCGACCGTCGTTGTTTTCCCGGCGCCGTTCGGACCGAGCAAGGCAAAGACCTCGCCGCGTTGCACGTCGAATGACAGATCATCCACAACGCGACGGCGACCGTACTGCTTGACCAGACGCTCGACGTGGATCGCCTCAGTCGATTCTGGCACGTCACTCGTCGCCGTCAGGTCGTGACCTGAGCGGTTGTCCGCAGCGGACTGGCGATGACGGCGAGGATCAAACCATAGAGCAGGTTCACGATGCACCACGGGACCACAGGAACCTCCTGCGACATCGTCGGATTGACGACCGCCACGCCCAGAAGGCCAAGCAACACCCACACCACGATGCCCCAGACCAAACCAGCGCTCAGCAACTGCCGGGGGGTGGAGACAAACGGCAGCACGATAACCCCGAACAGGGCGCCGAGAATGAGCGACACAATCAGGTGAATGACCAAGCCGGTAAAAACGTCACCGGCGTTAAACCCCTGCCAGGAGTCGCCCGATATAGCGTCGCCAACCCACTTCAGGAAGGCCCACAGTCCTTGGCCCGTCACCAACGTGACGATCGACATTAGGATCCACATCACGATACCGGCGATGATGCCGCCGATCATCCCGATGAGACCGAGTTTCCAGTAGTTCCAATCCTCGCTCATCGTTCCCTCCCAAGCTCACTGCGCCAATCCGCGTCGGAATAGTACAGCGCCCACGGCAGTTCGTCCACCAGGGCCAGAGCGCCCTCGACATTGGACTCCGCGCCCGAATTCGGACTCAGTTGTTCGCCATCAATTCCATCGGCGACGAAACCGTTCCGGACGTCATAGACCGGTGCGGCCGCGGCGTTCCTTCCCCGGAACCAGGCGCGGGCCAGGTACAGCAGTTCCCGGTAGCGATTGTCTCCCGTGACGGCGGTCAACACGTCCAGATTGACGATCACCGAACTGACCTCGTAAGGAATGACCGTCCGTTGAGGAAAGCCGGCGCGCACCCGCGGGGCTAGGTATCCCAACACCGTCTCCTCGGCCAGCCGCAGCCAATCGTTGCGACCAAAGGCCGCGGAAGCGCGGGCCAGGACACCGGCCTGAATGTAGCCCCAGAGGTGGGGACTTTCCTCATGGCGCCAGTTCAACAGGAGCCCGTGGTTATCGCAGAGGCCGGCAATCTGGTCGCACCAGGCCAGTATATTGCGTCGCAGATGCGCCTCCCTGGTGCGCTCGAAGACCTCCAGCGCGGCCAGGACATGCAAGGCCCGCAGATCGGCGTAATGCATTTCTCGTGTGACTGGATCAAAAGCGCGATCGAACGCCTGGCGATAGACGCCTTCACCGCAGACGGTCGAGGCAACGGCAAGAGTTCGCAGCGCGCGGGCGTTCCAGTTCGCTCCGCTCGCTAACGAGGTGGGACCGGTGAGGTTCTTGTCGCCCCGCCAGTTGAGGATGAAGTTGACGAACCGCCCATCCGGCTGTTGCATATACAACAGAAAGCGCAGATAACCCAGCGCCTCCGCCGTGGCGTCGGGACGGTCCTGTCGTCTCCCCGCTTCCAGGAAGAGCCCGGCCACCCGCGCGACATCATCAACGCAGGCGACGCCCTCGTAACCGGTATCGTCGGCATCGTCGAACGCCCAGGTGTCGCCGGAGCGCTTCATGTATACGGCCATCACGCGCATCGGTTGATCGTCAACGACGATCGTACGCGACAGCCGGCGAATTTGACGGATCAACGGCCCCTCCCTCTCACCCTGCATGCTCGGGAAGCGACCCCGCCGGACAGCTCACGAGCAATGTTGCCCACGCCTTGTATAATACGCTCCGATCAGTTCTCGCTAGCGTCCCCCTGTGTACGTGCGGCAGCGGCGAGAGCGCGTGCGCAGAGGAGAAAGTAAGCAATGGAGTATCGCCGTCTGGGTCGTTCCGGCCTCAAAGTCTCGGTCGTCGGGTTGGGGGGTAATAACTTTGGTGGCGCGGCCGACGAGGAGCGAAGCATCAGCGTGATCCACCGCGCGCTCGACGTGGGCATCAATATGATCGACACCGCCGATGGGTACAGCGCCGGTGTCTCTGAGCAATATGTCGGCAAGGCCATCGCCGGTCGGCGCCAGGAAGCCATCGTCGCGACTAAAGTGTTTGGTAAGATGGGCAACGGGCCGAACGACCGCGGCCTCTCCCGCAAGCACATCATGGACGGCTGCGAGGCGAGCCTGCGCCGCCTCAACACCGACTATATCGATCTCTACCAGGTCCATAACTTCGACGCGGAAACCCCCCTGGAAGAAAGCCTGCGCGCCCTAGACGACCTCGTCCACGCCGGCAAGGTGCGCTACCTTGGCTGCTCCAACTTCGCCGCCTGGCAGTTGACGCACGCCCTTTGGGTCGCCGCGCAACACCACCTGGCGTCTTTCGTTTCCGTGCAGCCGCATTACAATATGTTCGTGCGCGACGTGGAACGCGAACTATTGCCCGCCTGCACCGCTCTGGGCATCGGCATCATTCCCTACTTCCCGCTCGCCAGTGGGCTGTTGACCGGAAAGTATGAAGCCGGTAAAGCGCCCGCGCCTGACACCCGCGCCGCCCGCAATCAACGTATGCAGCAGCAACTCACGCCGGAACGCCTCGGCATGGTCAACAAGCTGCATGCCTTCGCCCAGGAACGCGGCTACGGCGTGACCCAACTGGCCATTGGCTGGCTGGCGGCGCGCCCCGAGGTTAGTACGGTGATCGCCGGCGCCACCAAGACGGAACAGGTGGAGGCCAACGCCACGGCGGCCGACGTGAAGCTCTCGGCGGCGGACATGGAGGCGATTGAGGGGATCTTGAAGGG
>JBPCLN010000358.1:0-18420 GCA_051003235.1 Chloroflexota bacterium | reverse complement strand
TCCTGTCGAAGTCCCGTCCGTTCCCCCCGGTCTCCCCTCTTCCCCCTCTTCCTTCCTCCGCCCGGCTAGGCCGTGCATGCCAATTGGGAGTTACTTGGGCACACACTGATCGCCGGTCTGCCGGGTGGCGGCGCGGACGTCGTCTTCACGAGCCTGCTCGCCGCCCTGGCGGCCCGCCGCCACCCCGACCAACTGGCGCTCTGGACGATAGCGCCGCACGCCCTCTTCCCACCGCCCCTGGGAGACCTGCCCCAGCAGCGCAACGGCGTCATCGACCCCGCCGACGAGGCGGGCGTGCAGGCGACGCTGGCAGAGGTGCACGCCGAGCTCGAGCGCCGGATGGGCGCCGCCAGCTCCCTGGACGCGAATACCGCCCGCCCGGACGTCATCCTGGCCGTGCACGAGCTCGCGGACTTGCCCGACGACAATGGGCTGCTCGCCCTCCTCAGTCGCTACGGCGCCGCACACGGCGTGCGCCTCCTTGCCGCGACGACCCGGCCGGAAGCGATCGCGGAAGCGGCACTGGACTGCTTCCGGACGCGTCTAGTGCTGCGCACGGCCGACGAAGCGCAGAGCGTGCGCCTCCTCGGTCAACCGGACGCGGCCGACCTCGCCGGCGGCGGGGACCTCTTCGCCCGCCTGGAGGGCCGAGAGCCGCTGCGGCTGCGTGGCTTCCGACTGGCGCCCGACTACCTCGTCCACCTGGTCGGCGTGATGCGTACCGCCTTCGCCGGGCCGCCGCCGGAGACGCCGGCCACCTCACCGGTGCCGGAACCCGCTGCCGCTGACCCCGAACCTATTGACGCGGAGCAGGCGCCGGGGCCAGGCTCGTCCGTGTCGCAGTCCACAGCAACCGCGCCGGTTGCGATGGTCGTCGTGGGTCCAGTCTCGCCAACCGAGCCACCGGCCTACCCGCCGCCGACCCGCGGCGAAGGCCCGCTCGGTTTCCCGTCTCCCATGGCCCCCGGTGGCCTGCATGGCCGCGCGTCGAGCCGGAACGGCGTCGCCGTCGCCACCGCACCATCGGTCTCGACTGCGTCCACGGCGATCGTGCCGGCTTCCGCTGTCTCCACAGCGGCGATTGTCACGCCGGTGGACGCGTCTGACGCGCCGGCGCTTTCGGCTCCCGCCGGCGTTCGTTTGACCATCCGCTGCTTCGGTGAGCTGGAGCTGCTGGGAGATGGCCGGCCGCTGACCCCGGGAACGAACCAGCGTCCCTGGGAACTGCTGCTGTACCTCGCCCTCCAGCCGGCCGCCGGCGTCAGCCGCGACACTATTCTGGCCACCTTCTGGGCCGAGGTGGAGCAGGAGCAGGCCAACGACCGGCTCAATACCGCGCTCTCGCGGCTGCGCACGCTGCTCGCCCGAGCGCTGCCGGACCTGCCGAGCGACGTCGTGCGCCTGGAGCGAGACGGCGTCTGCCACCTGGACGCTGCGCTGGTCTGGAGCGACGCGCAGGAGTTTCTCACCCGGCGCGAGGCGGCCCGCCGGCAGCCACCCGCCGCAGCGGCAGCCACGCTCGAGCAGGCCCGGGCGTTGTACCGGGGCGAGGTGTTCCGCCAGCCCGCCTACGCCTGGCTGGACGAGCCCGGTGAGGATGCGTTGACGCTGCGCGAGTTCTTCGAGGAAGCCTACGCCGTGCTCAGCGAGCGACTGGCGCGGCTCTACACCGACCTTGGTCAACCGGCGAAGGCGGCGCCACTCTACCGCGAACTGCTCCGCCGCGAGCCCGCGATTCAGCAGCTCGCCCCGGTGCTCTACCGCTGTTATCAGGCGCTGGGCGATCGGGAGGAGCTGCTGCGGGCGCACCAGGAACTCGATGCTGCCCTCGCCCGCAATCGCCGCCGGGCGGAGGCGACTGGGGAGGACGCCGCCGCCTACCGTCTCGCGCCAGCGACGGTCGCCGCCTATGAGCAAGCGTTCGCCGCGCTGGAGGCGCATGGCTCCTGAAGGCGGACGGCAATGATCGAGGCGAAGGGACTCACGCGCCGCTTCGGCGATACCGTCGCGGTCGATCGGCTCTCGCTGCAAGTCCCGGCCGGCGCCATCATGGCCCTGCTCGGTCCGAATGGGGCCGGCAAAACCACGACGGTACGCATGCTGGCGGGGCTGCTCGCTTCCAGCGCCGGCGAAGCCGTCGTCGCCGGATGCGATGTGCGCGCTGATCCGGCGGGCGTGCGGGCGCGGGTGGGGCTGGTGACCGACGTGCCTGGACTGTACGAGCCGATGCCACTCGGGGCCTACCTGAACTTCTTCGGCCGTCTCTACCGGCTGGACGCCGCGACACGGGCGCGGCGCGTGGACGAATTGCTCGCCTTCTTCGACCTCACCGACCGGCGCAACGTGGCGATGGTTGGCTTCTCCAAGGGCATGAAGCAGAAGGTGGCGCTCTGCCGCGCGCTGCTGCACGAGCCCGCCGTCCTGTTCCTCGATGAACCGACTTCCGGCCTCGATCCGCTCGCCGCGCGTGCCGTCCGGGAGCTGGTCCTGCGGCTCAAGCAGTCCGGCCGCGCCATCGTCCTCTGCACGCACGACCTGCACGAGGCGGAACGCCTGGCCGACGAGATCGTCGTGCTCCGGCAGGGGCGCGTCGTTGCGAGCGGCACACCGGCCGCCCTACGGGCCGCGGCGGCCCCCCGCCCACTCGTCCGCCTCGAGCTCGCTCCGGGCTGCCCGCCGGACGTGCCGGCGCTGGCGGCCCGAGCTGGCGCGGACGCCCCGACACTCGGGTCAGTGGGCGAAGACACGTTCCTCCTCGAGTTTGGCACGCCCGATCCGCGCCGGGTCATCCCTCGGGTCATCGCGCAGCTCGCCGCAGCCGGCAGCGAGATCCTAAGCGCCCGGGTGGTGCTGACACCTTTGGAGGATGTGTACGCAACCCTGCTCGCCGGGGGTGACGGGGCGTGCGCTCCGCTCGCTGCGCCGCCCCTCTGCGGCCGCGCTATTGCGGCCAGGCACGAGCCGGTCGCTGCGGGGCGCTCCGCTCCCGACCCGGCGCTGCTGTTCCTGATCGCCCGGCGGGCGGCGGCGGCGCTGCTCCCGGATCACTCCATCCTCTATTTCAACCTGGCGCTAGCGGTCGTCATTCCGCTCTGGCTCCGGCCGGGTGCGGGAGGGGCGTTGCTGGGGCATCTCGCCGCCGGACCGCAGCCAGCCACCCTCACTGGGACCATCGTCGCCACGTTCGCCCTGCTCGGGTTGTTGCCCAGCTTTGTCACCAACGGCCTCGCCGCCGGCAGCTTCGCTGGGGAGCGGGAGACGGGGAGTTTGACGCCCCTGCTCTCCTCACCGGCCTCCAACCTGGCCATCTTCGGCGGGAAGGCGCTGGGCGCCGCCCTGCCCGCGCTCGCCTTCGGCACGCTGGCCGACGCCGTCTACGTGGTTGGCTTGGCGGCCTCGGGACTCGGCGGCGCGCTGCGTCTGGTCCCGCTGGCGCTCTGGCCTTCTCTCTTGGCGCTCGTCCCACTCGGGGCGGTCGGCGCTGCGGCCGTGGTGAGTCTCATCTCGGCCCGCGTGCGCACGGCAGCGGGGGCGCACCAGGTCGGGAGCCTGGTGACACCGTGGTTCATGGGCATCTTCACGGTCCTGGCCGCACGCCTGCAAGCCGGGCCATTCGCCGTCACGGTGGCGCTGCTCGCGGCCGCCGACGTGGCCCTCATCATCTGGGGCGCGGCCACGTGGCGCCGGGAGGAGGTGCTCGCCCGGCGGTAGTGAATGCGAGCCAAGGCTACGCCGGTTCTTGGTCACCCCGTCGAGATGCGGCCAATAGGCGACGACCACCGGCCAGCGGTGAGCGTCAGCGGGGCTGCAGTGTCCTGACAGTGGCGCGCAACCTGTCCTCCGTGGGCTGCCCACGGCGCCAAACTGGCCGCTGCGACCGGCTCACCGTGGGCTGCCGGTCCTGGAGGTAGCCGCTGTAACGCTCTCGGATCACGCGACATTGGCAGCGGCACGTCTCCAGCCCCACCATCGAAGCTCGACCGGCTTGCCCCCGCGAGATCTATTTGACCAGGCGACACATAGCGCTGGTGAACCTCCGCGCCCATAGGCCGGGACGAGCGCCAGGATTACCTACGTCAGCGCCAGGCCAGCCCGCGCCGTTCCCGCTGCAAACAGACCAGGCGAGCGGTGCAGATACGCCAGCGCTCGGCCGTCGGCAAGCAGACTGCGCAGAAAGGGTAGCCACAGCGGTCGCAGTGGTCCTCAGCGCGGACGAAGGGATGCACGTCGCAAGCGCGGTTGCCGACCGGCGGGGCCAGCCAGTTCGCCGGCAGCTTATGGGAGCCTGGTGAGGTGACCATCGTCGCCGCGGTAGCGCGTCAAGGATCCGCTCATCGTGATCGTGCCCTGCAGATGCCCAGGATGCCGCGTGTGAGCAGGCAGGCAACCGCGCCGGTCGTCAGGAATTGTCGCCGGGGCGGCTACTCCAGCACCCAGCAGGGCGACGCTGCCGAGCACGGCTGGGGCGAGCGGGAGGATCCCGATGGGAACAGGCCGAGGATGACCCAGCTCCAGCAGACCAGGGTACCTATCGCCAGGAGCGTTACCTGACATTGCTTGTGGAGCGTCAAGCTTCCCACGGCGAAGGCCGGCGCGGCGAGGGCCAGGACGCCGGCCAGGAACAGCGCTCGGGGCCAGCTCGGCCCCACGTCCGATCCGAAGGGACGCTGCGCGCGCATGGCCGCGACGTAGAAGGTATCAACGGCGGCGGCAAGACACGCCGCCAGCAAGCCGGGAACTGCCCGCCAACGTAACCAGGGAGGAAGGGTTGCGCCAGTGGATGGCATACCCAAGTATATCCACCTGCTGCGCCCTCAGTGCAGGGAGGCGGCCAGTCGCTCCAGTGCCGCCCGATCGATGCCGGCGGCGTGCCAGCCGTGAATCGTCACCATCGTTCCAGTGCGGCTGAGGGTCAGTTGCCGCTGCGTCGTATCCGGGAAGACGGCGAGACTGCCCGGCTGCAACGTTGGCACAGCGCGGAAGTAGACCGCCGGCACGCCGCTAATGGTGAGCATGTCGGCGGTGCCGGGGTAGGCCTGCAGCACGAATGTCTCCGAACGATCGGCCGACGATTCCCAGATGGTGAGGGCATCGGCCGGGTAAGAATCGGCCGCTGCCGGGCCTTGTTGGGACGCCTTGGCATAGATAAGTTCCAGCCAGGCCATGTTCGGCGGCAGCCTGGGCGAGGTGAGCAGCTCGCGCGGCGCCAGCACCTGGAGCAGGCGGTAGCCGGCGGGCAAGGTCGCTGGAACGAGCACGTGGAAAGGCAGGTGCGGCTGGGCATCGGCAATCGTGCTCTGGACGGTCAGCATGGAGGAGTAGTTGACTTGCGCTGACCGTGGTGTGGTGCTGGTTGGCCGTGGGGTGACGACCGGCGGCATCATGGATGCCGGCCATTCAGTGACGAATTGCACCTGCCAGAGCGGGCGACGGGCCTGGGCGATCGCTGGACCGGCGCTGACGGCGAGCAAGGCCAGGGCGGCGACGGCGGTCAGCGCCGCCGGGCGACGACGCTGGAAGGTAGCGCGCAACGGTTCCTTCGCCCGCAACAACGCTGCCAGCATCGGCGCGGTGACGATGCCGTACAGGGCTCCGCCCAAGGCGGGCGCGAGGAGAACGCCCGCCACCACGCCACCGAGATGAAAGGCCGGCCCCACGTCGGAGCCGCCGAGCATCTCGTTGCTGCGCAGTCCACCGACCAGCCAGCCCAGGCTCCAGCCAACAGCGCTGGCGAGGATCCACCAGCCGGCATGCGCGACCTCACGGCGTAGGAGACGCCACTGGGCGAACCCGACGACGGTGCCGACCACCAGCCCAAACTCACCGCCGCGCAAGAGCGTATCTCCCGGCCAGCCGAACTGCACGTGCCCTGCCACGATTGGGAAGAGCAGCGCCTCCGCGAGCAGCGCGCCAACGCACCAACCGGCGGTTGTTGCCCCTACCCACTCGCTGCTCGCCTGGAGGTAGCGGCGGATCAGCAGCCACTGCATAGCGCCAAGCGTCGCTCCGGCGAGTACGACGCCGATGACGAGATGTACGATGACTACCAGCGCGCCGGCATTACTGGCTACGACGCCGTAGCGCAGGAAGGCGGCGTACATGACGACGAGCAGTCCGCCCCAGCCGAACATCCCAGCCAGGATCCACCACAGCCAGGGCGCCAGCCGCTGCTCCAGCACGAGCAGACCGGTGGCGGCGGAGCGGTGGGCGTGGGCGTCGAGCGCGCCGAGGAGGACATTGCCGATGATGCGAACCGACAACGGCTGCTGTTCCAGCAGCGCGGCGAACTCCTCGCCGTAGCGAGCCCGCCAGGAGCGGGGATAGAGGCGCGTCAGCCGCACCGCCTGCTGCTCCTTCATCGTGCCGCCAGCCGCTGCAAGCCGGCGCCGGCGAACGCGCTCAGGCGCGTGAGCTGCTGCTCCAACACCGTTGCGCCCTCTGCCGTCAGCCGGTAGGGGCGGCGGCGATCCTCCGTCGGCAGGGCCGCGATCAGCCCGCGCTCTTCCAGTCGCACCAGTGCGCCGTAGAGCGTGCCGGGCCCCAGCCGCACGCCGGCCAGTACGCCAATATCCTGCATCATGCCATAGCCGTGCTTGGGCCCGTCCGCCAGGCTGGCCAGAATCAAGAGGCCCGGGTCGCTGAAGCGCCCAAGGTCCGGTGAGTCCATGCATTCATCCCTTTCCCGGCATGCCGGCCCGTAGTACGCCGACAGATATATCGCTGCACGTCATAGTAACAGGGCGTTGCGGCGAGGTCAAGACTGCGATGTATGCGGTAAGTGCCAGGATGTGCAGCAACCGGGCGTCGCATTGCTGTGTCGCGCCTGTGCGTCGCCATGCTGTGGCGCTGCC
This sequence comes from Chloroflexota bacterium, assembly GCA_051003235.1. Lineage (GTDB taxonomy): Bacteria > Chloroflexota > UBA4733 > UBA4733 > UBA4733 > UBA4733. The sequence goes on along the minus strand of JBPCLN010000358.1, from coordinate 11,569 downwards.
TTCCACAACGGTTAGCTTGTCCCGATGGCTGCCATCCTACCGTAATCGGGCCAGGAGTTGGCGATACCCAGTGCACTCTCGGCTGGCGGTGATCGCCAGCGTCGTCGCGTCGTGCCGGCGCAGCAGCGCCGGCCAGTCCGGCGAGTCAAGGATGGCGGTATTGGATTCGGCGGCATAGGTGTAGACGCTGCGTCCGTCCGGCGCGACGAGCACCGCGAAGAGTCGGGCGTCAGGCAACGCTGTCGCGGCGACGGCGCCGTTCTGGAGGTTGATGCGCTGGAGTCCGACGCTGCCGTAGACCGGGCTGCCGCCGGCGGCAAGATGGTTCACGTTGCCCCAGACGTACAGCGAGCGTCCGTCAGGGGCGGCGACCGCCTGCAGATTCGTTCCCTCCGTCGCCTTGGCCGAGGCGATTTGGGGCAGGAACGGCAGGACCAGGGCGGCCAATGCCCCTGCCGTTCTCGCTCCGGTGACCACACGCGTGACTTCCAGCCGTGCGGCGTCAACGACCGTCAGCATGGCCGGGTCGGGCTGATAGATTAGCAGCGCGTCGCCGCCAGGGCTGAGCGCCAGCGCCGGGTACTGCTCCTGAATGACGGGATCACCGTTGACCACCGCGCCGGGCCGCCACGTGCCCACCAGGATGTGGGGCAGCGTGAGCCGGCCAGCCTCCTTGCCCGTAATGAGGTCGTAGGCGACCAGGTGCAGCGGCTTGGGCGCCGTGTCGGCCATCGTGAGCGTCACGACAGGCTGGTGCAGGCGCGTGGCGTCAGGATTGATCCACCAGGGATACCAGGTACTGAACTCGGCTGGCTGCACCGTGGCGCGCAGCCGTCCGGAGGCGGTGTCCAGAACATCCCAACCGTCCGGCGCCGACCCCGCACCCATCTGCCGACCGCGGGTGAGGACGAGCGTCCGGCCATCCCGGCTCAGCTTGAAGTCTACCAGCACCGTACCCGGCGGCCGAAAGCGCGCCCCTTCGGCCAGGTCAACTCCACCAGCGTCGAGCCGTCGGCGGAAAACCTCGCCCAGGGTGCCGTGAGGGTGACGGCCTGATCCGCCGGAAGGTCAGCAAGCGTCTGTGCATCAAGGGGGACCAGGCTCGTCGGTGTTGGCGCGTCGCCCAGGTAGAGGCGGAAGGGCGGCGTCTGAGCGTTGCTGCGCACCAAGGGTCCGCTGCAGGCCGTCGTGCTGAGTAGTGCAACCGACGCACTGGACAGAAGCACCTGGCGGCGGGTCACGAGATGGCGGGGATAACGGTGTGGACACGGCATAGCGTCGTCCCTTCTGCACGCGCTCTTTGCTTCTGCTCCTCCCTTCTACCACGGTGGTCGGCCTTTGGTTCCCGCTTCCTCTTCAGCGCAAGGTGTTGGCGATCGTGAGCGCGTCCTGCTCTGAGAGTGCCGACTCGATCCGCAGGGTCAGGGCGCCGTGCGTCCAGATCAGCGTGTTGCCGGCCAGCCGCAGGATCAGTTGATGCGTCACGCCGCCGGAATCCTGGTAGAGCACCTCGTGCGGCTGGCCGGTGAGCCAAAAGCCTGGTTGCCCGGCGACGGTGGCCGGCGAGATGGTCGTGCCGGGGCCGGCGAGCTTGGAGAGGAAGACCTGATCGGTGCTCCCTTGGAACTCGCCCAGCAACAGCCCGACGCCGGTCTCGGTCGTGACCGGCAGGCCAGCTCTGGGGTGGTACACCAGCGTGACTTCCCCGCCTGGTGGCGCTGTGCCCACGTAGATCGCGTCCGGCACTCCCAATTGCAGCGGCAGGAGGATGGGGAAGGACACCTGTTGCTGGGCTGCCGTCAGGGTCTTCTGCTGGCCCAGGTGGAGACGCTCGCCGAGGGGCGGCGTGGCCAGCGGCGCCAGGGTTGGTATGGTGGTTGGCAACCTTGCGGGGGCCGCGCCCGGCACGAAGGTCGGCGTGGCGGCAAGCGGCGTGGCCGTCACCGGCAAGCGCGGCGAGGACGGCACCTGGCGAATCTCGATGCCGGGTAAGCCCAGGCGCCCCGCCAGCGCGCTGCGCGTGTTGGGGAAGGCGATCAGCACGACCACGACGGCCAGCACCAGCGCGGCCAGCACCACAACAAGCCGGCGTGCGCTCAACCACGGACGCCGAAGCAGTAGCGGTGATGGTTGCGCTGCTAAGCGTTGCCGCACACGCCCCGCGAGCGCTGGCGTCGGTGGGTAGCTGATCTCGCCGCCGAGTGTGGTCAGCAGGCGCTCCAGGTCGGCCTCGCTCGGCGGCTGCCGTCGTTCAACCATGCGGCGCCTCCCCCGGTGACACGTCGGCATTGCCGTCGGCCAGAAGCTGGCGCAGGTGCCCCAGCGCCCGCGAGAGCCGCGACTTGACGGTGCCGCGGGCGCAGCCCAGTGTCGCGGCCATCTCCGCCTCTGACAGATCAAGGAAGTAGCGGCAGGCGACGGCCAGCCCCTCTTCCGGGCGCAAACGGTCCAACGCGTCCAGCAGCAGCGTGCGTTCTTCCTGGGCTAGCAGCGCTTCCTCCGGCGAAGGCGCCGTTTCCGCCGGCTGCGCGGCACCGGCCCGCACGACCAGGCCGGCCCGCCGCGCGCCGGACGTCCGGCGGTTGCGCGCTTCGTTGGCGACGATCGTGAGCAGCCAGGGCCGGAAGGGGGCGCCGGAGCGAAATCGGGCAAGGTGGTAGTACGCCTTGACGAACGCCTCTTGCGCCGCGTCCTCCGCTTCGGCGGCGTCCCTGCTAATCAGGTAAGCGGTACGAAAGGCCAGGTCTTGATGCTGTTCCACCAGCAGGGCATAGGCATCGGCATCGCCCTGCTTCGCCCGGTCGACCAGATCGCTGCTCTCCAGTCACCCTCCTTCCCCGCCGTGCGCCGCTGCTGGTAGTACAACACAATGGGCGGACTGGTTCCCAATGGCGAGCGGCTGGAGGTCCCCTTTTTCGCCTTGTCGCGTATCAATCAGTACACAATAGAAGAGCGCCGGGAGCGAGGAAGGGCGGCAGTGCTGGTATTCGGTAATCGATCAGCGGGGATAAAGCCTCAGCCAGGCCCGCCTCCGGCTACCTCAGTGGCGCATTCGCCGGATTTTGCCGCGGCGTCCGCGTTCGAAGACCGCTATGCCCAGTATCTGCCCCGCATCTATCGCTATCTCTACGCGCGCTGCGGCAACGCGGAAGATGCGGCCGATCTCGCCCAACAGGTGTTTCTCCAGGCCCTCACGGCGCGTCACCCGTATCGCGAGGGCAGCGTGCCCTTTGCCGCCTGGCTCTTCCGCATTGCCCGCAATCTCGCCGTCGATGCCCAGCGCCGACGCCGTCCGCAGGTTGCCTGGGAACTCGTCCCCGAGGCCCTGCAGCCCGTAGCATCGGATAACCCTGAAACCGCCATACTCCAGCAGGAAGCGGCGACACGGCTGCACGCGCTGCTGCTCCGACTGGCGCTGGATAAGCGCGAACTGCTGGCCTTGCGCTTTGCCGGCGGACTGACCTGTCGGGAAATTGGCCTGATCCTGGGCAAGAGCGAGGATGCCATCAAGAAGCAACTGACCCGTACGCTTGCCGCGCTCAAGGAGGACTACCATGCCGACGAAGGATGAACTCGCCAATACCTATCCCGAACTGCTGACTGCTACGAGTGACGCTCGCCAGCAGCGGCTGATCGCCGATCTGCATACTGCCTACACCGCAATCGAGCCGCCTCCCGCGCTGCTGGAGACGATCCGCCAGGCAGTGCTGAGGGCTGCGTCCGATCACACGGAGCGCCCCGCTGAACCCCTGCCGCTGCGTCGTCGGACCTGGTGGCAACGCTCCCATCTATTCAGCGCCGCGGCCGTCCTGCTCCTCGCCGCGCTCCTTGTCGGAGGCGGATACGTCGTGCGAGCGGCGACCGTTGATCCCATCCAGGCGGTGGTCGAACGCGCCATCGCCATTGACCTTTACCCTGCTGCCGCGCGGGCGGAGCGGACCGGTTTGTTGCACCACGAGCATATCAGCCAGTCCGTTGACGGGTACACCGTCACGCTTTGGCGGGCCTATGCCGATGCCAATCAGGTCGTCTTGGTCACGACGGTCACTGCTCCGGCCACTGGAGTACGCAGCTCCGCCCGGCTGATTCAGCCCATCCTCACGGACAGTCAGGGTGACGTCCTCTCGGACCGACATTATGGCTTCCGTAGCGCAATCAAGGCGGACACGCAGGTATTTATCAGTTCTTACGACGCCGGCAGTATTGGCGGGCATCCGGCGACGATCAGCCTGCACTGGCGAGTGGCAGCCTTGGAGGTGCGACCATTGACCGACCAGGCGGCGGCGCCACCGCAGCATCCGTGGGACCGGTTGCAGGGGCTCGACCATACCCTGGAGCGCCTTCGTCCGCCGGCAAATACCATCGGCCAGGCACAACTGGATACGCGGCCCGTGCGGACGATCCCGGGTCCGTTTATCTTCGACGTGACCCTGCCCTTCGTCCCCGCCCATGTCGCCACACCCAACCAAACCGTGACCGTGCACAGCATCCCAATTACCCTCCAGCACGTCGTCGTGACGCCCAGTGAGATCCAGGTCATCGTGGAGGTTCCCGCCACGCATGGGTTACCGGCCAGCAACTGGAATCCCGTGATTCGCGTGGCCGTTGGTTCTTGGAACTCCATGCAGCCGCCGCGTGGGGACGAAGGCGGGGCCGCAGCGGCCGATGGGACGTATCATTACCACTCCTCCAATGCTCCGACGCTAGCTGCCGGTCAGTGGACACTCACGATTGACGCCATCGACGGCTATGATCCGCAGCACGGGCCACCGCAGCTTCACCTTGATGGCCCGTGGGTGTTCCACTTCAGCATGCCGTGACGCAGCAGAGAGGACGGGGACACGGTGGACGCAGAGCAACTAGTCGCGCTGCGCCGGGCGCGATGGCTGGCGGCGGTAAGCGTCGTCGCCGCCGTTGTGGACTACGGCGTGCTGGCGTATTTCGTCGGCTGGGTGCTGGGCTATCTGCCGTCCGCCGGCGGGTGGTCGCTGCTGGTGATGTGGTTCCTGGCCGCGGCGACGGCCATCGGGAGTGGGTACGGCGCCAAGCTCGCGTTGCCCTGGACGGAGAGGAAGCGCCTGGGTCTAGCGACATTCGGAATGATCCTGGGCGCCGTGTCGCTAGCGGTTGGGGGTCTCCTCGGAGTAGTGCTCATCCGGAGCGTGGGGAACTGATCGCTGTGCGCACTGCCCATGCCGGTGTCCACAGGAGAGCGGGCCGGATCGGAAAGCACATAGGCCCAGCCCTCATTCAAGCGAGGAGTTCACGCTTGGCATCGTCGGCGGAAACATACTCGCCCCGCCGGTAGGCCGCCTTTGCTTCCTTGATAGCAGCCACTTCTTCGGCTGCCAGCGGTTCATCATCCGCTGGCGCGACGGAGAACGGTCTGCTCGCCCTGCCGCTGTCCAGCCGGCGCTGCAGCCTAGCCGGTCACCCGTACTCGGGCCAGCAATCAGCGCACCTCGACGCGGAAGCCGTACTCGACGTCACCAGCGACACCGGGCAACGGCTTCCACTGGGCGCGTACACCGTAGCCATAGACGCCGGAGAGCGTCGGGAACGCGAATCTGTCGTCTGGTGCAAGCGGCAACGGGTTGGGCAGATAGCGCTGACCCTGGTCGTCCCAGCGCAGCAGTTGGGTCGTCCCGGCGATAGGCGCGAGGTCGAATAGGAGGCGGCCGGTCGCTCCAGTTGGGATAACGGTCGGAGCGGCGTGATCTTTAGCCAGCAGCACGGCTGGAATCGAGTCGGCGGCATAGCCTGTGAACGTTCCGTTGGCAGGGCAGGCCGTCACCCATTCCCGTGAGCCGATCGCCGGTGATACCCCGATGCTGCCCACGACCACACGCAACGTCGGCAACGGCGGACAGGGCGCCGCCGTGGCCGAGGACCTTGGCGCTGACCGTGCAGCAGGTGTGCAGCCGGCAAGCGCGAGCACGAGCAGCAGTGGCCACAGCAGGCGTCGTTGCATGCCGCCCTCTCTCTGCTCTGCAGCTACAGCGCGCTTAACATTGCCGGCCTAACGCTGGGCAAGGGTGGCAAGTTCCGCAGTGTCCGGCGCGATGGCGTATTGCTGATCCCAGCCGAACCAGCCATAGTAGCCAAAGCCGTTCGCAAAGTTGTTCGGGCCATGCGACGAGCCGATCGTGACGCCGAGTGGCTGGAGCTGCGAGCCATCCGGCCGCACTGCCCAGAGTCCGGCCGCTGCCGGGTCAGCGGCGCTGTTCGGACGCCAGCGCACGAAGGCGATCCAGGCGCCGTCGGGCGTCCAGGCAGGAGCCTCGTCGGTCCAACCGGCCGTGTTGGTAAGCGGGCGCTGCTTCCCGCTCGTTGCTGCCATCACCCAGACCTTCCGGCTGGTGATCGCTGCGATCGTCGTCTCGCCCGGTCGCTGGGAGTGACCGCGGGCAAAGACGATCTGCCGGCCATCCGGCGAAACGGCCGGAGCGATGTCCGACCACTGCGAGTCGCTGGTCAGCATCGTGTGCTGACCGGAAAGGCCATCAAAGCGGGTGAGGCGCTTCTTCTGATAGGTGATCCGGCCCGCGTTGGCATCGCCGGAGAAGACGGTCCACCTGCCGTCGGGCGACCAGGCGATGGCGCCGTCTTGCAGAGCGTTCTCCAACAGTACTGCTGCGCCTCCCGTTGCCGAAAGGGCATAGAAGGGCAGGCCGTCGGCGCGGCAGGACTCGCAGCCCTGTCCGGGGCCCACGCTGAGCAGCACCCAGGAGCCGTCGGGCGACCAGCGCACCGTATCGGGCCAGGAGTGCATCTGCCCATGGGGATTGGGCAGCGGCATCTGGCTGCGCTGTGTCAAGGTGGCGTCAGTCAGCCAGAGGGTCGCCTGGTCTCGGAGGACGCCGCCCGGCCCGCCGCCGATTGTCGTGTACCGCGCCAGCGCCAGACGGTGGCTGTCCAGCGACCAGGACAACGCCGCCCACTCCCGGCCCGGTTCGTCCGGCGTGATCTGTTGGCGCGTGCCTGCCCGCTCGACCCAGACCGTACTCGTGCCGGAAATGGCGTCAGGCGCCGACTGAATGTAGGCGACGGCGCTGCCGTCGGGCGACCACAGCCCCGCCTGCACCTGCGCAGGGTCGCTGCCGGGCTGCCAGCGCCAGGTCTCACCTGCCGTGCCATACGGCTGCTTGGCGAAGAACAACGTCTGACCATCGGTGGTCCAGCGCGGCGTGGCGTTGATGCCGTCGTTGGTCAGCTGGGTGAGGGATCCTGTGGCCGTGTCGAGCACGGCGAGGTCTCCGTCGTGCACAGCGGCAAGGCGAACGTTGGGCCGTTCCGTGGCGGTTGGGATAGGAGCTGGCGTAGGGGCGGCGTATGCCGACGCCGTGAGGGTTCCACCGCTCACCGGTGCTGGCGTGTTTGCTGCCGTCACGGCGGAGGTGTGCGGCGTCAGGGCGGAGGTGTGCGGCGTCAGGGCTGGCATGGGCGAGGAAATAGTGGGCGGCCCCTTGGGAGTCGCCTGCTCAACCCCCCCACTGTTCCGTACCGAGGCCTGGGCAACGGCACTGCACGCGGACAGCGGCAGGGGGCTGAGCAGCAAAAGGAAGAGGAAACGGCGGCGTTGCATGCATGGTCCTCAGGTGGCCGGTGGAGTAGCGGCGGTTGCCGTCAGCGGCGTAACTGCCCAGCGACTCCCACAGTGTCGCCGCGTAGCCGGTCTCCTCCAGCAGTTCGCGCCGGGCGCAGACCTCCGGCTCCTCACCCGCTTCCAGGTAACCCGCCGGCAATTGCAAAGGGACGCCGTCCAGGCCGTATTTGTACTGCCGGACGAAGGGCACAGCGCCGTCGTCGGTAACGGCGAACACCATGGCATTGTCGCGACCTTCAACTCGCAGGTAGCCTTCCACTTGCCTACCGTCCGGCAACTCCACGTCGTCGGCGAACACCCGCAACCAGGGCGAGCGATCCAACAGCAGTCACGGCTCGCGGTTCTCCCGTCAGACGAAGTTGAAGCAATTGGGCCAGCATACAAGATGTGAGGATTAGCGGCCACCCTTGGTCCAATATTGGTTAAACTATCCTCGTCCCTGGCCCGCAGTTTGGGCACACGACCTGATTGCTGATGAAGGTGATCATTATCGCCTTCCCAGACGGATCGAAGAGCACACCGAGCAGCGTCCCGTCCGCTGCTTCGATCTGTAGTTGCCGCATTTGCGGTTCGGTTATGGCCAGTCCTTCGTACCGTTTGCGGCACTGCGCCTTGGTATCGCCCAGCCGAAAACCTGTCGCGGTCGCTCCACCAAAGGGCGAGCGCACCATGATCCCCCACACCGCGTCGGGATTCGCCGGGTTTGTCGGATCGGTTAGTTCCACGGTCAGGCCGTTCGTGTAGTGCCACTCCGGCGTTCCCAGGCCGTGGGACACGGTGCGGACGGCCGGCTCGCCCGACACCCGTAACACTGTGGCGCCGCTGATGCCAACAGAGATGCCGCCGATCTTCGTACTCAGGCTCGGCACGAACGAGGTGTTCCCGTTCGTCGGCGAGGCGGATGGCGCCGGCAGCGGCACCAACGCCAGTCCCGCCAGCACTTGCTGCACTACGGCCGGGCTGATCCCAATTGCGAAGATGAAATACTCAATGAACGGCTCGGCAGTCGTCATACCGAAAGGAACCCACCGGCCGGGTTCCCGCCAGGTCAACCAGTCTGATCCATCGGGCGAGTCAGGGAGATGGAGCACCAACGCGACACGCTGGCCGCCCACCGAGAGCACCACTTGACCAGCGCCCGGCGGCGGATTGAGCTGGCCCACGCTCACCTCTAGACGCTTGCCCGAGCCCTGATAGACCACCCGGAACGCGCCGGGGTGGACGCTGAGCAACTGCACGGTCGTCATTCCCACGGGCAGGACGGTTGGTTTGAGGAGCGGTGCAATAGTCTGCCCGATGCCCCGGACAACCGCAGCCCAGACGGCATCGTCCTGTGCCGGTACTTGCGTTGACGCTGCGGAAGAAATCGCCGGCTGAATGGTAGCCGCTGGCGTTTGGCTGGGCGCACTCGTTGACGTGAGAGTTACGCCTGGCGTGCTCGTCATCGTCGGTGGCGTCACGGTGGGCGTAGCAGGCGCAGAAGGCGCCGGCGGCGGTACAGTAAGCGGCAGGAAGTAGGGCGACGCTGTCTGCGTACCGGGGGTGACCGTCGCCTGAACCCGCACTTGCGCGCCGCAGCCGGCGAGCAATGCCTCACCTGCGGCCGTTCCTGCGACAGCCGCACAGGAGAAGAATTTGCGCCGCGATAGGCAGTGTGTCACGTTACCTGCTGCCTTTCTAGTTGGCGGGTGGGAACGGACCGACACGAGGGATGAAACGCAGGCTATTGACGGCTTGCTGTTGGTCTACCGTGACCGTCGAACCCGGGAGGAGGATCTTGTAGAGGACGCCCTCGTGCGCCAGGATATTGGCAGTCGACTCGGTCGGTCCGCCCGGCACATTATGAACCTCTACGCCCTCCGCGCCACCAACCTGCACCGCAATGCGGGTTAATCGATCCACCATGGTCAAGCCTTGGAGCAAGCGGTCCATGCCGGCATTCGCTGCCCGCACAGCGTTGCTGTCCGTCGTCGTGCCCCAGGAGGAGAGGTACAGCCGCGTATGGGGTAGGGCAGCGCTGTAGAAGGCCAGTACCCCTGGCGCTTCCTGGCCGGGGCGGGATGGCTGCCAGTTGCTCGGCACGGTCAGCGCCACGCCTAAGCTGACGCTGCACACTGTCCCGGCCGGGCAATCGCCTGGCTGCGTCGCGGCGAGGGTCGGGCTTGGCGCCGGCTCGGGATGGAGTACGCCGCCGTAGCGATCCGGGGCCAGCGGCAGGTGGTCTGGATTGGCCTCCCAGGAAAAACGCTCGCTGTTCGGTCGATACTCCATACCTTTGGGGCCGTTCACCCAAGTCCAGGCGCCGTCAGTGAAGGCCGTGAAGTTGTCCGACTTCCGCCAGACCAGCAGGCCACCGGTCGTGTGCTGGATGGCGTCGCCGTTCGCCGGATTGTGCTGCTCGTTATCCAGGCATTGGCCGACCTGCAGGGGCAGCATCGCCTGCATGTGGGCGAAGCCCAGGACGAAGTGCCAGCTTTCCGCCTGAGCGAACGGCGCCCCGGAACCAAACGCCAGCATCGCAGCGCCCAGGAGCGCCGGCAGTCCGGCCCGGAACAGGCCTCGAACCATGTCCCCTTCTTTCTGTAGATGGTCTTCTTTAGTGTGGTGCGTCCAGCAAATCTGGCGCATTGCTGCCAACGCACCAGACGTGGCGGATGCACCATTAAGTCATGACGTCTCGCCAGCCCTGAGGTTCCGCCAGCCCCGAGCAATTCGGCGTCCCACTGGTGGAAGGCACTGATGCTGTTACCTGCCGGGCAGTGTGGCGACAGCGGCTGCCGCCAGGCGTTGACGCTGCATTGCAGCGGCGCATGCCCGGCAGCACTTCGCGCAAGGCACGGAGTGGACTCATTGCTGGATGCCCCCGACGCACCAACCGTCTTCCGGCGTTTGTCCAACCCCGCCTTCGCGGCTACACTCGCCGCTCGACGGTGGATTGTAGATAGGAGGTTAGGAGATGCCGACACCGCGCTGTGTTATCTGTGAAGTCGCCCTCCCACTGACCCAAATGACTGGGCGCTACTGTGCTGTCCATCAACAGGCGTTCGAAGTCAGGCAAGTAGATGGTGTTGCGGCGGGCGAGCTTGATGAACGCTACGGCGATACCCTCGCCACCTGGCGGGAGCCCACCACGCTCGGCCCTAACCCGCCGGCGGCACAGCTTGCCTTCCGCTACCGCCAGGGCGATTGGCTCCTCTTCCGGCTGAAAACCAGGGGGGGCCGGCGGTCTCATGGGACAGGGCTTAAGGACGGACTGGCTCGCCATCCAGGGGGCGACGGGCGCAGTGCGGCGGTTCGCCCACGTGCCGGAGGTCGAGGTCTGGCTCGACTTGCTGGGGAGGCGGGCGGTACCGGCCCAGGAGAACCCGGTGGAGCAGTGGGGCCAGCCCGCCCCGGTGATCATGGCGACACCCCACGCGTTTCGCAAACTGGGCCCGGCGCCGGCCCCGCGAGCGCCTGACCTGCGTGCGGTGACGGCGACCACCGTAGTATCCGTGTACGGGTTGCCGGCCGCGACGCCAGGGCTGGCTCTGACGGGCGCCAACATCCAAAACCAACAGGGCCGGGACGAGATCGTGGGGTTGACGTTCACCAATCAACCAATGGTCTCCGCTGACCCGGAGCGCACGGAAGCGACCATCGGCGTGATTCGCCGGCAGCTCATGGCGGAGGCGAATGCCTGGCGGGAGCAGCACGCCCGCGGTCCGACCTGGGCATCTGCCTCGGCCAGGGCAGTCCTGCGCGCCCCCGATGACAGCCCGCCGCTGCCGCCCCCACCACCCGCGCCCCCGGTGCCGACCGTGGTGTTGGAAATGGGCTCTGCCTATCAGCTCAGTTATGATCTCGCCTTCCCACCCGGTGGCGGCCAGTTCAACACCGATCAGATCGGGCCCATGCTTATGGCCGGGCTGCCGGCGGGCGTGCGGGACATGCTCCCGGAGTCGCGTTGCCAGGCCCTCCTGC
>JBPCLN010000357.1:0-8073 GCA_051003235.1 Chloroflexota bacterium | reverse complement strand
TGTACGCTGCGGTCGATCGCGCCGATGGCGCACAGCCCCACCTCGACGGGAAGTTCTGCGAGGAAGGCTGCCTCCCCGACGCTGTGCCAGGCGTCGCCATCGACGCTACACAGCGCCCGCACCTGGCTGCCCCGCCGTTCCAGCCGCAGGAGCAGCCGCTCGCCGGGGAGCCGGCCCCGGCCGATGACCCGATCGTCGTTGCCGAGACAGCCGCGGAAGACGAGGTCGTCCCGTCCAAACCGGCCCCGTTCCAGCACCAGGTAGTGCTCCTGATCCTGCCAGAGCAACAGGCCGCCGATGGCCGGCTGCGCCTCGGAGAGCGGGGCGCAGACCGTCTGGGCTGCGAAGTCGCCCACTGCCGGCCGGAGGAGGCGGGGCGCGCTCTGGTTGGCGAACAGGAGGTCGCGGCCGTTGGCGGCGCGCAGCTCCAGCCCCTGCCCGGTCGCAAAGGAGCAGTCCCCGAAGGGGTCGTGCCACTGCCAGTCGGCGAGGTCGGGGCCGCCAAAGGGCTCCTGCACGCGCTGCTGCCCGAAGCGCTCCGGCTGGGCCGGCTCAAATCGCCAGCGGAGCAGCGGCTTTGGCCCGCTGCCGGACACCTCCAGCCGTAGCCGTGTACCAGCGGCCCGAAAGGCGCCATCGTCAAAGGATGCCGCCTCCAGGCCGGCCAGTGCCGCCGGCTCCAACTGGGAATACGCAGCGCCAGGCGGCAGCCTCTGGGCGCTGCGGGCTGCCTCTTCGAAGCAGCGCACCGCCTCCTGCCGCTCGCCGAGCGCCAGGTACACTCGCCCCAGCAGGAGCGTCGACCCCGTCTTGAAGAGTGATTGCAGCTCGGAGGAGAGCTGCTGCGCCCTGGACGCCGCCGCGCGGGCGCGCTCCGGGGCGCCCTGACAGAGCGCCAGCGTGGCGAGACTCCGGTAGGTAAAGAGGAGGAACCGTTTATAGCCGATGGTCTGGAGCTGATCGAGCGCCCGCAGCAGGTACTCCTCCGCCGTGGTGAGATCCCCACCTTGCAGCGAGAGATTGCCAACGATCATGCACGCCTGGCTCCCGTGCTTGACATCGTCGATGGAGGTGTAGCGCTCCAGGGCACGGTGCAAGTGGCTGAGGGCGGCAGCCAGGTTGCCTCTGTTGATCGCGATCATCCCCATATATTGTTGCGCGCCGCCCAGCGCTCGCCGGTCGTGCTCTCGTTCCGCCAATTGCTCGAGGGTGCGTACCCAGCGCTCCGCTTCCGCCAGGTCTTTGCGTCCGGAGTAGAACTGGATGATGTGCGCATAACAGGCACGCAGCGGCTCCGAATACGGCAATCGCTGCAGGAAGGCGGCGTTGCGAGCACACAACTCATTCCACTTGTCGATGTTCCCTTGATTCTGGTAGCTGAACGCCAGCATGGCGTTCATGATGGCGGCTTCCACCGACTGGGCATCGGCGCCAACCAGCGCCAGCCCCGCCTCGCCGAGTGCGATGCGCTCTTCACTCATCTGCCCTTGCCAGAACAGCACTTCGCCCAGCCAGTGGTACAGGTGGACCAGCGTCGAGGCAGGGAGCCCGTGCTCCTTGCCCAGCGCGATCGCCCGGCGTAACGCCGTGTCCGCCTCGTCCAGGTTGCCGATGCCCAGATAGAGCGTGCCGAGTCCCCGCAGCGCCGCGACTTGCCAGTCCGTGTGGGCAGCGCCCAGGTCGGAGTCCTGCAGCCGCTCCAGCGCCCGCCGGAAGAAGCGAATCGCCTCGTCGTTCAGGTAGGCTCGCCGCGCCTTCTCCCCCGCCTGGAGCAGGTACGCCACCGCCTTCTCCCCCACGCCGGCCTGGTCGTAGTGGTGGGCCAGTTGCTCGCAGTAGTCGTCCAGGCTGTACCGGTAGAGTTCTTCCATCGCCTCCGCCACCTCCCGATGGAAGACCGCCCGGCGGCGGCGCAGGATGTTCTGGTACACGCTCTGTTGCGTTAGGAAGTGCTGGAACGAGTACTCCGCCTCGGGGATCGCCCGCTCCTCGTAGATCAGCGCGCGGTCCTCCAACTCCCACAGCGCCCGCTCCAGCTCCTGCTCCTGCCGCGTCACCTGCGCCAGCAGCCGCCGCCGGAACAGCCGACCGATCACCGCCGCGCTCTGCAGCACCTGCCGCACGTCCTGCGCCAGCCGGTCGACGCGGCACAGGATCACGCTCTGGACGCTGTCCGGCACCTGCAGCGCCTCCACGCCCGGCCGCGCCCGCCACACCTCCCCCTCCTGATAGACCGCGCCGGAGTCGATCAGCGAGCGCACCACCTCCTCCACGAAGAACGGATTGCCCTGCGTCTGTTGCAGGATCAGCCCTTTCGTCGCCGCCGGCAGTGCTTCGATCTGCAATAGCGCCTCCACCAGCCGCCGGCTCTGGGGCGGCGTGAGCTCGTGCAAGGGCAGTTCGCTGTAGCGTCCGCCACACTTGCGGACGGCGATCAGCGCCAGATGCCAGCACTTGTGCTCCCGCTCCGGCCGGTAGGTACACACCAGCAGCAGCGGAGTCTGGGTGAGCGTCTCCATGAGCAGCGGGATCAGGTCAAGGGAGAGGCTATCGGCCCAGTGCAGATCCTCCAGCACCAGCACCAGCGGCCGCCGCTTCGCCAGCGCCGTGAGCAGATCGCGGATGGCGAGGAAGGTGCGGTGCTTGACCTGCTCGGGGTCGGCGTGTTGCAACTGCTCGTCCCAGGCGTCGCCGAAGCGCACGGACAGCAGATTGCCCAGCAGCGGCGCAACCTCCTCCAGCCTGGCCGGCGAAAGGTCACCCTGCTCCACCAGTTGCCGCAGCACAGCCGCCAGGCGCTCGCCCCGCCCCCGCTCATCGTCTTCCGCTGTGAAGCCGAAGTGGGAGCGCAAGAGGTCGATGAAGGGCCAGTAGCCGACGCTCGCCCCAAGGTCCAGGCAGCGTCCTTCCAGCCACATCGGCGCCGTCTGCTGGTCGGGGGTCTGCGTCAGATCCTTGAGCTCACCGATCAGGCGCGACTTGCCGACGCCGGCCTCGCCGATGATGGATACCATGTGGCCCTCACCGCGTTGCACGTCGGCCAGCGCCGCCCGGAGCTTCGTCAGCTCCTCCTCCCGCCCGATCAACTCGGCGCGCAGCCCCTCGATACCGCGTAGCTTCTCCGGTCGGGGCAGGCGGCGCACCACCTCGTAGGCGGTGACGGGTTCGGCGATCCCCTTCACTTGCATCGTGTGCGGTAGGAACTCGAAGGCGCGGCGGGTGGGGCGATAGACGGCCTCGCCGACCAGGATCTGCCCCGGTTCCGCCTGGCTGCACAGCCGTGCCGCCAGGTTGATGGCTGTGCCCATGGCCGTGAACTCCTGATGCTGTGTCGCGCCGACGCTGCCCAGGTACACCTCGCCGCTGTTGATCCCGGCGTGGACGCTCATGCCCAACCGCTGGACGCTCTCGCGCAGCTTCAATGCCGCCAGGATCGCCCGTTCCGGGTCGTTCTCGTGGGCCTGGGGCGTGCCGAAGAAGGCCAGCACCTCGTCGCCCATGAGCCGGTTGATGCGCCCGCCAAACTCCAGGATGGCGTCCACCATCGCCTGGAAGACCGTGTTGACGAGGTCGGCGTTGGCTTCAGGGTGCAGCGACCGGGTGCTCCCGACGGAGGCGCTGAGGTCGGCGAAGAGGATCGTCAGGATGCGGTTTTCCCCTTCCGGCTGGGTGAAGAGCTGCTCGCGCAAGGCGGTCGGCAGCGTGCGCTCGACGGTCGCCAGATGCGCCTCCAGGTTGGGCGCTGTGGTCGGCCCGGCTGGTTGCGCGCCGCCGCTGGCGACAGCGGACGTCGCCGTGAGGGTAGCGCCGCAGGAGGAGCAGAAGCTGGCCATGGGGCCGACCGCGGCCCCGCACTGGGGGCAGACCCGCGGGAGTTGCGCTCCGCAGGAGGAGCAGAATCTGGCCGCTGGGGCGTTGCCTTCCCGGCAGTTGGGACACAGGATGCTGTCCACGTTCCATCGACCTCACGCTACCGAGCGAAGCAGCGCCGGCCCAGGCGCGGGCTCGCAGCGCCAGTCCGATGGTACGCACCACTGCCCAGTCGCACAAGGAGGACGCCGGTCCAGGGTGCGGTCTTTGGAGGGCACGGCCGACCTCCCGCCTCCGTGCCGTCACCAGCGCGTCCCTCCCCAGCGACCAGGGCGTATGCAATACGCCCCTACAAAATGGGTGCGGCGTGACGGCTGTGTTGTAGGGGCGTATTGCATACGCCCTGGTCGGGCTGGCGGATGCCCCGCCGAACAGCCGGTCTCGCCGTCGTTCGGCGGGTGAATCGAGCAAGCGGGCCCGAACGCCGGCCCAGCCCCTCCTCCGGCCCGGTGGCGCTTCGGCAAGGGTAGACTGGAGCTCGCTACTCCCGCACGGGAAGGAGAAGGAGACCCATGGCTATCGCGCCCGCAGTTGAGACCAGGCGCTTGACGGTGGCGGACCTGGAGTTGTTTCCGGACGACGGCAAGCTCCGCGAGCTCGTTGACGGCCAGGTCGTGGAGTGGGATGTGACGAACTTCGAGCATGGCAGCCTGGCAGCGTTTCTCGGTGGGTTGCTGTGGTCCTTCACCCGCGAGCGACGACTGGGCCAGGTGGTGACCACTGATGCGCTGGTCAAGGTGCAGAATAGCGATTATGACGCTCGGGGCGGCGATGTCACGTACTACCGGAAGTCACGTATTCCCAGCGACCGGCGCGCCCCGGCTACGGCGACGCCGCCGGACTTGGTCATCGAAGTGCTCTCCCCCTCCGACCTTGCGACGATGGTGGAGGCAAAGGTCGCCGACTGGCTGCGGGCCGGCGTGCCGCTCCTGTGGTACGTGAACCCCCAGACCGGGGTGACCACCGTGTACGCGGGGAAGGATATCCGGCGCGTGCTGCCGGAGGAGACGCTGGACGGCGGCGAGGTTCTGCCCGGCTTTGTGCTGCGCATGGCCGACGTGCTGCGCGAACTTGAGGAGCAGGGTCAGGGCACGGAATAGCGCGGGACCGAGGCCGACCATATACCCCGCCGGATCGGCGGCTTGGATTTCATCAAGGACTTCGCCGCGGAGGATGATCGGCAGGCAGCGGAGCAGGATGCTGAACCTTCCGAAGCGAACCGTACACGCGAGCAACTGGAACCCCTGCTCCAGTTAGCCCAGATCGCGCAGGCGTTGCGCGCCGAGGTCCCGCAGCGCCAGGGTCTCGCCGAGTGCCGCCCCTGCCAGCCGCGCCGTCGCCCCCGAGACGAGCACTTGTCCGCCGTGGGTGACCGCGCGCAGCCGGGCACAGCGGTTGACGGCGCTGCTATAGTAGTCGCCATCGCGCAGGTCGGCCTCGCCGGTGTGGAGCGCCATCCGCACGCGCAGGGGCGCAGGCAACGGCCAGGACTCGCTGTGCAGTGTCTGCTGGATGGCAACAGCAGCAGCCACGGCATCCGTCGCACGAGCGAAGACGGCGAAGCGGCCGTACCCTTCACCGCGTGGCCGCACCACCACGCCATCGTGTCAGCGCCTGGAGCATCGCCGCCGGCTGCTGCTCCCACAGCCGCGTGCTACCTTCGACGTCGGTGAACAGTAACGTGACGGTGCCGGTGGGCAGATCGGCCATGGCGGCGCTCCCGTGGTGGTGGCGGGCGAGATGTAGGGCGGAGCATGGCAGATGGCGCGGAAGAACGCAACCCCTGACCGATGCTCCGGCCTGCCCAGGGATGGTCCCCGTCGCCGGGCCGTCGTCCAGGCAGGAAGCGCGCCTATGTTGAGCCTACCGCGCCGCTGTCTCCGCCAGTTCCGCGCTCGCTGCCTCACGCCACCGCCCGCGCCATGTGAATGCGGCCGGCGCTTCGCTCAATGCCGGTTCCTGGTCTTTCGGCGGGTCTCGGAATTGCTGCCGGTACAGGGTGGCATACAACCCGTTCAAGGCCAGTAGTTGAGTGTGGTTGCCCTGCTCCACCAGTCGCCCATGGTCAATCACCAAAATCACGTCCGCGGAGAGGATCGTGGAGAGCCGGTGGGCGATCACGATACTGGTCCGACCCTGCATCAAGGGCACGAGTGCCGCCTGAATCAGGGCCTCCGAGGTCGAATCAAGGGCGCTCGTCGCTTCGTCCAGGATGAGGATGCTGGGATCCTTCAGTAAAGCGCGGGCGATGGCCAGCCGTTGCTTCTCGCCGCCGGAGAGGCGGTACCCACGCTCGCCGACGACCGTTTCATAGCCCGCCGGTAGCGAGGCGATAAAATCGTGGATGTTGGCAGCGCGCGCCGCAGCGATCACCTCGGCTTCAGTGGCCCCTGGTTTGGCATAGCGCAGGTTCTCCATAATCGTCGTGTGGAAGAGGAAGGTCTCCTGGGTCACCATCGCCAGTTGCGCGCCAAGGGAGTCGAGTGTCACCTGACGCACGTCCTTCCCATCAATCTCTACTGCGCCGCTATCCGGGTCGTAGAAGCGCGGCACCAGCGTCGTTAACGTCGTCTTGCCGGCGCCGCTCGGACCGACGAGCGCGACCAGTTGCCCCGGCTGGATATCAAAGGAGATGTGATCGACGGCCGGACGGTCGGCGCCGGCGTAGGAAAAGGTGACATCACGGAAGGTCACGCGCCCCTGCACGGGCGGTAAGGGCGTTGCGCCGGCTTCATCGCACACGTCCGGCGTCATGTCCAGGTATTCAAAGATGCGATCAAACACACCAAGCGCGCCGCGCAGGTCGACGTAGACGTTGGCGAGGTTGGTGACGGGACGGTACAGGTTGCCAAGATAGGCCACAAAGGCGACGACCGTACCGATGGTCAGGCTGCTACTGATGACGAGGCGGCCACCGTACCAATAGATCAACGCCGGGCCGATGGCGGAGAGGACCGCCATCAGCATGTAGAACCAGCGCCCCACCATGGTCTGCCGAATTTGATAATCCATCAGATCCTGGTTGATCGCACGGAAGCGTTGGCGTTCGTCGGCCTGCCGACCGAAGACGCGGGTCAGGATGAATCCACTGATCGACAGGCGCTCTTCCATGTGGGCGGTCAAGTCGGCTTGACGCTGTTGCGTCAGTTTGGAGATGCGTTGCCGGAAGCGCCCCACCGAGCGCATCGGCGCGACGAACGCCGGTAAGATGACGCAGGCCAGCAGTGCCAGGTGGGCGTTCAAGGCGAAAATCACCGCCAGGGTCGATACCACCGTGACGGTGCTGGTCACGATGCCGACGAGCGTGCCGGTGACGGCGTTCTGGACCGCGCCGACGTCGTTGTTGACCCGCGACATGATCTGCCCAGTCTGCGTCTGCACATAGAAGCGCAGCGACATGCGCTGCAGATGGGCGAACAACTGATTGCGCAGATCGAACATGATCGCTTGACCGACGCGCGCGTTGAGGTAGTTCTGGAGGACGCCAACAAAGCCACTGCCAATGGGCACCAGAATCATGGCGAGGAGCAGCAGATTCAGCAGCCGGCCATTGTGGGCGGGCAGTGCCTTGTCGATAATGGCGCGGATGACGAGTGGTGGTACCAGCCCGATGGCGGTGGCGGCACCGATGCACAGAAAAATCACGACCGTATGCCACACGTACGGCCGCAAATAGCCGGCGATCCGCCCCAGATGCTCCAGTTTGAGTTTGCCTGTGGACGCCTCGGCGTTTTCCCGACTCATGCGACCCGACCCCATTCCGGAGCCACCAGGCCGATCCCACATCTTGTTACTCCTTGCCTTCAGGTTCAGCATCGGCAAGGATTCGGTATAGTTGACGGCGGGTACTCACCAGGAGTTGCCTCGCTTCGCCCACTTCGGCCTTACTGCCGGCCCGCACGACTTGCCTGACGGCCGCTCCGACCTGTTCGTATAGATCGCGCAACTGGACCATCGCATCGTCAACGGTGTCGGTTACCGCCGTCCACACCGCGGTGAGTTCCGCTTGGCGCTCCGTCACATAGGCTTTTCCGGCGTCGGTGAGGTGGAATACCCGCCGGGTATCAACCTGCTCCGCTCGAATCAGGCCCTCGTCTTCCAGTAATTGCAACGCCGGGTAAACCGAACCAGGGCTCGGTCGCCAGACACCGGCGCTGCGCTCGCCAATTTCCTGGATGATCTGGTAACCGTGGCGCGGCCCAT
>JBPCLN010000356.1:0-5117 GCA_051003235.1 Chloroflexota bacterium | reverse complement strand
CGAGGCGCCGAGGTAGGTGTCACCGGCGGTCTGGATCACTGCGGCCGGCAACGACTGGTAAACGCGGCGGTTCAACTCGTATTGCGCCCGTCGCGCGTGGTCGGAAAAGAGCAGACCATCACCGGCACGTCTCTTGTCGATGAGGTAGGCAAAGACGGGATCGTTGTCCCAGTTGATCGGCGTGCTGCGGACCAGGCCGGCAAACCAGGAAAGCTGCCCGACGACGGCCAGCAGGAGCGCGATGCGCGCCAGCAGCCGGAGCCAAGGTGGCCCTTTCAGCACGGCGATGCTCTGGAGGATGACAACGAATGGCAGGATGCCCAGCAGATAGCGCCCAAAGGCGTCGGGGTGCTGCCAGCGCAACAGGATGGCGAGCACCTCGGCGCTGCCCAGCAACAAGCCAACGGGCAGCAAAACGCGGGCACGATGGCCTCTGGTAGGAGAGGAACCGTCCGACGTGGAGCGCGCCGGGCCGGCAGTTCCCTGCCGGCACCACCACAGGCCGACCAGCAGGCTGGCAAACCAGCCGGTAACCGCCAGGGCGGTCAGTGGTCCACCGACGCTGCCGATGATTCCTTTCGCCAGGCCAGCCTCGGCACCCGCCAGGGTGGGCAGCGCCGGCGCCCCACCTGTCACTGTGACACCGGTATGGATCTTCGTCCAGAGCAACGGCAGCACGTCACCATACCAGCAGGAAGCGAGCAGACAGCCCGCGGCCAGAGCGAGGAGCACGGGCCAGGTTGATGCATTGGCGCCGCCCGCTAATCGTCGTGCTGAGCGGTAGATAAGGATGGCCTCCAGCGCCAGGAAGGAGAGTTGCAGATACCAGGCGAGCAAAGCCCCGGTCGTACTGAGGGCAAGGGCGATCCAGAGGAGTCGTCGCCGGGCGGCCGAGATCCCTGGCTGGAGGCAGAAGAGGGTCATCATCAGCGTCAAGAGCGAGCAGGCAAGGGCAACGGTGAACGGGCGAACCGTGGGCGCAAGGAGCAGATCGGAGGAGGATACCAGGAGCAGCGCGGTCGCCAGCAAGCCGACGGCCCTGCCGGCGAGCCAAGCTCCGATGCTGTAGAGGATTGCCAGGGCTACCATGCTACCGGTAATCGGTAGGAATTTGGCTGTGAGGTAATGCGTACCGGCCAGGGCGAACCACCAGTGCAGCAGGGCGAAAAAGAGCGGTGGATGGACGTCGCGGGCGGTGAAGGCGAGCATCGTGGGCAGGGGACCCCAGGCCAGATCGGCTGACAGAAAACCATCCTGGCCGAGCTCAGAAACGCCGAACGTCTGCCAGTGGGTAGCCCAGGCGAGCAGCAAGAGCGCCATCAGCGCGGCGAGCGTTGCGCCGCGTGCTGCGGCGACCGTCAAACGGGGCACAGTGATCTGTTAGGGCCAGACGAGGCCGGCGCCGGCAGCGGCGGCGGTGATAAAGGTCGTGGGGGCGCGGCCGAACTGCTCCCGGAAGGAGCGCCGTACGCTGCGCTCCCACTGGCCGGCGGTGCGGCGTTCCATGAGGGTGACCGCTGAGCCACCGAAGCCGCCGCCGGTCATGCGGCTGCCGACGACGCCGCGGACGCCGCGCGCCGCTTCGACGAGGGCATCGAGTTCCGGCACCGACACCTCGTAGTCGTCGCGCAAGCTGGCGTGCGAGGCATACATCAGGTCACCGAGCGCGGCCAGGTCGCCGCGACGGAGGGCGGCGACGGCGGCCAGAACGCGGGCGTTCTCGCTGACGACGTGGCGGCTGCGCCTAGCCACGCGCTCCGGCAGGAGTGCCGCATGCGTGGCGAGCTGTTCGGCGCTGACGTCACGGAGAGCCCGAATGTCGGGCAACACCATCTGCAGCCGACGCACCCCTTCCTCACATTCGGCGCGTCGCGCGTTGTACTCGGAGGCGACCAGGCCATGCTTGACGCCGGTGTCGGCCACGCCGATGACATATTCGGCCGGGAGGGCAACCTGCTCGTAGGTGAGGCTGCGACAGTCCAGGAGCAGGGCATGGTGAGCCACCGCCAGACCGGAGATGAACTGATCCATGATGCCGGAGTTGACGCCCACAAACTGGTTCTCCACGCGCTGGCAGAACAAGGCGAGGGCGCTTAGTGCCATGGCGGCGCCGGCCAGGGCGAGGAAGGCCGTGCCGGCCGCCATCGCCAGGGCGGCGGAACTGGAGACGCCGGCGCCGAGTGGTACGGTGCTGACAATGGCCAGGTCGGCGCCGGGCAGCACGACCCCTTCCGCCGGCAAGTAGCGCGTCAGACCGCGCAGGTAGTTGCTCCAGGGCTGATCGGCGGCAGGCTCGATCGCCTCCAGCGACCACTGGGAAGCGCGGCGCAGGGTCGCGGAATAACAGCGCACCTGGCGATCAGCCCGCGGCCGCGCCGCCACCAGCGTATCGCGGTCGATGGCGATCGGAAAAACAAAGCCCGCGTTGTAGTCGGTATGCTCACCGATCAGGTTCACGCGCCCGGGCGCCCGGGCGATCAGCATAGGCGGGGCGCCGAACTGGCGGGCGAACAGCTCGCGCAGGGCGTCGAGGCGCGCGGCAAGCGGCGGTGGGGAATCGGCAGGCATCGTGCTCTCCTTCGGTCACGGCATGATACACACGTCAGCCGTCCGGCCATTTCCCATGCCTGTTCTAAGCGCGCTCGGGAGCCATGGGCTATCTTGCCGGTAAAATGGCTGGGAAGGCCAGGGAGAGTCCGCCGACAAGTGAACCGAAAAGGTGGGCGATCAGGCCGGTACGCAGCGTGATTGCGCCGCCGAAGGCAAAAACAGCAGTTCGAGGATCATTCCCAGTCGTCGGAACCTCGCTCCCTAACGTTCGACCGGCGAAGCGTCGGCATCCTAGCGGCAGTCATGCTCCCGTTTTATCCTTCGGCAACCCCAGCACGTCCGGGGTGTGCAGTTCAACGGTTGCTTCGGTGTCGCCGCCGACGGGTTTGGAAGCGCCGTCCAGCATCTGGCCGACGAAGCGCACCGGCAACGGCGCCTGCGGACGGTTGAGCATCTTCAGGAAGGGGATGGCAACGATAAAGAGGCCCAGTGGTGGTTCAATGATGCCGAAGGCGACGGCAACGGCAGTGCCGCCGAAGTAGCCCAACGACCGGGGCCAGTCGACTCGGAGAGGGCCAAGCCGACTGGTCAGGCCGCGATCCTCTTTGGTAGGCATCTCGGACACAACCGTTGTCCTTTCACCAGGCGTCCGCTGGAGCCGCCATCCGCCAGACCTGGGGGAGGTATTGCCGAATAGCCGCTCGCAACCGGCGTGCCAAGACCGCTGGCGACGACCGTGGCACAGATATTGCCATCCAATCAGGCGCAGTTACACGAAGAGGAGGATTGGCAGCGTGGACTTTCGAACAAGCGGCGACGTGTTACATGAGGTGCGGAATGTGTTGCAGGACAACAAGACGGCCGACCTGTCGGACACCGCTGTCGAGCAACTATCAGCGGGCATCACGAAGGGGGTTGACGATTTTCTGAATACCCATCGGGACATCGACTTCACCCTGGAACAGGTGCTTGATGCCGTGGATGGCCGCTTACGTTTGGCCGGAACGATTTCGCCCGATACGAACGACGCCCAGATGGAAGCGATTCATGACGCCATTGACGCCGGGACCCATCGCGCCGTGGAACGCATGAATGCCTAAAAGCGCATGAACGCCTGACATGGTTGCTTCTCAAGCTCCTGCTCATGAGCCGCTGAGCGCCTACGAGATCGCTGTCCAGCAGTTTGACGCCGTGGCGGAACGGCTGCAGCTTGACCCCGGCATCGCCGCCATCCTGCGGCGGCCGAAGCGGGAACTGACCGTCAATTTCCCCGTCAAGATGGATGACGGCAGTATCCGCGTCTTCACCGGCTACCGCGTGCAACACAACATGATTCGTGGTCCGGCCAAAGGCGGCATCCGCTACAGTCCGGCAGTCACACTCGACGAAGTACGGGCGCTGGCAATGTGGATGACGTGGAAGTGTGCGGTCGTCGGCATCCCTTTTGGCGGCGCGAAAGGCGGCGTCTGCTGCGATCCGCAGGCCCTCTCCAAGCGGGAACTGGAGAACATGACGCGGCGCTACATCTCGGAGATCTCGCTGGTGATCGGCCCGGAGATCGACATTCCGGCCCCCGATATGAACACCAACCCGCAGGTCATGGCGTGGGTGATGGATACCTACAGCATGCAGAAGGGCTACTCCGTACCGGCCTGTGTCACCGGGAAGCCGGTATCGATTGGCGGCTCGGAAGGGCGGCTGGAGGCCACCGGCCGCGGCATCATGGCAATGACGCGCAAGGCGTGCGTGCATGCCGGTTTGCCCATCGCGGGCGCCCGCGTGGCGGTGCAGGGGTTCGGCAATGTCGGCAGCGTGGCGGCGCGCTCGTTGCAGGAGGCGGGCGCGAAGATCGTGGCCTTGAGCGACATGGATGGCGCCATTTATGACGAGCAGGGGCTCGACCTCGACCTGGTGAGTGCGGCGGAGCGGGAGCGGGGCAGTGTCGTTGCCTACCGCAAAGCTCAACGCCTGAGCAACGACGAACTGTTGACCTGCGCCTGCGACGTGCTGATACCGGCGGCGGTGGAGAATCAGATCACGGCCGGCAACGCCGGGAGGGTGCAGGCACGTATCGTCGTGGAGGGAGCGAATGGCCCGACGACGCCGTCGGCCGACGCCATCCTACGGCAACGCGGCGTGCTGATCGTGCCGGATATCCTGGCCAACGCCGGCGGCGTCACCGTCTCCTACTTCGAGTGGGTGCAAGATTTGCAGTCGTTCTTCTGGAGCGAGGAGGAGATCAACGCCCGACTGTTCCGGATTATGGAACGCGCCTTCGACAGCGTCTTGGCCATGAGCGTGCGCGAAGGAGTTGACCTGCGCACCGCGGCCTACATGCAGGCGGTGGCGAAGGTGGCGGACGGGTACATCCTACGGGGAATCTACCCGTAATGGGCCGGAATAGGTCCGTACCTTAGAGGCTCCGTAGGAAATCGCGCCGTGCGCCCCGCTCGCTTGACGCGATTTGCATGCGGACCGTAGCATGGGTTGGCACGGGTCGGTGTGCCCAATTGCTCGCTTCGCATAAGGGTCGAGGACGTTGACGGCCATGATGGAACCAGCCCCCG
>JBPCLN010000355.1:0-3574 GCA_051003235.1 Chloroflexota bacterium | reverse complement strand
CCCGGCCGGGTGCGGCGGGGTTTTGCAACGCTGGCGGGGCGCCTGCCGGCCGTCGCTGCGTCACCTAACCCGGCTGGCCGCTCTCCTGGACGCCCGAAAGGACGCCGTTCGCAACCGGCCGCTCGCTATCCGCCCCGCAAAAAGGCCGCCTAACCCCCCAGCACGGGCAACAAACCGTCGCCCAACCTTGCAAGCCAGCGGTGAACAACACCGCCGGCTACTCGGTTATGGTTAAAACTCCAGAGTGCAGTTGTTGCATTCGAAGATGACGAGGAGTGGTTCGATTCTGTGTGTCTCTCGCGTGCAGCCGAACAAGCTCCATCACAGTATCGAGGCCGGCCTGGTGTCGCCACCTTGGAAGGGAGACACGTCTCCGCTCGACGCAGCAGTTGGCAGCGTGAAAAGACTGGCATACTTCCCGCCGAACGCCATCAGTTCCTCGTGCGGTCCCTTGTCGACCAGTCTTCCGTCCTCCAGCACGACGATGTGTACCCTGACGGCGTGATCGAGCAAGACCAGTTCCTCCGAGACGCGCTGCGGGATGCTGATCCGCAGGTGCGGCTGAACGCCGCGGTGCGCCTGGCCTATCTCGGCTCTGCCGCAGGACTCGGCGACCTACTGGCGGGCTTGGATCACGAGAGCAGCTCGATCAGCTTCATCCAGGTGCCGGATACGCTTGCCCTGCTCGGAGACGCTGGGCGCGAACCTCTGCGCCGGCTGGTGAGCCGGCCGGGACCGGCGCGGATCGCGGCGGCGCGGGCGCTGGTGCTCCGCGGCCAGTTCGATGGTGTGCAGGCGGCCGTGACCGATGCGCTGCGTGACCCGCCGACACGCTGGATGGCGACGGTCTTGGCTGGGGAGATCGGCCCGCGCGCTGCTGACGCGGCCGAGGCGCTCGAGCGGGCCATCCGAGAGGCGGGTGGCGACCTCCCCATTGGCTTACCGGCACTCGTCTCCATCGCCGGCGAACGGGCGTTGCCCTTTCTGATCGAACAGCTTACCCATGCGTCCACCGAGATGCGCGCAGCGGCTATGCGCGCCCTCGCGGGACTCGGTCCTGCAGCGGCCACGGTCGCCACAGCGCTGGTTGGCTCGGTCCGGGATGGCGCCCTCCCACTACGCGAGCGCCTGGCCGCCGCCCATGCCTTGACCCGGGTCGGATCGTCCGCCGACGCCGCTGCGGCCTCGCTCTGCGCGATCCTGCCGGACGCCGATCGCTGGCTGCAAGTCGGTTTGTTGCGGTCGCTGGCGCAACTCTGCCCCGACTACCCGCTCCAACCCGAGTCCTCTCCCTACCACTGGCCCCGCTGGGAGGCGCAGCTCCTCTACGCGGCATCCCCACGGCCGGTCGAGCGCTTCCAACCTGCGCTCCTCACGCTCCTGATCGACTATCTCGACCACGAAGATGACGACGTCCGGCGCAACGCGGCGCTCGCCCTCGCGTTCTTCGGTGATTCGGGCCGCAGCGCTGCTTCGACCGTCCGGCGATCGGCTGGCCTCCCACCGCACCTCCGTCACGATCTGCTCCACCGGCTGGGGGAACCGTCGGCGCTCGACCTGACCGGCTTCCCCTGGGATGTGGCGATGACCCAGCCGGAGATTGACCTCGACGCCGTCGCTGGGCCGTGCGAGCGGCTCTGGGCGCAAGCGCACAGCGAGCCTCTGGATGATGCACTCCCCGTGGAGAAGTGGGTGTTCCTGCGCTACCTGGTGGAGCGACGCGGCTTCTTGCTCCACGGTTCGCGGACCCCAGGTCTCGACCTCCTTCAACCGATCAGTCGCAGTGGGGGCGGGAACCGGACCAGCGACCAGCCCGGCGTGTTCGCCGTCGACCACGCGCTCATGGCGATGTACTTCGGGGTCGTCGCCCGCACGCGCGTCCCCAGCCTTTCCAACGCGCTCTACGAGCGGCGCTGGCCGGATGGGAGCAGCCGACGGTGCTTCCACCTCGGCGCCGAATTCGTGGCGCTGGCGGCGCGGCCGTTCATTGACGCCACCGTCTATGTCCTGGCGCCGGACACGTTCTCCATGCTGAACGAGTGGACGAGTCTCGTGCCGGTTCGACCGCTGGCGAGGGTCGCGGTTGCCCCGGCGGATTTCCCGCTGCTGGAGTACCTCTGGGGCAGCGACCTTGGCCCGCTGGCGTCGCAATTCAGCGACGATTTCCCGTTCTTGCAGGACGTCGGCTGGTGGGCCACGAAAAGATCGGCACTCTCGGCGCGCGCGTAGGGAGACGGGAGACGGCGAAAAGACGAGCGCCTCGATCACATGTGGATGCTTGCCCGCATCAGCCAGTGCTGCCAGCACAGCACGCTCGCAAGGAGTGCAAGCTTCGCTCTGCCCACCGTGACCACGCTCGCCTCATCCGCCGCGAACCTACCGCTCGGCTGCAACGATGACGTTCCTAAGAGAAATCGCAGGGGCCGCTGCCCGGTTCGATCGCTAGCCGAGGTGCGCCGCCAACCAGGCGAGCACGCGGTCAGTGACGTCCCGGCGGTTCGCTTCACCATACGCGCTCGGCACATGCCCCTCGCCGTGATAGCGCAGGAGCGTCACCTCCTTTTCCAGCCGGCGCAGCCCGACGAATACCTCACCTACCTGCTCAGCCCCGACCGCGGTGTCCTCGGTCCCGCAGATCAGTAGCACGGGCGTCCGGATACGGTCCAAGGCGAAGATGGGCGACTCCTGGATGTAGCGCAGCGGCTGCTCCCAGGGCGGCCCACCACACCACCCTTCGGCGTTATGGATGCCGTACATGTCAGGGCTGCCGTCCGGATTGAGACGCAACTGGCCGAAGATGCTGCTGAGGTTGCCGCCGGCGCTGCAGACCACCGCCGCCCCAAAGATCGGGGTCTGGGTGAGGAGTTGGAGCAATGCCCTGCCCCCCGCGCTCTGCCCGATAGCCGCGAGGTGCTCGCCATCTGCGACACCCTCCTCGACCAGGCGCTGCACCCCCGGCATGATGATGCCGGCGAGCGCCTCCTCCGGCGGCCGGGCCGGCTCCGGCGCGGGCACGTCCGCGCAGAGCACGGCGTAGCCCCGGCTGACGAGCTGCTGGCGGTGGACGACGGCCCAGAGCATGCCGCCGGCCCAGCGATGCAGGCCATCAGACAGATTGAGGCCGGGATAGAGGCCGACGACGAGTGGGACAGGCCGGCCCGGCTGGACGTCGGCGGGCAGGAGCAGCGCCCCCTGGATGCGCCGCCCGCCGACGCTCGTCCAGGAGACCAATCGCGAGCGGCCGAGGGCGGCCTCTGCCAGATGGGCGTTGCGGTGGGTGACCTGCCGGCGCTGCTGGAAGCGTGCATCGGCTGCCCAGAACTCCGGTGGCTGGGTTTCGTCCTCGGCGGCGTAGACGATCAGGTTGCCATCGGCGGATACGTCGCCGAAGGCGCTGCTGATGGGGCTGGTAGGGCCGGCATTGAAGGCGCGATCGTCGGCCAGCAAGATCTCCGGTGGTCCGCCATCGAGCCTGATCCGCCAGAACTCCCCGCGCCGGGTGGCGATTTCCTGGGTACAGGTCACCAAACTGTTCCCATCTGGACTCCAGAACCACGTTGTCTCCTGTCGCTGG
>JBPCLN010000354.1:0-5004 GCA_051003235.1 Chloroflexota bacterium | reverse complement strand
GGCTGGTGGCGCGACGCACCCCGGTTTCGCAAACAGCTACGGAAAGGGGGGGGCGGGGTCTGCCTCCGCACCCCCGCTCCCCTACTGCGACGCCCCCAACCGACCCGCCACCGCCCCGAAGAATTCCCGAAGCCTCGTCGCGTCATGCTCCGAGTGATATGTCTATCGGGCGAGGAAGCGGATCAGGTTGTACTGTTGTTCGGGCGATACCGTGTCGAGATGCAGCCGAACACGGCGGACGAGGTCGCCGAAGGACGTATTCTGTGGCACGGCGATGATACCGGCGTGCTCACGACCCCTGGCTTTCCACGCAGCGTCGAGAGGGAAGTAATCGACGATGTTATGGATCAGGATCGCTCGTTCCTGCTGCACTGCGAACGCGAGCTGCCACTCGTCTGTGAGTTTTCGTCCAGCATTTCCAGCTTCGAAGCAACTCAGGATGGGGTAGCCATGGCGCCGGAGTTGCAGGGCGAGATGCCGGTCAACATCTTCGTCGGTATACAGTCGGATTCCTAGGCCAGTCAACGCGACGCAGCCAGGTACACCTGCAAGGCGTGCTCATGGCGCTGAATGTCGGCATCAATCGCTTGTTGATGCTTGCGGTAATAGGCGAGGGCCGCGTACACATCGGCTTCAGAGAGGTGAGGGAGGGCATCGACGATCCTGGCAACACTGCTATCGTACACCGGATACATCGAAACAATCGTGCTGACCGGCGTGCGAGTGTCGCGAATCACCGCTGCCCCGCCCTGCACACCTTCGTAATGCGCGATGTGCTCTTCAAACCACTGCATTGGTGACCTTTCTCCCAGAAGCGGCATTGTACGCACCAATTTAACGATGAACGCCGTGCCCGAACGGGCGGTAGCGGCCAACCTTTGCAAATTGTACCTGCGCAACCGTGCTCACGGCTAGCCAATCCTGTCCATCGCTCGTTGTTCAGGCATCTGAATCGCATTGACTTTAGGTCTGTAGTTGGCCCGCCACTGCCCCGAAGAGCTCCTGCAACCTCACTGCGGCGCTCGCGCTATCCGGTAGCGTGACCATCACCACCCACCGGCCGGCGTCCTGCATGGCCTGCCACGTTCCGCGCGCTTGCGCCAGCAAGAAGCGATCGGTGTAGGCGCCGGCGATCGGCGCGACATGTTGCAAGGCAACGAGGCGGATGCTCACCAGTTCCGCCGGCCCATCGGTCTCGCTTTGCTCGGTGGAATGATAGTCACTCGGCCCGGTGCGCAGCTTCACCGGCAAGCGCAAAGCGCGCGCGCCGATCGCCTCCCGCGCTGCTTGTAGCGCAGCCCCAATCTCAGCAGTCACTTCACCGTTATAGGTGATATCGAGGTAACGCAGCCAGCCCTCCTCCTGCGCCAGGCGAATAACCGCGGCCGTGCGCTCGGTGGCTCCGGCCTCACCCGTGGCAGCGCTGCCTGCCAGGCGCACGAGTGCGTTCTGCCGGCGTTCGTCGGTCCCGGCAATGGTGGCGGTGACGGCCTGCAACGCCGGACTGCTGTCGCTCGGGCTGAAGGTGATCGCCCCCGGACCATCACGCAACTCGCGGGCGTAGGCCTTATAGCCCTCGACGCCCGGCTGGCCAACCACCACGATATCGTTCAGGTAGCCGAAGGCGGTGACCGCCAATTTCCAGGAGGCGAAGAGCCCCGCCAGCGCCGGTAGCCGCGCAGGCAGGGCTGTATCGGCATCAAGCGGCACCTGCAGCGTCAGCACCGGCCGACCGGCCTGCCGGAGCGCCGCCAGTTCAGTCGCCTGGGGCTCGGGCTCTCCAGCCGGTCGCAGCGCGAGGAAGACACAGTCCTCGCGGTCGCGCAGCGATGCTAGCTGCTGATCATAGAAGATCAACCAGCCCTTGCCCCCCTTACCAAGGCTCTCCTCGACCAGTTGCTCCACCCACGGACCCAGGCCGTTCCACTCCGGCGGGAGCACCAGCACCAGCTTGTTCCGCTGCCGTTCAATCGCCTCCGTCGCCATATAAGCGCCGAGCCGGATAAAAGGATCAATTTCTGTTCGCGCCCGTCGTCGCTCCGCCGTCTCGCTGTGGGAGAGGCCGTAGCGCTCCTGGCAGCGGCGCAGCAGGTCAAGCAATTGCCCGGCCACGTCCGTGTCCCCGTTCGCAGCGCCGGCTGCCAGAGCAAGCGCGACGGGGCGCAGAAAGACCCGTGTGGCCGGCGCGCTCATGCGCCCCGGCGTGTGGCTCTCGCCGTCCAGTTGGATCGGTACCATGCGGGCGTGGCGGTCGCGTGCGAAGATGTCCACGTAGGAACCGGGCAGCGTCATGACCTGCAGGTGCTGTTCCGGCTGCGGGATGGCAAATTCGTGCAGCAGGCCGTCAAACCATTGCAAATGGGTGATCGGTTCCTCGCTGCTCATGCCCATGCTCACGCCCGTGATCATGGTCGTCTCCAGCACCCGACGCACGGCGGCGCGCAGGGGCGCCGCCTGACCGGCCAGCGCCCCAAGGTCACTGCCTTCCAGCGCCGCGATTTCGGTCAGCGTGCGATTGAGCGAGGCGGGATCGGTACTATCCAGCGGATGGATCGTCAGGGCCGGCAGATCAAGGAAGCCCATGCGCTTGAGGCAATACACGGTCTGCACGGAGCCGCCCATGCCGGACCAGATGACGTGGCGGATGCCGGCAGCAAGAATATCCCGGGCTTCCGCGGCCAGGGCTTCCAACCACGCCGGATGGGCTAGCGCCTGCTCGACGCCGTCCACCCAATCCAGCTTAATGTCGCCACCCTCGTCGCCCAACTCCCGCATGCGGCCCCGTCGGTCGAGCAACTGACCCAGGAGGTCGGCCGCCGCCAACTGCCGAACGCGCGCGTCAGCGCCGGCGCTCTCACTCCCGAGTAATTCGACAGTAGTCCCCTGCACAATGTCCATATTCTCTCCCTATATATTCCGCATGGATCAGTGCGGAGCGATTAGGTGATCATAATCCGCATGGGTACCAATCCAGAACCAAACGATCTCTTCACCATCTATTATGCCAACCGCGCGATAATCGCTGCCAATTCGCACCGAGTACAACGGTCTGCTCGGATGAACCTGCTTGAAGTGCAAGCTGGGATGCTGTCGATTCTGTTGAAACACGAGATACGCCTGCCGTGCTTGGCGACGAACGCGCTCCGGTAACCGCTCCAACGCCTCCCGGAAGCGTTTTGTCGTGTGCGAGATCACATACGTTCCGGCGCAAGAATCCTTGTCTTGCCGGCACGATGTTCAGCGAGCGCCTCGTCTGCCAGCACGCTAAGTTCGTCCGCCGAGGCCGCGAAAGCCTCGTCCCACCGTTGCTCAGCTGCGAGGTCAGCGAGGATCCGTTCCGCCAAAGCGTCCTGCTCATCCTCCGGTAGTTTCGTCGCCGCAGCGAACGCTTGCTCAAGCGCCTTCGTCATGAACCACCGCCGTTCACCTCGCCGCATCGTGATTGTTCAAGCATCCAAGGCAGGACGAGAAACCTCAATCCTCCATTGTAGACAATTCTGGCCTTACAATGTGCGGCGGACCGGATGATCCGGCACGGCGAGTGGGCAATGCGCTTGGCGAGATGGGGGCGATCATGGCACAGACGGAAGCGGGTATTCGGGCGGGCATGCTGGCGTCATCGGCGTGGCTGGCTGCCCATGTAGACGACTCAACGCTGCGCATCGTCGACATGCGTGGGCAGGTGGTGACCAGCGAGCCGGAACCGGGCGTGCAGGAGGCCATCTATCGCGGCCGGCCGGATGATTACGCTGCCGGGCATATCCCCGGCGCAATCTATCTGGATTGGACGCGGGACCTGGTTGACCTGGCTGATCCAGTGCCGGCGCAGGCGGCGCCGGCCGATCAGTTGGCAGCGGCACTCGGAGAGCGTGGCATCGGCGACGAACACACGGTGGTTGCCTATGACGATGCGCCGACCTTCCAGTTCGCCACCCGCCTCTGGTGGCTGCTGCACCTCTATGGCCACGATCGTGTCCTCGTGCTCGACGGCGGCTTGCCGAAATGGCAGCGGGAGGGTCGCCCGCTCACGACGGAGCGGCCGCAGTGGCCGGCCGGCACCTTCACCCCGCGTCCGCAGCCCAATCTGCGGGTGGAAGCAGTTGAATTGCTGCACCTGCTGGGGAAGACGGAGGTACGAGTGCTGGATGCCCGCGACGAGCGGCAGTACCGCGGCGACGTGCGCCGCGGCAAGCACGGCGGCCATATTCCGGGGGCCATCAACGTGCCGCGGGAAGCAATGATCGACCCGGCCACCGGCACCTTCTATGACGAGCGGGCCCTGAGCGCCGCCCTGCAACCAGCCGACACGACGGCTGCCCAGCGGGTAGTCGCTTACTGTAACGGCGGTGTCGCCGCCACCAGCGTGCTGTTCGCCCTTGCCTTGTCTGGATACCCCCTTGAACGCCTGGCGAACTACGATGGCTCCTGGAATGAATGGGGCAATCGCGACGACGTGCCGATACGCCAGGGCCGGGAGGCGTGACACGGCAGCCGAACGTGACCGGGCGACGCCACCATGCTTGAAGGCTGGTTCGTGCGGGAGGAGGAATACAACCCGCTCGACTACAAGAATCTGACGCGCAACGTGGTAGAAGAATTGATGCGCCGCGAGCCGACACACCTCCCGCCGCTGCGCCCGTTTCTAGGCGCCGGTGTGTACGCAATATTTTACACCGGCGATTTGGAGTTCTATGCACCAATCGCCTCGGCTGCGTTGGAGACACCCATCTACGTGGGCAAGGCAGTGCCGGCCGGCGCGCGCAAGGGCACGGGCGGCAAACAGCTTGGCCGCCCCCTCTTTCAGCGCTTGACCGAGCATGGCCGGTCTATTGATGCCGCCGTCCACTTGCAGCCGAACGACTTTTCCTGTCGCTACCTCGTCGTCACGCCGCTCTGGATCACCATGGCGGAGCGCTTCCTGATCGAGCACTATCAACCGCTCTGGAACGTGCGCATGGACGGCTTCGGCAACCATCCGCCCGGCAGCGGCCGCCCGGCGGGCGA
>JBPCLN010000353.1:0-17075 GCA_051003235.1 Chloroflexota bacterium | reverse complement strand
GCGCGGAGTTCGGCGTGCTCCGGCATGTTCAGCACGTCCTGGAACGCCTCCACCGCCTGCTCGTAGGAGTGCGTCTTGTGGCCGGTGAGGCCGTTCCAGAACAGCATGCTGAGGTCGCGGGACTGGTAGGCTTCGACGTTGCGTTCCATCTCCAGCCAGCGCGGCAACACTTGCTCCAGCATGATCTTGCGCGGCAACGGCGTCGGCTTGAGCTGGTGGACGCCGCTGGCGTCGATAATGGCCTGGCTTTCCACGACCACATCGTCGGGGATGCCGGCGATCGTGCCGCGGTTCGGCACGTTCACCTGGAAGCGGCCCTCGACGTTGTTGGTGAGGGCGTCGATGATCGGGATCTGCTGCTCGCGCGTCTTCGTCGTACCCAGATGCGCTGAGACGTCGGCCTTCGGGTTGGCCGCCACCTCGGCAATCTGGCGCATCTTCTTTTCCTGGTCGGCCACGTACTTCGGGCGGGCGATCTCCGTGTCGGGGCCGCCAAAGGGTTCGCCGAACCAGCGCTTTTTGGCGGCGAGGTCGTCGTGATACCACCAGTTAGTGACGGCATGGCGGGGGGTGTCGCCGATCGGCATCTTGCCGTACAGCCGGTACTGGTGGATGCTGCCGCGCGACATCTGGATGTCGTGCGTCGACTTGGCGATGTGGTCGCGCCAGTAGGCCTCGCCTTTCGTGGCGATCCACTCGTCCAGTAACGGATAGGCGTCCTTGCCTTCGTAGAGGAAGTGATTGAGCCAGATGCAGTGGTTGAGGCCGGGCGCTTCCCAGGTGACGCGGCTGGGGTCCAGACCGAGCACGCGGCAGATTTCCAGGTAGCCGTAGTGTCCGTGGCAGAGGCCGATGATCTTCACGCCAGTCTCGCGCGTCATCAGGGTGCAGCCGTCGAAAACGGGGTTGCCGGACTGGATCAACCAGGCGTCGGGGCAGATGCGTTCGATGTCGTGGGCCACGGCCAGCATCAACTCGAAGTCGTAGAAGCTGCCGATGCCGACGCCGCCATAGTGGTAGCCGTGCTTGGCGGTCAGGTCGCGCAGGCGGCGGGCGTGGTGGTGGCCCAGCGGGAAGGCGGTGTTAATCACAAAGTCGGCGTCACGCATCGACGCCTGGCGGTCGGCCGCCTTCTCGAAGCGGACGTTGGCCCCCAACTCCTCGCTGTAACGGTGGGCGACGGAGTAGACGGTGTCCAGCCGCTCCGGGTTGATATCCATAAACGACACTTCGCTGCCGTGCAGGTTAGGCGTGAGGCAGACATCCTTGACGATCCCCAGCGAGAAGACGGCACTGCCGGCGCCGATGACGCTGATCTTGACGGGACGAGGCATGAGGCGATTCCTTTCCTAGGCCAGGTCCAATACTACTATCCAGCCGCTCAGGACGCCGCGAGCACGGTATCGGGAATCCAGGGCGGGAGCGCGATGGCCTGTTCGCTGAGGTGGGCGGCGTAGAGGAAGCGGTAGACGTCGCTGACGTAGAACTGCGGGAAGGCCTTGCGGGGCAGGGCTTCCTCGAAGCCGTGGGCCACCATCTCGGCGGTTGCGGCATCGATGCCGGAGGCGACCTCGTAGTCAAAGTAGAAGCCCAGATCCGCCGCGGGGTCTTCGATCACTCTGCTGATGCCGAAGGTTTTCGGCGCGCCGTGGGCGGGGGCGTAGCGCTCCAGCAAGAAGGTACCGAGGGCCGCGGAGTTGATCAGTTCGCCGTTGCGGTAGAGGAAGTTCGCCGTTTCCTGCGCATCCTCCATGGTTTCACCGGGGAAGCCGAAGAAGAAGAAGGTGTGGTTCCAGATGCCGGCGTCGTGGCTCTCCAGCAAAATTCGCGCGACGTGCTCCATCTGAGTGCCCTTAATCATGAAGTCCATCACGCGCTGCGCCGCCGACTCCAGACCGAAGAGCATCATGCAGCAGCCACCCGCATGGGCGGTCTCCAGGAAGTCACGGTTGATCACCTTCTCGAAGCGCATGCAGCCGCCCCACTGGATCGGCGTGCCCAATTCCTCCAAGCGCGGGGCGATGTGACGGATCAATCGCGGTGGCATGGCCTCATCGACGAAGAAGATCCGCCGGCTGCCATGCCGGGCACAGAGCGACTGCATCTGCTCCAGAAGGGCGTCACCCTGCATCTGGCTGAAAACTTCTGCCTCCCCGAAGCCGACGTTGCAAAAGGCGCACTTGCCGAAGTAGCAGCCTCGCGCCATTGCCATCGGCAGCACCAGCTCCGGCGCCAGGTAGCGGTCCAGCGGCAAGCCGTCAAAGTCTGGCGCCGGCACAGTAGCAATCCTTGCCTGCTTCTGGCGCGGGTTGGTGCGAATGCGATCACCGTCCGGGTAGATCAAATTCGGTACGGTCGCCAGCGGTTCACCTCGCTCCAGCGCCTGACAGAGTTGGAGCAACGGCTCTTCGCCATCAAAAACCACGGCGCTATCGATCAACTGAAACATGGCCGGCAACTGCGGCAACTGCTCCCGCCAGATGTTCGCCATTGGCCCGCCGATGCTGACGTGAGCGCGCAGGCCGGCCCGCTTGACCAGCCGCGCGAGCGTGAATCCGGCGATCACCTGGTTGATGCAAGGAATGGAGATGCCCACGAGGTCGGGGTCCTCACGGCGCAGGTCGGGCAGCACCAACTCCTCGAAAAGCTCGATGAACATATTGCGCGCGCGATCGTCCACCGCCCGCAAGATGCTCGCTGAGGCGTCGGGCCGGTAGGCGGACTGGTAGCTCTGCAACTCCAGCGACGCCGGGAAGTACGGCAGTGAGGCCAGGCGTAGAGCGCCGAGTACCGTCTCGAAGGCGGGCAAACTGCGCGCACCATCGTAGAAGGCCGGACTGCGGATCACCGCCACGGCCTCGCCGACCGACCGCACCAGCGCCGGCCCCTGTTCCCGCGCCCAGGCCAGCGCCTCCGCCGGCGGCCCATCGGGGCGAGGCCGTTGCCGTTGCAACCGTTGCAGGCTGCGCAGCATGAATCCCGGCTGCAGGAGGGCGTCGAACACTTCCGCATTCAAGTCCCGCTGGATCGTCTCGATGCCGGCCTGCCGCAAATAGGCGGTGAGGCTGGGCAGGGCCAGGTGGGGCATGGAGGGGGTCCAGTTGGGGGGGAAGAAGAGCATGACTTTCACTCCACCACCCCCTGCAACTGCAACTCTTCCGCCCGGTGGCAACTCACGGTATGGCCAGGCCGCAGTTCCCGGAGCAGCGGCGGCTCGACTTTGCAGCGGTCGATGGCGTAGGGGCAGCGGGGGTGGAAGTAACAACCGCTGGGTGGGTTAGCAGGATCGGCCACTTCGCCGGAAAGGATCACCCGCTTCGTCTTCAGGCGGGGGTTCGGCTTCGGCACGGCGGCGAGCAGTGCCTCAGTGTAGGGGTGCAGCGGATGGAGGTAGAGGTCTTCCGTGTCGGCGATTTCCGCCATTTTGCCGACGTACATGACGGCGACGCGGTCGCTGATGTGCTCGACCACGCTGAGGTCGTGGGCGATGAAGAGGTAGGTGAGCTGGAACTCCTTTTGGAGGTCGGTCAGCAAGTTCAGGGTCTGGGCCTGGATGGAGACATCAAGCGCCGCCACCGGCTCGTCGCAGACGACCAGTTGGGGGTTGAGGGCGAGGGCACGGGCGATGCCGATGCGCTGGCGCTGCCCGCCGCTGAAGGCGTGGGGATAGTGGCTGAGGTATTCCTGGCGTAGCCCCACCACTCGCAGCAGGTGGGCGACCCGGTCGCGCAACTCCTCGCCGTGGGCGACGTCGTTCACCAGCAGGGGCTCACCGACAATGTCTAGGAGCGTCATGCGCGGGTTGAGCGACGCATAGGGGTCTTGAAAGATCATCTGGACGTTGCGGCGCAGCTTGCGCATATCGCCTTTATCGAGGGCGGGGATGTCGACCCAACCCTGCTGCTTGTCCTTGAAAAGGATCTCGCCGCTGGTCGGGTTGAAGGCGCGGAGGATCAGCCGCCCGGTCGTCGTTTTGCCGCAGCCGCTTTCGCCGACCAGACCCAGCGTCTTCCCTTCCGGGATGGTGAAGCTGACGCCGTCCACCGCCTTGACCTGGCCGGCGACGCGGCGCAAGAAGCCTTTCGTGATCGGGTAGAACTTGCGCAGGTCGTGGACTACCAGCAAATCGCCGTCCGTGCCCGGTTGGGTGGGCGTGTTGCTCGCGGCGGTGGCGATCATGGCTGGGCCGTCACTTCCAGGGCCCGGTTGCAGCGCGCCCAATGCTCCGGCGCGACGGTGAGCCACTGCGGATCGTCGCAAACGCCGGGCAGGTAGCGCGGACAGCGCGGATGAAACGGGCAGCCTTTGGGGATGGAGTAGGGGTCGGGCACCATGCCGCGGATCGACTCCAGCGCCGCCCCCGACTTTCTGCCCAGCCTGGGGATGGCGCGCAGCAGGGCCTGCGTGTAGGGGTGACGGGCATTAAAGTACATGTCGTCGACGGTGGCCTGTTCGATCTGGCGGCCCAGGTACATGACCACGACATGGTCGGCCATCTCGGCGACCACGCCCAGGTTATGGGTGATGAACTGCACGGCCATGCCGTATTCCTGCTGCAGCTCCTTGATGAGCTCCAGGATTTGCGCTTCCTTCGGCACATCAAGCGCCGTCGTCGGCTCGTCGGCGATCAGCAGGCTGGGCCGGCAGGCGAGGGCCAGGGCGATGACGGCGCGCTGGCGCTGGCCGCCGCTCATCTGGTGGGGGTAGCGGTCGATCGACTCACTTGGTCGCACCATGCCGACACGGTCCAGGGCTTCGATGGAGCGTTTGCGGGCGACGTCCTTATCAACGTGCTGATGCAACTGAATGGTCTCGATGATCTGGTGGCCGATGGTGTGGACGGGGCTGAGCGTCGCTGAAGGTTCCTGGAAGATATAGGCGATCTCGTTGCCGCGGATGCGCCGGATTTCCGCCCCTTGCGGGTCGACTTTCGTCAGGTCGATGATCTCGGTTGTCACCCGACCGTCACGTTCGACCCGGCGGCGGTGGTAGAGGATTTGCCCCCCCACGATCTGGCCCGGCGAGGGCACAATCCGCAGGATCGATTGGGCGGTGACACTCTTGCCGCAGCCGGACTCGCCGACGATGCCCAGCGTCTCTCCACGCCGCAGCGTGTAACTCACGCCATCGACGGCGCGCACCGTGCCTTGCCGCAGGGCAAAATGGACCCGCAGATCCTTGACTTCCAGCAAGATGTCGTCATCGGGGGCCTTGCCGTTCAAGGTGAGGCTTACGGGCACGCCGCTATCGTGCATAAGGATCCGCCGCATCGCGTAGGCCGTCACCCATAAAGTTGAAGGCCAGGATGACGATCACGACGGATGCCCCCGGTAGCAAGAGCCAGGGGTAGAGGGCGACATCCTGGACGTTCTGAGCATCCTGCAGCAGCACGCCCCAACTGATCACCGGCGAGCGAAGGCCCAGCCCCAGGAAGCTCAAGGCAGTTTCACCGAGGATCATTCCGGGGATGGCCAGCGTGGCGAGGGCGATCAGGTGAGGGGGGAAGGAGGGCACCGTGGGCTGGAAGATGATGCGCCGTCCACCGGCGCCGGCGAAGCGGGCGGCCATGACGAAGTCCTCGTTGCGCAACTGGGAGAAGCGCCCGCGCACCTCGCGCGCCAGGCGGGTCCAGTTCAGCAGCGACAGGATAACGGTGATGCCGAAATAGATGTAGAGCGGCGGCCAGGTTGGCGGTAGCGCTGCCGAGAGGGCCAGCCAGAGCGGAATGGTGGGCATGGAGCGGATGAACTCGATCACCCGTTGGATGATCATGTCGGCGACGCCGCCGTAA
Organism: Chloroflexota bacterium; assembly: GCA_051003235.1. GTDB lineage: Bacteria > Chloroflexota > UBA4733 > UBA4733 > UBA4733 > UBA4733. The sequence continues at coordinate 11,284 of JBPCLN010000353.1, read as the reverse complement.
TAGCCGGAGATGCCGCCGAGGCTGACGCCCAGGATCAGACTAAGCGCCACGCCAATAAGACCAACAGAGAGGGAGATGCGAGCGGCGTACACGATCCGCGAGGCCATATCGCGGCCCAACTTATCCGTCCCCAATAGGAAGAAAGCCTGACTACTGTTCTGCCGGCCCAGGCCGACTAGGTGGACGTTGGAAGGAATGATCCCCCACAGCTTGTACGGTGCGCCCTGGGCAAACAGCCTGATCGGATACCACTGCGTGCTGTCGGTGGTGTAGGTCAATTACAGTGTTACCGGATTGCGGTGCGGTTTCAGGCCATAGACGCCGGGCCGGAAAGAGAAATGGCCGTGTTGATCGATGAAGCTCACCGGTTGAGGTGGCACATAGCGGTAGAGGCCGTTGATCTGGTTGGGGTCATTGGGAGCGACGAACTCGCAGAAGGCGGCGGCCAAATAGAAGAGCAGCACCACCACGGCGCCGGCCATGGCAATGCGATGCTTACGGAAACGCCACCAGACGAGCGTCCAGGGAGGTGCGACGGAAAGCCGTTCCTCCGCTTCCGGCGGCAGCAGCTCCTCACTGCTCGGCGGCGCAGGGGCGGCGATGTAGTCGATGTTCGCGTTCATGCGGCAGCCTCATAACGAATGCGCGGATCGAGCCAGGCCAGTAAGATGTCGGAGAGGAGCGTGCCGATGATCGTCAGGATGCCCACCAGCAAGATCAGCGTGCCGGCCAGGTACATGTCCTTGGCGGTCAAGGCATTGAGCAACAGCGGACCAATTGTCGGCAGGCTGAGCACCACCGAGAGGATCACGCCGCCGGAAATGATGTCCGGCAGCGCAAAGCCGATGGAGCTGACGATCGGGTTGAGGGCGACCCGCACCGGATATTCCACCGTGAGCGTGCGTTCGTCCAGTCCCCGAGCGCGTACAGCGGTCACGTAGGGTTTGAGCATCTCGTCCAACAGGTTAGCGCGCAGGACGCGGATCAGGCCGGCGGTGCCCTCGGTAGCGCCGACCAGGATGGGAATCCAGAGGTGCTTCAGCATGTCGGCGAGTTTGCCGAAGGACCATGGTGCTCCCTGGTACTGCTGGGAGAAGAGGCCGCCGACATCCAGGCCGAAGCGCGAGACGCCGATCCACATGAGGGTCAGGACCAGCATGAAGCCGGGGATGCCCAGGCCGATGAAACCGAGGGTGGTGAAGGTGTAGTCAGCCTTGGAATACTGGTGCGTGGCGGAGTAGATGCCGATGGGAATGGCGATTAACCAGGTGACGACGAGGGTCATGAGCGCCAGGAAGACGGTCCAGCCCATCCGCCCCCAGATCAGTTGGGAGACCGGCTCCTTCCACTCCAGCGATTGACCGAAGTCGCCGTGGGTCACGATCCCCTTGACCCACTTGAAGTACTGGACGTACACCGGCTGGTTGAGGCCGTAGGCGTCCTCCAACGCCTTCAGTTGCTGGCCGGAAATCTGCTCGCCCTGCTGCGCCAGTTGGGCCGCATAGTCGTCCATGAAGTTGCCCGGCGATAACTGAATCAAGGCGAACGCCAGCATCGAGATCACGATCACCGTCGGAATAGCCAGAATGGTCCGACGAACGATGTATTGCAGCATGCGATCTCCTCTAGCTTCCCTCCTAGATCTTCATGTAGAATTGCGCCGGGTAGATCAGGCCGCTGTCGCGCAGGGTGTCGTCGTCGATGTAATGGTCACCAACATTCATGAAGTTGGTCTTCACTACAAATGGCACTACCAGTTCGCCGACGGTGCCCACGGCGAACGGGGTTTGCTTGTGGACGCCGATTAACTGTTGGAAGAGGGCGTTGCGCTTGGCCTCGTCCGGCTCCACCTGCGTCTGATCCCAGAAGGACCAGATTTTGGTGATCGGGTGATCGGCCGGCGGTTGGACCTGCTTGTAGGGCGACTTGGCATACCAGTGCCCGTAAGCCGGCGCCCAGGGACCATCGTCGATGGTGCCGAGGAAGCGGCCGGGGTCGGCCTTGACGACGGAGCTGCGGTCCCAGCCGAAGCCGGCGGTTGCCGTCACCGCCGAATCGTGGACGCGCTGCTCGTAGAGCGCTCGCTCGTCAAACTTGAGGTCCATCTTCACGCCGATGGCGGCCCAGTACTTGACGACCAGATTATGGGCTTCCAGGTCCGGCGAGCCTTGAATGGCGGTGTGCTCCATGACGATTTCCAGCGGCTTGCCGTCAGAGCGCTGGCGCACGCCGTCCGCTCCCTTCTTCAGCCCGATTCCGTCCAACAGGGAGTTTGCTTTAGCGAGGTCAAACTGGGTCCAGGCGGTGGTCATGCCCTCGTCGTACTCCGGCGAGCCTTTGACCGGGGAATACTGGCGGGCGGTGCCGAGACCGTTGTAGACCAACTGGTTGATCTCCTCGCGGTTGATGGCGAGGTTGAGCGCCTGACGGAAATCGGCCATGTCAAAGAGTTTGGCCAGCACCGGATCGGGGGCGTTCAGGCTGACGTAATAGGCGCCGGTGGCGGCGGCGCGCCAGGTGAGCGTCTTGTAGCCACCCTTCGCCTCGTTCTGTTTGTAGAAGGTGTAGTTGCCGGCGGTGAGGCCGCGCATCTGCGCGTCGATCTTGCCGCTGGCGATCCAGAGGTTGAGCACTTCCTGATTCTGGTAGAGGTTGTGGTTGATCTGGTCGATATAGGGCAACTGGTTGCCTGCGGTGTCGACCATCCAATAGTAGGGGTTGCGTACCATCACCATCGGATCGTTCGGCGGCGGCGCCTGAATCTTCCAGGCATTGACCACCGGCAGGTCCGGGTTGAGCATCCAGAAAGCGATCGGCCCTTGCATGTCGCCCGCCTTACCCCAGAGGTCGGTCCAGGCGCCGAGACCTTTCTGCTTGACCAGTGCGTCGATTTTAGCCTGGTCACCGTACTTCGCCATGAACTGCTTCAAGTAGTGGGCCGGGGCGATGAAGGCGGGCTCCGCGACCATGCCGCCGCCCGACTTCGCCATCAGGATCGGCAGTAACGGATAGGGCTGAGCGTACTTGACGTGGATGGTGTACTGGTCGGGCCAGTCCATGGTCGCCAGGGTGGTCTGCCCTTTGACCTGCTGGCTGATGGAGAACGACGGGGCCGGCACCAGACTCTTGTCCTGCTGGATATCCTGGAACCAGAACTTGGAGTCGTCCGTCGTCACTTCCTGGCCGTCGGACCACTTCAATCCTTTGCGGAGGTGGAAGGTGAACTCTGTAGCGTCGGCGTTCTGCTCCCACTTCTCGGCAAAGTTTGGCGCGACCTGAATGGTGTTAACGTCGGGCGCCTCCCAGCGGGAGATCGGCTCTTCCAGCAACTTCGTTGGCCCCCAACGGTCGGAGAGCCCCTGATAGGCCCGATGCCAGGTGCCCCCGTACTGACCAACCGACTGTAAGGGCTTAATTACCCGCGGATTGGCCGGCAGGCGCTGCTCCACCGGCGGCAGTTTGCCGGCCTTGACCAACTCGGCCAATTGGGGTGCTTCCTTGTACTTGCCGGCGGCAGAAGCGGCCGTTGCCGCGGTCGTTTGGGCCTGGGCCAGGGTGATCTGCTGGGCGGTTGTGCGTGCTGCGGCTGTGGCGCTCGTTACTGCCGGCCCCGTGGTCGCGATGGCGGCGCTGGTACTGGTCGCGGCGCCGGACGCGGAGGTCGCGTTCGCCGTGACGCTCGCGCTGGTCTGCGTGGTGGCATTACCGGCGCAGGAAGTGACAACCACTCCCGCGGCCGACATCGCGGTGATCCTGAGGAAGCGCCGCCGAGCGACTGGCCCGAGTTCCATTTCTACGATCCTCCACGATAACAATTTCCAACGCAGTGCCGAATATTGCCTCTCCGTACAACGCATAACTGGGATGGTCGGGTGGGGCGCAGCACGGTCTGCGCGCCGCCTGCAGAAACCCGGACTGACCGGCGATCCGGCGTTGTCGCTATTATATACGAGCCGGGATTTAATGCAAGCGTGGTGAGCACCACGCTTGGCTCAGTACGCAAGGGCGCCGTTAGGTGAGAGGAGATCCTCCCTGACTGTACCGCCTGGGCTGCCCAGTTTTACCGGCCTGCGCTTGCATCGCGACAAGGCGCTAGGCTACTCCTTCTTCGTGCCGCTAGATTGGTACGCGCTGGAACTGGAGACAGCCACCGGCAACGGCGCCATGTACGCGCCGGCCGCGGACGACCCGCGCACGAGCTTTTCCGCCGAAGGGCGCGATCTGGGCACCATCGTCAACGGCGTGGACTTGGCGGCATTGGAGGCCGGGTTTCTGGTCGGCATCCGTAAGTTGCCGCGTTCCATCATCGAATCGTCGGAGGCGGAGGCGATCGGGCGGCTGCTGACGATGGAAGCGCGCCACACCTTTCGCCAGGGCAGGGTCACGCAGAAACGCTGGGTGCGTCTCCTCTACCAGGACGCCGTCCAGGTGCGCCTGGTCGCCCAGGGCGCCACGGTTGAGCAGTTCGACTACTGGCTGCCTATGTTCTTCCAATCGATGCGCACGTTCCAGTTCGGGGACTGGGCGGCGTCGTTGCGCGAAGGTGACGCTCCAGGGCCGTAAACCGGGTACGATGCCCTCTGGCTGTTCCCCTGTTCCTGGAAAGATGCCCATGATCGAGGCCCAGTCGCTCAGCCGGCAATTCGGCGCCTTCCTGGCGGTCGATCACCTCTCGCTGCACGTGCCGGATGGAGCAATTCTGGCCCTCCTTGGCCCCAATGGCGCCGGCAAGACTACAACGGTGCGGATGCTGGCCGGCTTGCTGGCTCCCAGCGCCGGCGAAGCGACGGTCGCCGGCCTGAATGTGCGCACCGACCCCTCCGGAGTCCGCGCCCGTGTCGGTCTGGTGACGGACGTGCCGGGTCTCTATGAACGCATGACCGTGGGCGCCTACCTGGATTTCTTCGGTCGCGTCTATGGCATGGATGCCGCCTGGCGTTCCCGGCGGATCGACGAACTCCTGGCGCTGTTCGAGCTCTCGACCCGGCGGCGCGAGCGCATGGTGGGGTTCTCCAAAGGCATGAAGCAGAAGGTGGCGCTGGCGCGTGCCCTGTTGCATGAGCCGTCCGCCCTCTTTTTGGATGAGCCGACCTCGGGGCTCGATCCCCTCGCCGCCCGTGCGGTGCGCGAGTTGATCGTCGGCTTGAAGCACGCCAGCCGTAGCGTCATCCTCTGCACCCACGATCTGGACGAAGCGGAGCGCCTTGCCGATGAGGTAACGATCCTCCGCCAGGGGCGCATCGTCGCCTCCGATGCGCCGGCGGCGTTGCGGGCAAGCGCCTCGCCCGATACGCTGGTGCGAATAGAGTTGGCAACGGCCCTGGCGGCGCTGCCCGACCTCTTCCGCGGTCTGGACCATCTGGCGACGCCCGGTGGCGGAGTATCGTCCAGTATGGACATAACGGCAATCGAGTATCGCACGCCGGAGCCACGGCAAGTCAATCCGCTGGTACTGACCCGCCTGGTCGGCGGCGGCGCCCAGATTATCTCCGTCACCTGCACCACGCGAACCCTGGAGGATGTGTACGCCCAGGCAGTCGGCGAGGAAGAACGCGCCGCGGTTGCCGTCGGGGCGAACGCTCAGCAGTGAGGCATGCCATGTCGATAGTACCACGATCCTACACCCCGACCGCGGCGGCACGAACGCCGCCGGGCGATCTACGCCTCTTGCTGCTGATCGCCCGGCGCGGCGCCCTGGAATCGCTGCGTGATCGCATCACGCTGATCATGAGTCTCTTTTTTGCCCTGGCCTTTCCCACCTTCCTGATTCTGACCACCCTTCGCCCCCTGGCCGGGGCGCAGGACCGTGCCGCCGGAGCCGGCATGGCCATCTACTTTCTCATCATCGGCCTCATGCCGACGACCTCGGCCGTCGGCATCGCCTCCGGCCAGTTTGCCGGTGAGAAGGAGCAGGGCAACCTGACGCCGCTGCTGGCATCGCCGGCCTCCAATCTGGCCATCTACTGCGGTAAGGTCCTGGGGGCGATCATCCCCGGCATCCTCTTTTCGATCGTGGCGGAGTGTGTCTTCCTGGCCGGCGTTGCCGTCACGCTTGGCGCCGACAAGCTGCATCTCCTGCCGCCCGCCCTTTCCTTCACGATGTTGGCGCTAGTGCCGATCGTCGCCCTCTTCGCCGCCACCATCGCCAGTCTGATTTCCTCACGAGTACGCACCTTCAACACAGCCCAGCAGGTGAGTGGCCTGGTGCTGCTGCCCCTCTGGGCTGTCGTCTTCGGCTTCGCCGTCAAGCTGCAGACTTGGGGTGTCTGGTCGCTGATCGCACTGGTCGTCGTGCTCTTGATCATCGACGTGATCCTGACGATCTTCTCCGCCACCACCTGGCGGCGAGAAGAGGTGCTGGCCCAACGGTAGTGGGCCGGTTGCGAGCCGGCGGACGGTTCGTATCCTCGTAGCGGACGGTTCGTATCCTCGTATCGGAGGTTTGCATGGAAGCCTATGCGCTGCAGCGTGGACAGGGTTGGACCAACCGCAATGGGATCGACTTCACGGTGAAGGCGGGCGAATTCCAAACAACCAACGGCGCCGCCTTCATCGAGTATTCTATGAAGAAGGGTGAGGAACCGCCTGATCACATCCATCGTACGGAGGACGAGATGTTTTATGTCCTCGAAGGCGCGCTCACCTTTACATGTGGGGAGCAGACGTTCGACGTGGACCAGGGCGGATTTGTGTTCCTGCCGCGCGGAGTCACCCATGGTTACGCCATTCGGAGTGACGGCCTCGTCCACTTGATCGCGGTAACCTCACCTCCGAGAGAACGTGGTGAGGGTTGGGATGGCTTTGTGGGTGACTTTGAGTCGAACGGGGAGATAGTCAGCCAACCCGCCGGCGAATGAGTGACGGCGGTGGTGTTGGCGGCGCCTGCCGCGCCTGCTCTAGTCGCTCCGGAGCAAAAGCACGAGGCCACATGGTGCGGCGCTATCAGGCAGTATTCCGGTCGGTAGCGTCCCCACGCTGGCCCTGCTCGGCGCGCTCCGCATGGAATACCTGTACGTCGTCTCCCTCCTGATCGGCGGCTGCACGCTGTTTTTCGACGTGGCCGCCACCTCGTAGCTGCCGGCGCTGGTCAGCTGCGACGACCTCCTGGAAGCCAACAGCGCCTCGGCGTTGAGCGGCGCGATCGCCTCCACGGCTGGGCCGGCGCTTGCCGGTGGGCTGGTGCAACTCCTCACTGCTCCCGTCGCCATCGCTATTGACGCCGTTTCCTACCTCGTCTCGGCGCTCCGCTCCGGTCTGATCCGGGCGCATGAGGCGCCGGCGCCGCCAGAGCTGCGCGGGCGGCGCCTCATGGCGGAGATCGGCGAAGGCATTGGTGCGCTAATCAACGATCCGGTCCTCCGCCCAATCATTGGCGCCTCGGCGGTCGGGAGCTTCGGCGGGTCGACGCGGCAGGCGGTGCTCGTGCCTTACCGTCTCCTGGGCCGCGTCATCGCCAGCCGGCGCTTTCTGGTGTTCGGCGTCATCCCGCTCGGTGCGCTGTTGGGCGGCGCGCTGGGTCAAGCCTACGGGTTACGGGCGGCGCTCGTCGTCGGTATCGCCTGGCAGGCACTTTCCGTCCTCTGGTTGCTGCTCTCCCCAGTGCGCCTGTTACGCGATGCGCCGGGGCCATTGACCGGCTCTTCGGTGGCGTGACCGGGCGTTGATGCACGGCGAGTGGTGTGGTGAGGCGCCGCAATGCGATGGTCAGCCGGGCGAATACCAATGAGCCATTAGACCGGCTGCGGCTCGCGGGCGCGCTCTTCGTCGATGAGCGGCCAGAGGACTTTGTCGCCTTCAGTCACTTGTGGCGTCGTGACCACTGCACCCGGTACTGACTCGAAGTGGATGCCGTGATCGCCGGGATAGGCGGACTGGTGCGTATCCTTGCCCAGCCAGATTGCCAGGGGGATGCCTTCCGGGAATGCCATGCAGAGCCGGTACGCGAACTGATGGCGACAGAACGTGCAAACCGGGCTGAGCCCGGGGATATTGCGATTGGCGTCTCTAGCGAAACTGGGCATCATGCCCCACCTATTACTCCGCGAATATAGACGACACCCAGAACAGGTGCGAGATCCGTCCAGAGAATGGGCATTTCGTCTGCACTTGCCTGAACCGGGTTCATCGTACCACGGGCAGCGGCGAGAGCCGCGCTACGCCAATAGCGGTCGTGCGCAATGTTCACCAATTGTTCGATTTGCTGCGCTGCTGGCCACCCTAATGGGCCGGGCTTCATCAAAAATTTGAACGCGGGGGCCACAGCGCGCAGCTCTGCTAACGAACTGATGGCCGCCAGATGCACGTCGTGCGGCGAAAACGACGAGCCGGCCCGCCTCGGATCGTCCGCTCGATACGCCCAGCCGCGCGGGTGATTGTGGGTGAAGACCATACCGCGCAGTCGCTCGCGATCTACCTCAGCCAAGAGCACCTCCATGCCATCGGTGTGCCGCTCCCAGACCTTCTTGCCCGTTGCCGGGTCGAAGCCATAGGCGGACTCGGTGCGCCTGGTACGCAACCACCGCTCGACCTCGTGCAGGGAAGCATGGTCTGGTGGTGCATCGCCCGGACGGGGAACGCTGTGTGACACTCGCGTTAGCTTGCTACTTTCTTCCGCGTCCGCCTGTCCCTCTACATTGGTGGGGCGAGCACCGGCGTAATGATATGGATTACCGGGCGCCTGCTGCAACCGTGCGCCGTCGCGCAGGCTGTGTTATGGCCGCTCAGGCGTCGGACGGCCCCGGCTCCCAACCGGTCTGCTGCGACCAGTCGGTTGCCTGGTGTATGATCGCCCAGATGTGCGGTCCTTTCGCCTCGGTGTAGCCCTGGCGGTCGTCCCCGTACTGCCGGATCAACGTCAGCTTGAGCGCCGCGTACTCCCCGGCCTGTTGCGGATGGCAGCGGAGAAAGTCGCGGAAGAGGAGCGCGAACTGTTCGCTCCAACTGCCGCCCTTGCGAACGTGGAGGTGCGTGCGGCGCGCGCCGGGCGACTCGCGGAAGTAGCGCTTGGTGCGGTCGGGGTTGTCGGCCCGAAGGACGTAGCCCAGCGCCTCCAGCAGAGCGCCGTACCTGATCAGGGGTTCCAGGGCGGCGACAGAAATCTGGATGTCGATGATCGGCTTGGCCGCCAGGCCGGGTACGGCGGTCGAGCCGATATGGTCGATACGCAGCGCCACGTCGCCGAGCGCCTGGCGCAGTGGGTCCGCCGCCTGGTGAAAAAGGAGCGGCCAGTCCGTGTCGTAAGGAACGACGACCATTGGATCACCGGCACACAAGAACGGAGGCGCCACGGTAACTCCTCCAGTTGGGCGTTCTCCGGCGCACCGAAAAAGGCCACCGCCTTCCAACCTGCATCCATCTGCTTCGTCTCGGCAGCAATGGCGTAACCGTCTGCCGGCGCGCGTGGTCGCCTCAATGGGCCATCAGCAGGTGACATCCTTGCCTTCGCTGCCGAAGACGGCCAGACGCTCGCCCTGGGTGATGCGCGCCGCACTGGCCGGAATATACACAAATTGCAAGGCGCGACGGCGCTGCGGCGAACGGTTCGCCGGTGTGCCGTGCTGCAGGTAGCTGTTGAAGAAGAGACAGCCGCCCGGTGCGAGCGGTGCGGCGATGGCGCGGTTGACGCGCACCTCGGTATCGCAGATCTGCCAGTCGCGCCGGTTGAAGTGGACGACCGGACCTTCCCGATTGCTGCCGGGGATGACCAGCATGCAGCCGTTATCGACGGTGGCCGGGTCCAGTGCGATCCACACGGTGACCACCGGCGTGTCCAGCGGCAGATTCCAGTAGGCGTGATCCTGGTGCCAGGGCTTCTCCCGCCCAATGCGCGGTGGCTTGATCAGCGCCTTATCCTCGAAGAGCACCGGCTCTGCCCCGATCAGGCGGCGGACGACAGCGAGGATATCCGAATGCTCCGCCACCGCGCGGAGTCGCGGCTCGTAGTCGACAAAGCGGACGATCTTGCGCACAGAGTCCTGCTTCTCGTCGGCCGAGAGTGACCCTAGATGGGAGCGGGCATCCGCTTCAAACTGGATGTGGCGGAAGTCGGGATGCTTGCCGTCAATCAGGTCCAGCAGGCCGCCCTGGGCGGCCTGCACCTCGGTTGCTGATAGCAGGCGTTCGATGGAGAGAAACCCGTCCTCGTGGTACCGCTCAACTTGCCTCTCTGTGAAGGCGTCGAGGCCGTCGATGCCCGCGGCAATGCCGTGGTGCACGTAGAGCCGGTCATCGTAGCCCTCGGGGACCGAGGGATCGACGCCCTCCGGCGCTGCCCTTGCAACCGCCGTCACCATATCAACACTCCTCTTCGCTCCTCTGTATGCCCGTTGGCTTAGACCGGCAAACGATCAAAGGCGACAGCGAGGCCGCCTTCTTTGGCCAACTGTGTACGATGATTCTACGCTGAATGGACGTCTGCGCCAATCCGCACCGTGGACGCCCCGGTTTGCAAAACGGACATCTTCCGCCGATGATTGCAGCGTGCGGTAGCTGGTCAAGTCGCCTGGCACGTCTACACCCGTCGCCGACAGTCCAACGCACTAACCGACCAAGGTCTGATGATATTCCCGCCCTCGGCCCATTGTCGGTGCCGCGCGCATGCCGCAAGCTCACGGCAGGGCAGTCAGCGCGCGGCACCCACTCGACTCCGGTCCTTTGTCGTGGAGTGAAGGCTTGAAAGGAACATATCTCACCATGAAGCAGCCTGTATCTCTCAGTCCCTTACTGTTTGTTGCGATACTCTGTTCGTCCCTATTCGTTCCCTGGGCAGCGGCGGCGCCGCTGCAGCAGGTGACGATGACGCTCGATGAGTTCACGATGATGCCGGCTACCTTCGACGTCCAACAGGGTCAACCGGTGACCTTCACCGTCAAGAATGCTGGTAAGTTCCCGCACAACGTGACCTTTGAGTTGCCGTCCCAGGGCATCAAGGAGACGTTATTCACCGCCAACCTCACAACCGGTCAGACGCAAACCGCCACCTACACCTTTCCTGCCGCCGGGACGTGGACGATGCTGTGTCCGGTGGATAGCCACGAAGCGAAGGGCATGAAAGGCTCGGTCAACGTACTGGACGCTCCGGCGAGCATGCCGCAGAGTGGCGGCGGCGGCATGGCTACGACGACCACGACGCGCTGTGCGGTACTGCTTATGGCGATACTCGGCGCCGGTATCCTGACCTTGCAGCGTCGCAGCGGCCGGCAATAGACAAATGGCGGCCGCTGCGACGCGTCGCCACGGCGCCCGCCGGCTGTAAGCCTCACCCTGCTGTCCCCCCGCTGCAAAC
>JBPCLN010000352.1:0-3157 GCA_051003235.1 Chloroflexota bacterium | reverse complement strand
AACTCTTCCGTTCGGCCTGGCCGGAGGGCCACGACGGGGGCAGTAACGAGATCCAGGTGTACATCGGCCGGCTGCGGCGTAAGCTGGAGATCGACGCGGACAATCCGTGCATTGCGACCGTGCGCGGCCTCGGCTATCGCTTTCTGAAGGCCGCGCCGGGTCACCCTCGTACCGCTGCCAGCTAAGGCTGGCGCCGGGTCAGCACCCCCAAGGAACCCGCCCATCCCTGCCGGGCGAGCCGTGTCACAAACGACCGTTTCTGGGACGGTCTCGGCCCGGTGGAGGAGCGGACGGTGTTGGTGGGCTACGCGCGGGTCAGTACGGCGGACCAGAAGCTGGACTTGCAGCTGGACGCCTTGCGGGCGGGCGGCTGCAAGCGGCTCCAGACGGACGTGGCCAGCGGGGCCAGCACGGCGCGGCCGGGGCTGGACGAGGCCTGCCGCTCCCTGCGGCCCGGCGACACGTTGATGGTCTGGAAGCTGGACCGGCTGGGCCGCAGCCTGCCCCACCTGATCGAGACGATCAAGGGACTCGATGAGCGCGGCATCGGCTTTCGCAGCCTGCACGAGCACCTGGACACCGCCACGCCGGGCGGCAAGCTGATCTTCCCTATCTTCGGCGCCGAGGCCTCGCCGCGACATGGGGTACACATTCCGGCTGCCATGTTGGCCGATGAAATGGCGGTCGGGGAGTCTCCGGCGGTAGTTTCCCCTCTGGTGGCTGGCAGCACGGGGCGTCGGAAATGGGGTTCTGGTCGGCCACCGTTATGACCGATATGTGTACCCCATGTCGCGGCGAGGTGTGTTCCCCACCTCGCGCGCCGACTTGCTTCCTGGATACGGCACTTCGTCCGAATTCGGGCTACTCTTGTCCGCTTGCTACGCGAGGTCTATGCTGGCGAGTGCGCCGTGAAGTACCGACACTGGTTCTTCTGCGAACTTTTCTCGTTGGGCCGGCAACAATTTATCGATAACGAGGAGCCATTCGCCCGGCGAGGTTGCTCTTAGCCGCTTTACCTTGCCCTTGGTGATAGCGACCCTAACACTGGGCCGACACCTGGCGGTGGGCGCCTGCTGCATGCTGCCCAGGGGATGCAGCCGCTTCTGCGGCGGCCGGCGAAGACATCGCAGGCGGAGTAGGAGGCCTGCCACGACCGGCTTTTTCATCGGGCTTGGTCTCGTCGCCGGTCTCTTGGCCGGGATCATGGCCTACCTCATCGCCTATGAGGAGTACCGCCAGCACTTCGGCGACGCCAGTTCGGCAGCATGGCACTCGCTGCAGACGACGCTGGTGACGGCGGGCTTCTTCTTTATGCTGGCGCTGGCCGCCAGCTATCTCCTGCAGCGCATGCTGTTATAACGCTGGAGGAGTGCGCGCCACGCGGGACGTAGCCCAGACAAGGAGAAGCGGATGGCCTGCCGGTTAGCAATAGCGGCAATCGTGTTGAGCATGCTGGTGCCGGCCACGCTGGTGCAGGCGGCTCCTGCCTGCCAGTTCCAGTTGGGTTTCGCCGCCCTGCAACAACTCCTACCGGATCGCATCGGTACCTGCCTGGACGATGCCCGGTATGACGCCACCAGTGACGCCGTCCAGCACACCTCGAACGGCCTGCTCGCCTGGCGCAAATCGGACAATTGGACAGCGTTCACCGACGGCTACCACACCTGGGTCAACGGCCCCGCCGGTGTCCAGGAGCGCCTGAACAGCCAGCGTTTCAGCTGGGAAGCCAATGCTAACGGGCTGCCGATCGCCGACCGACCAGCAGCCGTACCGCCAGCAGCACCGGCAGCCGTGCCGATTGAGTCTACGGCCATCCGTACCGTGCCGGCTGCCACCGTCACGACCGACGGACTGACCGCGCTGGCTGACCCGGCGTTGGCGAGCGTGAACGGCGCCGCCGCCGTGCTGGCCTGGGTGCGTAACGATGCTGGAACACCACTCAACACCCAGCTCGTCGCCACGCTCACCGATAGCACGAACGGCGTCGTCGGCACAGCCACGGACACGCTAACGGACCTGCAACCTGGCCAGATGAAGCTCGTCGAGCTCGCTTCCATAGCGAAAGCAAGCGCCGTCAGCGGCTTGCGCTTTCAGTTCACGACAGTTACCGCGGGGCACACGACGCCCGCCTCCCTCAAACTGAGCAACACGCAGATTGATCCCAGCGCCCCCAAGTATGTCCTGGCGACGATCACCAACACCGATACGACAACACATAGCGGCTTTGTGAGCGTCGCCATCACCAGCGCGAGCGGGAGTATTGAGGGCATCGCCTTCGGGCCTTATGACCAGCTCAACCCCGGCCTGTCCAAGACCGTGCGCTGCATCAGCTTGCTCGGGCCGGTGCCGGTGGGAGCGCAACTCACGGCGCAGGTCGATACTGCGCTGTGAGCTTGTCGCCACAATCGATGCAGCCACCCGCAATGCTAGCACCATGGCGCGGCCTGAGGCACCAGTTGCTATGCTGCCTGTGACGTAGGATCTTGGCCGCATATGAGCGCCTGTTCTCACCTCGCCGCTCAGGTCCGTGCTCCATCAAGGGCCGCTATTATTATGCAGAGGGCATTTCCTAACTCCTTTTCGGAGGGCTTCAGGCGTGAAATGGGCCGGTCACGGCATCCGCGACGGTCTCTCCCGGTTCGATAAAGGCCGATAAAGGGGCCACCTTGGTGCCAAACTGGCGTCAACCAGCCGCTGCAGGTAGCATCGCCGGACCTATAATGGGCTATAATTCGAATTAGGAAATGCCCTCCTGAAAGTCACAGCAAGCGCTTGCCCTTGGCCGGTCCCAATGCAACAGAAGACGTTCATCGCCAGTTGGTTGATCGCGTGTCGCCAGCGCCGTCGTCATCGCCGCTTCCCTCTGGGAAGTGCCCGGTTTGGTATCGCGCCCCGTCATCGCCGTTGTCTCCGGTAGCCCTCGAATCTAACAGCAGGGGCGAGCCTGTTGAAAAACCATCGGGATGGCCGCACGGTGCTGCACTGCCCTTCAGTCGCTCTGGGCGCACGGTCCAGACGCACGCGGGCCGGGCCGCGAGCGCCGCTCACCGCAGCGGGTCGGAGGCGTCACCGCTCATCGGCTCGGTTCGTCCGGCGGCCGAGGCGGCGTGCCGCTGCGATGCGGCTCACGTCCGGTCGGGGAGGAGCGTGGTCAACG
>JBPCLN010000351.1:0-10956 GCA_051003235.1 Chloroflexota bacterium | reverse complement strand
TCGCGTGCCAGGAAATTTAGACCAATTCCAGGCTCTTCTCCGTACTCAGGCGCACTGCGAGGTCGCGGAATTCCGCCACCGGCTTTGGCCCGAGATCCTGGCCGTTGCGGATACGCACCGCCACCTGCCCCACCTCCGCTTCCTTGTCGCCCACAACCAGCATATAGGGCGTCTTCTGCAGTTGGGCATCCCGAATCTTGGCGCGCATGCCTTCGCGGCGGCCATCCACCTCCACGCGCAGCCCGGCGGCCTGCAACGATTTCGCCACCTGTTCTGCATACTCGTTGTGGCGGTCGGCAATGGGGATCACCACTGCCTGCACCGGCGACAGCCAGAGGGGAAAGGCGCCGGCAAAGTGCTCGATCAGGACCGCCATGAAGCGCTCGACCGAGCCGAGAATGGCGCGATGGAGCATTGCGGGCCGCGCCGGCGTGCCTTCCGGCGTGATGTAGGTCAGGTTGAAACGCTCCGGCAGGTTGAAATCCAATTGCAGCGTTGCCAATTGCAACACCCGACCCAGCGCGTCCGTGGCGTTGAAGTCGATCTTCGGACCGTAGAAAGCCGCCTCGCCCACTTCCTCAACCCAGGTGGCGTCTTTGGCGCGCAATACCTCACGCAATTGTTCCTGGGCAGTCGTCCAGGTCTGGGCATCGCCGAGATACTTTTCGGGGTGGGCCGGGTCCCACAGGGACAACCGAATTGCCAGCGGCATGCCGAAGGGACGGTAAAACCCTTCTACGATGGCATAGATGCGCAGCGCCTCCTCCATCACCTGCTCAGGCCGGCAGAAAACGTGCGCGTCATCCTGCGTGAGCGAGCGGACGCGCGACAGACCGAGGAGCGTGCCGGGCAACTCATCACGGTAGCAGGCCGTGACCTCTGAGAGTCGGATCGGCAGATCGCGGTAGCTGCGCTGGCGCGCAGCGTAAATCTGCGTATGGTGAGGACAGTTCATTGGTTTCATGGCGAAGTCTTCGCCGCTCTTTCCGGACACGTGGAAGAGGTCATCCTTGAACTTCTCCCAGTGGCCGCTTACCTTGTACAGGTCACTCTTCGTAATGTGGGGGATCGTCACTCGCTGGTAGCCCAATGGCTCCTGCAGCGACTGCACAAATTCTTCCAGCAGGCGGCGGAT
The DNA here is from genome assembly GCA_051003235.1 of Chloroflexota bacterium. Lineage (GTDB taxonomy): Bacteria > Chloroflexota > UBA4733 > UBA4733 > UBA4733 > UBA4733. The sequence goes on along the minus strand of JBPCLN010000351.1, from coordinate 9,821 downwards.
CAACGTCCCTTTCGGCGTGAACAGGGGCAGGCCGGCGCCGACCAGATCGGAAAACGTGAACAGGTCCAACTCCTGGCCCAGCCGCCGGTGGTCGCGCTTTTTGGCCTCTTCCAACAGCCACAGGTGGTGTTCCAACGCCTCGGGGGTGTCGAAAGCGAGACCGTAGAGGCGTTGGAGCATAGGCTGATGCTCGTCACCGTGCCAGTAGGCGCCGGCCACCGCGCGCAGCTTAAAGGGGCCGACCTTGCTCGTGCTGGCAACATGAGGCCCGGCGCAGAGGTCGACGAAGTCGCCATCGGTATACAGGGTTATCCGCTCCCCTTCCGGAAAGCGATCGATCAAATCGACCTTATAGCGCTCGTTGCGGTCCAGAAATAGACGCCGAGCCTCCTCGCGGGAGACCTCGCTCAGGATGAAGGGGTAATCCTCCACGATGATTTTGCGCATCTCCGCCTCGATCACGGGGAAGTCCTCCGGCGAGAAGGTATGCGGCGAGTCGAAATCGTAATAAAAGCCGTCGTCAATGGCCGGACCGATGCCGAAGGTCGTGCCCGGAAAGAGTCGCTGCACTGCCTGGGCCATGATGTGCGCCGTCGAGTGGCGCATCCGCAGCAAGGGCGAACCGTCGCGGGTCGTCGTTGCCTGCTCCACCGGGGCAGTCGTTGCTTCGCTTGCTACCATTGCCGTTCCTCCTTGCTAATGCACACAACAAAAAGCGCTCTCGCCCAACGTTGGGCGAGAGCGCTTAAGCTCACGCGGTTCCACCACGCTTCCCCTGCGACCTACCACAAGGCAACGTCGCACGGCTCGTTTACGGCGGTATCGTGCCGGAACGGGCTGTTTATCACCTCACCCACAGGGCCGGGGTGAGGCGCTTCGCAACCTGCTCGGAGGCGGTGTTCTCCCAGCGCGCATGGGGCGGCTTTCAGCCGGTGGCCGGCCTTCTCTGGGCGCGCAACGCTGGGGTACTGGTCCTCATCAACGCAACGTGATATCTGCAATTATTTCCAGAGGATACCATGGGCGGCCCGTCCGCTTACGGAAGGCGCAGGAGGAACCCTTGCTCCCGCATCACCGCGTATACAATCCGCCCAGCCGAGACGAGACAGATACCGGCGCACATGGCCAGCGTCGGCACGACATGCAGGTAGGCGGTGACGCAAAAGATCACGGCAACACCAAGCAGCACCGCGGCGAAGGGCAAGCGATATTCCGCCGGAATCTGAAACACGGGCTGCTCCTCTGTTATCACGTCCGCGCGCATCGGCGGTCCGGCCGCCACACGTACGCCGTGCTTGGCGTTCGTGCTTGTTGGATGAACGTTCCGGTCGCTGTTTGGAGATATACCACGCCGCGTCGATCTTCTCCCCCGTCCGTGCTATCGTTGGACGTCGACTGGTACTACCGGCCCGATGTGGTAGCATCTCTCACGTTCACGTCAGCGAGAGCAATGGGCGATACGGAATATCTGCAAATCGACGACGTAGCGTCTCGTACCGGCCTCACGAAGCGGACGATTCGCTACTACGAAGAGATCGGCTTGTTGCATCCGCCGACCCGCACCGAGGGCGGCTACCGCCTCTTCACGGAGGAGGACGTGCAGCGGCTGGACCGCATCAAGCGGCTGCGGGAATTGATGAACTTTTCCCTGGCCGAAATCAAGGAGCACGTCGAAGCTGATGAGCTCCGCAAACAGTTGCACCTGCAAGTCAAGCAAGAGGCCAATGATCAGAGCCGGCTGGAGAAACTGGGGCGCCTGGCGGCCGTCACGGCGATGCAAGTGAGCCGGATCGACGAGAAGATTCGCCAGCTCAGCGAAATTCGGGCGGAGTATCAGGCCAGGCTTGATCGCGCGCGCTTGCGTCTCGAGGAAGAGCAACTCGCGCACGCCCCATCGCGACCCACGGAGGCTACCGCGTGAGAATTTTACTGCGCCTGCTCAGCTATTTGCGCACCTACTGGCTCAGCACCACCGGCGCCTACCTTTCCCTGCTCCTCGGGACGCTCCTCTCCCTCATTGTGCCGCAATTAATCAAGGGATTGATCGATCGGGGCATCGGTCAGGGTGATGTGGTGTACCTCCATCGCGGCGCAATCATTATCGTCGTCATCACCCTGGGCCGGGCGGTGTTCGACTTCTTTCGCTCCTATCTGGTGGAAAGCGCCTCCCAGGGGGTGGCCTACGAACTGCGGAACGATCTGTACCACCATGCCCAACGCTTGTCCTTCAGTTGGCATGATCGATCTCAGACCGGTCAGGTGATGACGCGTATGACCAGCGACGTCGAATTAGTGCGTGTCTTCACCGGGCGCGGCATGCTCAATATGGCGAACTTCGCCGTGGTCTTCGCGGCCGTCATCATCGTGCTGTTCAGCCTGAACTGGCGGCTGGCCTTGCTTTCGCTGGCGACATTGCCGCCGCTGATCGTGACGATCGCCCAGTACAACCGCATCGTGCGCCCCATGTACATCGAAATCCAGCAGCAACTGGCCGCCGTCACGACTGTGCTGCAGGAAATCGTCACCGGTATCAAAGTCGTCAAAGCCTTCGCCCGCGAACCATTCGAGAGTGGCCGCTTTGGCGAGCAAAATGACTTGCTCCTGGACAAAAATATCACCCAGGTGAAGGCCAGTGCGATCGTCGTTCCCCTGCTAAATTTCTGGTCGGCCGCGGGTAGTGTGCTGGTACTCGGCTACGGCGGGGCCGAAGTCATTCATGGGCATATGACCATCGGCACCCTGGTCGCCTTCAATACGTACCTGCTACAGTTGATTAACCCGGTGCGCCAACTCGGCTTCTTTGCCAGCATAATTTCCCGCGCCATCGCCAGTGGCGGACGCATCTTCGAGATTCTCGACACGCCGTCCGAGATTCAGGAGAAGGCGGATTCCCTCGTCCTGCCGCGCCTGCACGGCGAAGTGCGTTTTGAGCACGTCGGCTTCCGCTACGCCCGGAGCGGGGCGATGCTGTTGGACGACGTGAGCTTCGTAGCGCGTCCAGGCGAAGTGGTCGCCCTCGTCGGGCCGACCGGTTCCGGCAAGAGCACCATCGTCAACTTGCTGCCGCGCTTTTACGATGCCACTGATGGTCATATTTATGTCGATGACAATGACGTGCGCGATGTTTCATTGGAGTCCCTTCGGCGTCAGGTCGCCTTTGTGCTGCAGGAGCCGATGCTCTTCACGGGTACCATCCGCGACAATATTGCTTTCGGCCGCCCCGAGGCGGCCATGGAATCGGTCATCGCCGCGGCACAGGCGGCGCGCGCCCACGACTTCATCCTCGAATTTCCCGGCGGGTATGACACCGTCGTCGGTGAGCGGGGCGCGACGCTCTCCGGCGGGCAACGCCAGCGCGTCGCCATTGCCCGTGCTCTCTTGCTCGATGCCCGCATCCTCGTGCTGGACGAGGCGACCTCCAGCGTCGACATGGAAACGGAGTTCCTTATTCAGCAGGCACTCGCTCAGCTAATGCAAGGTCGCACCACCTTCGTCATCGCCCAGCGCATGGCGACGTTGCGCAACGCGACGCAAATCCTAGTGGTCGATCGGGGCCGCATTGTCGCGCGCGGGAGCCATGACCAGTTGCTGCGCGACAGTCCAGTTTATGCCGACTTCTATCGCATTCAAGTACGCCAGGGTGAGGCGCTGGAAGGCGCCAAGATTGTGGCGGTCGCCTCATGAGTATGCGCTTTGGCGGCGGTAGCGGCGGCGGTGGATCCTCCCACTACACCGATGTCACAGGCAAGGTGTTCGACGCCAAAATCGGGCGCCGCCTCCTGGCCTATATCCGTCCGTACGGCGGCGCCATCGCCTGGTCGGCCCTGATGGTGGTCGCCAGCGCGCTCCTGGGCCTGGCCGGACCCTACCTCCTCAAGGTGGCGATTGACCAGAATATCGGCCAGCACGATATCCACGGGCTGGTCATTACGATGATTCTCTTTCTGTTGACCCAGGCCGGCACCTTCATCACCGCCGCCCAACAGACCTACTGGGTCTCGCTCGTCGGCCAGAAGGTGCTCAACACCCTGCGCTATCAGATGACAACCCACCTGATGGACCTTTCCCTCGACTACTACGGCCAGCACGAAGCCGGCGCCATTATGTCCCGCGTTACCAACGATGTGTCCGTGGTCAACGATTTCATTTCCAGCGGCGTGCTCAACCTGCTCAGCGACGTGCTGACGCTGATCGGCATCATCGTCGTCATGCTCCTCCTGGATGCGCGCCTGGCGCTGCTGACGTTTTCCATCTTGCCGTTGATGATTGTGGCGACGGTCATCTTCACCATCCGCTCGAAGCAGGCCTACCGCCTGACCCGGCAGCGGATCGGTGATGTCAACGCCTCCCTGCAAGAGAACCTGTCCGGCGTGCGGGTCACGCAATCGTTTGCCCGCGAGGCAGTCAGCGAGCGGAACTTCGACCGTATCAATCAGGAGAATCGCCGGGCGAACGTGGAGGCAGTGGCCATCTCGGCCAGCTTTTTGCCGGCAGTCGATATCCTGAGCATCATCGCCACCGCCATCGTCCTCTGGGTGGGTGGCTCGCTGGTGCTGAAGCAGCAACTCACGCTCGGTGTCGTCGTGGCGTTCCTCACCTACGTCACCCGGTTCTATCAGCCGATTCGCGACCTATCGCAGATTTACAACACCTTCCAAGCGGCGATGGCGGGCGGCGAGCGGATTTTTGAGATGCTGGACGAGCAACCGAAGGTCAAAGAGCGGCCCGACGCGCGATCATTGCCAACTGTGAATGGGCTCGTTCGCTTTGAGCACGTCAACTTCGGCTATGTACCAGGGGTGTCGGTGCTCAAAGATGTCAACTTTACTGCCGAGCCCGGTAGAACCATCGCGCTGGTTGGCCCAACCGGGGCGGGGAAGTCCTCCATCATGAACCTGCTCAGCCGCTTCTATGATGTCGACTCCGGCGCGATCACGATCGACGGCGTTGATATTCGCGATGTCAGTCTGCCGTCGTTGCGCTCCCAGATGGGCATCGTGCTCCAGGATACCTTTCTCTTTTCCGGTACGGTGGCCGACAACATCCGGTATGGGCGGTTGGATGCGACCGACCGCGAGGTGGAACAGGCGGCCAGGCTGGCCAATGCCCATGAATTCGTGAGCCGCCTGCCGGACGGCTACGCGACGCCGGTGATGGAACGCGGTCAGAACTTCTCCGTTGGTCAGCGCCAATTGCTCAGCTTTGCCCGCGCCCTGCTGGCCAATCCCCGTGTCCTCGTCCTCGATGAAGCGACGTCGAGCGTTGACGTGCGTACGGAGTTACTATTGCAGGATGCGCTGCGGACGCTCTTGAAAGGACGCACATCGTTCGTGATTGCCCACCGCCTCTCCACAATCATCGACGCCGATCTGCTGTTGGTCATTGACCACGGTGAGATTGTCGAGCGCGGAACGCACCGTGAGTTAATCGCTAATCGCGGCAGGTACTTCGAAATTGCGAGCAAGCAATTTCGCCAGGAAGCGGCGTTGACCGTGGCAGGTGGGGAGTGATGCCGACGCACGACCTCCTCCTCACCGGCGGTGAGGTGCTTGATCCCGCGACCGGGCGCCGTGCCCGGCACGATATCGCCATCAGTCGGGGGCGTATCGCCTCCGTCGGTAACGATCTAAGGCAAGAAGATGCGGCCAGTGTCGTCAATGTCCACGGCCTGATCATCACTCCCGGTCTGGTCGACCTCCACTGCCATGGGTATGCCGGGGCCACTTTCTGGGGCATTGACCTCGATCCGGTGTGCCAACGAAGCGGCGTGACGACGGCGGTGGACGCCGGCAGCGCCGGCGCCTACAACTTCCCCGGCTTCCGCCGTTGGATCGCCGGCCCGAACCAGACCGAGACGCTGGCCTTCCTTAATATCTCGTCCATCGGCCTGGTCCACGAGACCTATGAGCTGGCGAACCTGCACTACGCCGACGTTGACCTGGCGGTGCGCATGGCCGACGCCAATCGTGATCTGGTGATCGGCATGAAGGCGCGCATCGACACCAATACGGTCGGTCCCCATGACGTGGAGCCGCTCCGTCGAGCCCGCTTGGCAGCCGAGGCGTTGCAATTGCCGCTGATGGTCCATATCAGCAACGGTCCGCCCGCCCTGGAGGGCATCCTTGACTTGATGACTCCGGGCGATATTCTCACCCATTGCCACACCGGCCGTTCCAACCGCATCGTGAACGACCAGGGGGCTTTGCGCCACGACGTGCGGGAAGCGCATGCACGGGGCGTGCTGTTGGACGTGGGGCACGGCATGGGGAGCTTCGCTTTCGCCAGTGCCGAGCGCCTGCTGGACGCCGGCGAGTTGCCGGACACGATCTCCACCGACGTGCATAGCCTGAACCTGGCCGGCCCGGTGTTCGACCTGCCAACGACACTGTCGAAGTACCTCTTGTTAGGGATGACCTTGGAAGCGGTCGTGCGTTGCTGCACACTCAACGCCGCTGAGGCGATCCGGCGGCCCGATCTCGGCCGCCTGGCCATCGGCGCGCCGGCGAATCTGGCCGGTTTGCGCCTGGAAGAGGGCGACTTCATGTTGACGGACAGTATGGGCAAGAGCCGCAACGCGCGACAACGCCTCTGCTGCGATCTCACGGTGCGCGGCGGACGCGTGACCTACCGCCAACCAGGCTCAATCCAACGGTAAGGTACGAATCGCCTACCATTTTGGGCGATAAAGCCGTCGGCACGCGCCCGATGCCCCTACACTGAATATTGACCGAACGTATGCAGGGAAGGGCCAATGGACGGAGTGCAGTTGTCCGACGCCCCGGTACCAGCCGTGGAACTTCCGCCGGCGGTCGAAGCGCGCGGCCTGAGTCAAACCTACACCCATGGGCAGCAGCGAATCACGGCGCTGAATGACGTCACGCTGACGCTGCCCCAGGGGGGCGTCACAGCGCTGATCGGACCGTCCGGCGCCGGCAAGAGCACCCTGCTGCACTTGATGGCCGGCTTGACCCGGCCGGCCAACGGCGAACTGCGCGTTGCCGGACGCGACCTGCGCCGGATGACTTCGCGGGCCCTGGCCCGTTTCCGAAATCATGACGTCGGGGTCATCTTTCAAGCCTTCAACCTGTTCCCCGATCTCACGGTGCGGGAGAATATCTTCTTCCCACTCTATTTCGGCGGCGTGCACCAGCGTGACGGGGACGCCCGCGTCAAACGCCTACTGGAGATTGTCGGCCTGGAACAAATGGCCAATCGGCGCCCGGCCCAACTGTCCGGTGGCGAGCAGCAGCGCATCGCCATCGCTCGGGCCCTGGTGACGAACCCCGCGTTGATTCTGGCCGACGAGCCAACCGGCAACCTCGATGATGCCACGGGTCGTGACATTGCCTCGCTGCTTTTCACGCTTGCTAATCAGTTCTCTAAGACGTTGATCCTGGTGACCCACCACCGCGCGCTCGCCCGCCGGGCCGACCGGCGCGTGGGGATGGTTGGCGGTCGCATCGTGCCCGAGGAGCAGGCCGCGTGCTCCTGACGAGACTATTGGGCCTGGCGGCGCAGGCGTTGTTGCGGCGTCGCCTGCGCTCAACGTTCACGCTCAGCTCCGTCATCGTCGGCACCGCCGGGCTGTTGTTATTCCTGGCGGTTGCCACCGGTCTGGAGACGCAGTTACAGGCCCAGCTCGGCAACTATGAACCGGCGACCGTCCTGCACATTGACCCACCGCTAACCGCGGCGTCCTCCGCAACGACGGCGGGGCCCCCGCCCGGCATAGATGCTGCCTTGCTCCAGCACCTGCGAACGCTGCCCCACGTCCGTGATGCCTTTGCCGAAGTACAGGTAGGCGGTATGGCTACGCTGGCCGGGGTGACCAGTCCTTTAGAGTTGCGCCCGGTTCCTTCGAGCTACGTCGACGCGGGCGCGGATGTTCACCTCCTGGCCGGGCGCCTCTTCACCGCTAACGATGCGCGCGAGCTGATCATAACGGCCGGCTTCCTGGAAGCCCTCAAAAGCGGACCGCCGCCCGGCAGCGCGGCGGCAGCGGCACTGGCCGGCGGATCGACTGCCACCACATCGGCGCCGGCGCTGACGATTCCCCATCTGGTGGGCCAAACGGTGCAATTTAGCCCCCAGAGGGCGGACGGCGCCGCCGGCGCCGATGTGGACTTGCAAGTAGTGGGCGTGATCGACGGCCGGGCGCCCTTTGCCTATATCCCCTATGCCACCGGGGTAGCACTGCTGGCCCCAAATCCAGACGGCACGGCCCCAGCCTACAATGCCGCCATCGTGGTCGTATCGGGCGTGCAGGAAGTCGCGGCGGTCCGGCAGGAAATTTCTGCCCTGCAACTCCACATTGAGACGACAGATACACTCACGAACGCCCTGTCAAATGCCCTGAGCCTGGCGCGGATCGTGGCGGCCGTGATCGCCCTGGTCGGGCTGCTCCTGGCGGTCGTTAATATCACGAACATGCTGTTAGCGGCGGTGACGGAACGGGCGCGGGAGATCGGCATCATGAAGGCGGTGGGAGCGCGCAACTGGCACGTTGGGACGCTGTTCCTGCTGGAGTCGCTGCTGCTAGGCCTAGTCGGCAGCCTGATAGGCAGTGGCATCGCCCTCCTCCTAGCGCGCCTCGTTGTCCGCTTCATTCCCCTGCAACTGGCCGGCGGACCGCCGCTCACCTTTGCCATCCCGGTGCGCTACGTTCTACTGACGTTGCTGGCCGTCACGGCCCTGAGCGGCCTCGCCGGGTTGATCCCTGCCTTGCGCGCCGCCCGCCTGGACCCGGCGGCGGCGATCGCCGGCGCACGGTGAGGCCGGTCGGCGTGCGCATCGTCTTTATGGGAACACGCGACATCGCCGAACCAGCCCTCCGCATCCTTTTGGATGGTGGCGTGCCGGGGAGAGCGGTGATCGGTGTTGTCACCCAACCCGACCGTCCAGCGGGCCGGTCGAAGCAGCCCGCGGCGTCCCCCGTCAAAAGCCTCGCCGTCGCTGCCGGTATCCCGGCATTGCAACCGGAGACCTGGCGCGACGCCGCGGCTATTCAAGTGCTACGCGATTGGGCGCCCGACGTCGGTGTCGTGGCGAGTTACGCCCAACTACTGCCCCGCTCCGTACTCCGCGTTCCCACGGCGGGCTGGTTGAACATTCACCCGTCGCTCCTGCCACGTCACCGCGGACCGTCGCCGGTGGCAGCCAGTATCCTCGCCGGCGACACGGTAACCGGGGTATCGATCATCAAGCTCGTGGCGGCTATGGATGCCGGTCCACTGATCGCCCAATCGGAAGTGCCCATCGCGCGAGAGGACACCACAGGTTCACTCACTGTTCGCCTGGGTGACCTCGGCGCGCACATGCTTTCGGCGCTCCTTGACGACTGGGTGGCAGGTCGGCTCGCGCCTCGCCCACAGGAGGAAGAAGGCGCCAGCTACTCGCACCGGTTGTCGCGCCAGGACGGCCTGCTCGATTGGCGCCTACCGGCAGCGCAACTGGCACGCCGCGTCCGCGCCTATGACCCCTGGCCGGGCACCTTCACCTTCTGGCAGGGACGGCGGCTCAACATCGCCGGCGCCGGCGCTATCGAAACGCCGGCCGCCGTCCCTGCCGGGACCGTTCTCACCCTGGGCCAGGTTGGTAATCGGCCCGCGCTGTCGATCGCGACCGGCGCCGGCCAGCTTGCCGCCTACCGCCTCCAACTGGAGGGTCGGAAGGAACTGGACGCCGACACGTTTGTTCGAGGTCAACCGGGGATCATCGGGTCGCTGCTTGAAGGCGGGAGCCAGACTTAAATGCAGCCGCCGAGCTACGGCAGAAAATCCTGCCGTAGCTCCGCGGATCTCCGCTAGAAATCTCGGAACTCA
>JBPCLN010000350.1:0-7199 GCA_051003235.1 Chloroflexota bacterium | reverse complement strand
TTACCTTCCGGGGCGGCCCCGATTACACGCCACCCTGGCCGCCCCAGCAGCAGCCTTGCTTCGTGCGGTGTGAACCTGGGAAGAATACCGTAGCCGCTATTTGCCTCGACGCGACACCGCCGGCCGGGGACTGGCTGCCGGGCACGCTGGTCCTCACCGGCAACGCGCCGAAGAAGAAGCGAGAGTTTGTCTTCCTCGCCCCTTCGGCGGAATCGGCGGTGCGTGTGCCGCCACATGTTTGGGAGCGCTTCCACGACGATGACCAACTCACCCAATGGCAGGAACGCGCCTTCCCTCCCAACCAGCCGACGGCTCAGGCCCGCAAGAAGAAGGGCTGGCTGCGTGAGGGAGAGCCGGTGTTCTTCCTCTGCGAAGAACGGATGCGCGACACCGCCAATCCCGATGCGCTCGCCTTCCTGGGGCGGGCGCAAATGTTTCGCCTCCCCTACGATCGTACCCCGGAGGAACTGCGGCCGAAGGAACTGTGGCCAGCGGACCTGGACCTGGCGGAGGCCATGTTCGGCGTTGTTGAACGCGGTGCAGGCGGACGCGACGGACGGATTATTCGCGGGCGGCTGCGCTTCGAAGACGCCGTCGCTCAGCGGACGCGCGCGGACTGGCTGGAGCCGGAGCTGATCCCCCATATCCTTTCCGCCCCAGAGGTCACCGCCTTCGCCCATTACCTGACGCAGGACGGCCGGCAGCAGAAGGACCAGCTCACCACCTATATCGACGATGACCAAACCACCCTGCGCGGCCATAAGTGGTACTGGCATCGTTGGGATGCCGGCAGTGCGACTGGAGGGATTGCCCAGGTGCGTCACCCGCAGTCTGATCAATTGCTCCCTCGGTTACGTGATGGTGGACCGGGCATGACGCAGCTCACTGCCATCCGGCCGGTGAAAGCCGGGGTGGAATTTTCAACCCGGGTGTCCTTCGACAACCTCTCCGCCGTGGAACTCGGCGCCCTGGTATCCGCCCTCTCCTTGCCGGAAGGCTGCGCGCATAAGTTGGGCATGGGCAAGCCGCTGGGCCTGGGCAGCGTACGCCTCGTCCCCCTGCTGTACCTGGTAGACCGGCCGACGCGCTACCGCACCTGGGCCGATTCCGAAGCGCGGTCCGGCGGGGAGGAGGCGTATGCAACGGCCTTTGCCGAGGCGATCCTGGCACATGCGTGCAGCAGCGGAGAAACATTGCTTGCCGGCCGCTCCGGTTTGTGGCGGATCGCCCGCCTGGAGACCCTGCGCTTGCTGCTGCAGCAGGGAGCAGCGGCCACCGGCGACGGCAACACAGCCACTGCCGCTCAAGGACTTCACCTTGCGCCATGTGCTGCCCACCCCGTTTGCCGTCCTGGACTTGCAGGAGCCGCACTGGAACGGCGAGCCGCCGCGCGCTGCCTCGGCGCCGGTGCTGCTGCCGAAAGTCCGCCCCAACAACCCTGCAGCGCCGAGGCCATCCGGCTCCGCGGCGGGGGCAGCGAAGACTGCAGGGATGGCCACGCCGCGGCGCGGGCTACCAGCCAACAGGGGCGACAAGGCACATTGGCTCGCTCTGGCACAGCCGACGAGCAAAGGCAAGCCTCGGTTCCAGTTGGTGGGCGGCGCCATAATCGGCTTCCTGCTTGACACCAATCCGCCGGCTGACCTTCCTCCTGGAACGGAACTGGAGTTGACGTTCTGGCCCGGCGGCAAGTAAGTTAGCCTCTACCTGAACCCGCCCGATCAGACGCCAAAGGGAGGCAGCAAGTCCAAAGGAGGTGCCGGGTAATCCAGATGACGGCAACTACGGCAGGAAGGAGCGCACGGGCAGTTGCAAACCGGGAAAGACGTCACCGCCGTCCAACACGCGATCGTGCTCCACCGTCTGCGCAGTCCCATCGGCGTGATAGACCACTACTTGCTGTGTCTCCGGGTAGACCAGCCAGAGCAGGCCCAAGCCGGTGCTCAGCCAGTCGCGTACTTTCTCTTGCACCATCCACGCCGCATCGTCCGGCGAGATCACTTCGGCCACGAAGCCGGTTGCGTCGCATCGACCTTGCGGGGCGGCCGCCCATCGGGATACTTGGCGGCGACAACGAAAGCCACATCCGCCATTCGGAAATGATAGATGTCCCCCTTGATGCGAAAATGCACTTCGCCGCTCATCACATGGCCGAGGCGGCGCTCTTTGACGAACTGCCGGAGCTCGGCGCCAAGGTCAAGTTCAATTGCTCCATGTTCGGCTGCCGGCGCCATCCACTCCCTCAGTTCGCCATCCACAAGTTCGCGCAGTTTGTCGTCTTCCGGGATGCGCGAAAGGTCATCCTCCGTGAGGCGAGGTCGGGGTGACGCCGGACGGCTCGCCTTGGCGGAAACGTCCTCGCTGAGCGCCACGTGCAGGGCTGTCATAGCCGTCTCCTTCCGTGCTGGCAATCACGGGTAGCATGACGAACGAACCTGAGGAATGTATAGCATGACGCCTACCAACTATTCAGTGCCGGCCAACGCCCAGGGCGTGCGACCCATCGCGCCGACCGATGTGGCGCAGTTCATCCGGCTGGAGCAGTGTGAACGCTACCTGCGCCTGCGGCTGCACGAACACGCCGCCAACCGGCAGTTCCTGCGGGACTTCGGCGTGGCGCCGCAGGCGTTGCCGCCCCTGCTAACGCGGGCCGGCGCGACCTTCGAAGCCCAGGTCGAACAGAGCATCACCGGAACGGTTGCCAGCATCAACCTGGCGGCGGATGCGGGGGACGCCGCGGCGCGTGTTGACGATAATACTCGTCTGATCGCCCTGGCGCAGCAACTGCCGGCGGGACACGTCCTGGTGCTCTTTCAGCCGCGCCTGCAGGTGGCCCTCGCCGGCTGGCTGCTGCGCGGCGATGTCGATATCTTGCGCCTGGAGCGGGATGCCGACGGTCAACTGCGGGCCCTGATTACCGACATTAAGAGTTCACGCAGCGCCAAAGTCGAGCACCGGCTGCAAGTGACCTTTTACTACGAGATGCTGGCCGCCCTCTTTCAGCAAGAGCGGGTTGACTGTACCGATATCAGCATGGCCATCCTCTATCACGGTCCCGAGGGCGCCACCCTCGGTATGCAGCCCCAGGAACAAGCGGCGCTCGAAGCGCAGCGGGCGGCGGCGGAGGCGTGGTTCGGCGTCAGTGCGGGCTACCTGGATCTGGTGACGGACGTCAACGGCTATCGGGGCGCCGTGCGGGACCTGGTGACGGGGCCGGAGTCCACCGCCGCTCGCGTGGCGAGTGCTGCTTTCGAGACCCTGCCGTTTCACCTCACCGCCAAGTGTGACGGCTGCCTCTATAACGAGTTCTGCTTGAAATGGAGCGCCGAACGCGACGATCTCTCCCTGTTGCCGCATCTGACGGTCAACGACAAGAGCGCCCTGCTGCGGGCAGGAGTGCGGACGACGCGCGAGCTGGCCCTTTTACGGGGCGATGAAGAGATGAAAAGGCTTGAAAATGGAGAGAGCGCAGCAGCCGCCCCAACTCCTCATCCTGCTTACCGCGCGCTCGCCGCTACCTGGCCGGTGGGTCCGCGGCTGGACGAATTAGTTGAGCGTGCACGGCGCTATCGAAAATTCAAAGGCGACCCGATTGAGGCGCTGAGCTACATTCCGAGCAAAGGCTACGGTTCCCTTCCCTACTGCGATGCCCAGCAGAATCCGAACCTGGTGCGGGTGTACATTGACGCGCAGCATGACTACCTCCACGACCGCATCTATATGCTCGGCGCACTCGTCACCGGCTGCGAAGGCGGGCAAGAGCGCCCGGAACGGCGGCGCAGCATCGTCCACCTGACCAGCGGCCCGCCGGAGACGCTGGAAGCGGAACGTGACCTGCTGTTGCGTTGGATCTTCGAGACGGTGCGCGCGATCGCCGAAGTAGCGGCGCCGGATGACGAGGGGCAACCGCGCGCCCCTATCCATCTGATCTTCTACGATAGCGCGGAGCAACGGCTACTCCTGCAAGGACTGGCGCGCCACATGACCGCCATCCTGGGCGCTACCCCGCTGTACGACTTCGTCACCCAGTTAGCGGCTTTCGACTCACCGGTCGCCACCTTCCTGGACGGCGAGATGCGGGAGTTGAAGAACTACCCTATGCTCTGCCAGTCGTTGCAGGCCGTCGCCGCCTTCTTGCGCTTCGACTGGAACGCCGGCCAGCCCTACCGCGAGATCTTCCGCACCCGGCTGTTCGATTTCTGGGGCAAGCTGGCGACCGCCGACTCCCCCTGGTATACCAATCGGGCCCGCTTCAGCAGCCAGATTCCGTTGGAGTACGCCTATGCCGCCTGGGGGGCGTTGGCACCGGCTCCCACGAAGGGGAAGGATGACAGCGCGCCCTATCGTAAGGTAACAATCGACCTCTTACGGGGATTTCACGCTCGACGCCTGGAAGCGTTGGAGCACATCACGCACGACTTCGCCGGCAACCGGCAGACGGAGAAGCGCACCTTCGATCTCCCTGACCTGGCGGCCTTTAGCCAGAAGGCGCATACGCTGGCGCAGGCGCTGGACGAGTTCGTCACGATCGAACGGCACGTAGCGATCAACGCCTGGAAGACGGCGCGGCTGGCGCCGCCCGAGCGCCGCGTCCTCTCCGGCGACACGCTGCTGGTCCGCTACCGGGAGGCGGATCAGGACCCGGCAGTGGTCGCCCAAAATCGGGATCATCAGCAGCGGCAACAATTGCGCGAGCAGTACGTCACCGCCTTCAAGGCCACGTTCCCAGCAGCGGAACGGGTGACGTTGACCAAAGAGCAGCGCGCGGCCACCACCTGGACCTCGGAGGGCTTGCTAGTTCGCTTGCGCCTGGAGACGGACGGCCTCGACTGTGGCCTGGACGAGGTGATCGGGCTGGCCACCTTGCACGAGGGCGATACCGTCGTGATCCTGCCGCGCACCACCGTCGATTCCCGCCTGCCGGTGGCGGCGCAGGCGTTGTTCACGCCGACCCCCAAGCAGATGCTTTACGGCACGCGCGGCGCCCTGGGCGCCTTGCAGGTGCAGCGCGATGGCGTGGGCAAGGCGGTGGCGGCCTTCGTCGAGGTGACACTGCGCCCTTCCCGCGGCGGTTCCTGGTCCGGCGGCTTCGTCTTTGGCTCCATGGAGCAACCCTTCCGAGCAGATGAAGTCTACACGCTGGACGAAGACCCCAATGACTGGTACGGCTACTTCTGCTCGCGCATCACCGCGGCGCTTTGCGCCTCCCTGCCGGACATGCCGACGGGGAATACGCTCTACGACTACCTGGCGCGACCTCACTCTCTGCCCCTCTCCTGGGCGGAGAGGGGAGACGAGGGGTTAGGGAACATCGACAGCACTGGTCGAAGCCCCCTCTCCGCCCAGGAGAGGGGGTTGGGGGTGAGGTCCGGCCAGCAGCGCTTTCTGGACGGCCTGGATGCGCTGCACGCCGCCGGCCTCTTCCACGACTTTGAGCCGAGCAAGCGGGAATACATTGGCGAGCATGGTGATACGCCCTTACTGCTGGTGCAGGGGCCGCCCGGCACCGGCAAGAGCTACGCTACGGCATTCGCGCTCTTTGCGCGGCTGCAAGACGCTCTGACCGCCGATCGCGAGTTCCGGGTGGTGTTGTCCTGCAAAACACACGCCGCGACCGACGTATTGCTGCAGAACGTGCTGGCCGTGAAGCAGCAACTGACTCAGCTGGCGGCCCGCCACCCCGCCCTCTTCGCCGCCCACCTCGATCGCCGGTTGCTCGACGTACCGTTGTACCGGTTGCGGCCCCGCTCCTCACCGCCGGACGGCGTCATCCCGTTGCCCCACCGTAACGATTTACCGAAGGGCACGCCGAGTCCCGTCGAGACGATCAGCCGGCAGCGCTACTGTATCGTGGCCGCCACGCCGGCCGCCGTGTACGGCAGCATCACCGAGCGCTGGGATAAGAAGCTGTTCGGCCATGCCGTGGCCGATTGCCTGGTGCTGGATGAAGCCTCCCAGATGAACCTGCCGGAGGCGATCATGGCGGCGCTGCTGCTGAAGCCGGCGGGCTGCCTGATCGTGGTGGGCGACCACCGTCAGATGCCGCCGATCGTCCAGCACGACTGGAATAACGAACTGCGTCGCACCTTCCAGGAGTATCGCGCCTACGAATCGCTGTTCCTGACGCTCCTGCCGCTACCGCTACCGATCATTCGCTTTGCCGAAAGCTTTCGGCTGCACGCCGCTATGGCGGAGTTTTTACGTCGGGAAATCTATGTCCAGGACGGCATTCCGTACTTCTCCCGCCGCCACGACGAGCTGCCGCCGTTTACTCACCCGGACCCTTTCGTCGCCGCCGTCCTTTCACCGCAGCACCCGATCGTCGTCGTGGTGCACGATGAAGCGCAGAGCCAGGTGCGCAACCCCTTCGAGCAGGCGCTCATGACGCCGGTGTTGCTGGCGCTGGCCGACCCCGGCTCCTACCGCCTCAACCCGATGGACGGCCTGGGGGTGGTGGTGCCACACCGCGCCCAGCGCGCCGCCCTGCGCGAGGGCATCCCCTGCCTCTCCCTCACCGACCCGGCCACCGGCACAATCACGACCTCGGCCGTGGATACCGTGGAGCGCTTCCAGGGCAGCGAGCGCACCGCCATCCTGGTGACCGCCACAGAGAGTGATCGCGAGTACCTGCTGGCTTCCAGCCAGTTCCTTCTCGACCCACGCCGCCTGACGGTGGCGCTCAGCCGCGCCAAGCGCAAGATGATCCTGGTGGCGGCGCAGTCCGTCTTCTCCCTCTTCAGCGCCGACGAGGAGACCTTCGCCCACGCCCAACTCTGGAAGAATCTCCTCCGCCACACCTGCACCGTGCCGCTCTGGTCAGGAACCCGCGGGGGGCATCGGGTGACGGTGTGGGGGGATCAAGCGCCGCCACCGTCGCCGATCGAGCAAGAGGTGGCAAGCGCAGTGCGGGGAAATTAATGGCTGGCGGCGCCGGAAATCGCCCCGCAAGCGGAGCAGTTACTCACCGCCGTTGGCGGCACGGCGGCGACAGCGCCAAGGCGGCCGGCATCTTCACCAGTGCAAGCCTCGTCCCCGGCGCGGCGGACGAATAAGGGCAAGCTTGAGATTGCCAGTTTCCAAGAGCAGAAACGCCATAGAATAGACAAGTGGATGCGTTTCCGCGGGAACGCCGCACCGTTGGGCGTCGACGGCCAGGAGTTAACCAATGGAAGTCATGGCGGAAGTGGCGCAGCGATTGG
>JBPCLN010000349.1:0-20025 GCA_051003235.1 Chloroflexota bacterium | reverse complement strand
CGTGGAGCTGGGGAGGCGGCGCATCCGCTTGCTGGACCGGGCCGGACTGACCAGGACCCTGGACGAATAGTCAGCCGGGTATCGTTTTGCCCGCCCTAAGTGTAATGCGCATTACAGACGCGGATCCCACTCGTCTTTACCATAGTAGAATGAGCGTGAGACTTGCGTGACGGACCATTTCTTAGTCGGCTTCCCATGCCCCGTCATCGTTAACAGAAGGAGTGAGCTTTGGCCGTTGACCTTTCTCGGCAACCGATTACCGTGGCCCGCCGTACCAAACAGGACCGTCCCGAAGTCTTCTATGAGCTGACACGCAGCATGTGCCCGGAGTGCCGCACGATCATCGACGCTCAAATTTTACTGCGCGATAACAAGGTCTATATGCGCAAGCGTTGCAAGGAGCACGGCGTCTTCGAGGCGCTGGTCTACGGCGACGCCCAGATGTATACCTCCTCGCTCAAGTTCAACAAGCCGGGCACGATCCCGCTCAAGTTCTCCACCGAGGTGCGCGACGGCTGCCCCCACGACTGCGGCCTCTGCCCTGACCATATGCAGCACTCCTGCCTCGGCATCATCGAGGTCAACACTGCCTGCAACATGGCCTGCCCGGTCTGCTTTGCCAACGCCGGCCCCGGCTACAATCTGACCCTGGAGGAAGTGGAGTCCATCCTTGACGGCTTCGTGGAGACGGAGGGCAATCCCGAAGTCGTGCAGTTCAGCGGCGGCGAGCCTTCCATTCATCCCCAGATCACCCAGATGCTGCGCGCCGCCCTTGATCGCGGCATCAGTTACGTGATGCTGAACACCAACGGCAAGCGCATCGCCCACGACGACGCCTTCCTGGCCGAGCTCGCCGAGATTCGCCCCGCCATCTACATGCAGTTCGACGGCTTCACGGAGCAGACAAACCGGCTGATCCGTGCGGAGGACCACCTGATTGCTGAGAAGCTGCTCGCCTTAGATCGTCTGGCAGCCGCCAACCTCAACGTCGTGCTGGTGCCGGCCATCGACGCCGGCATCAACCTGCACGAGATTGGCGAGATCGTCAAGTTCGGCATTGGGCACCCAGCGGTGCGGGGGATCAACTTCCAGCCGGTCTTCCATTCCGGCCGCCATATCGAGTTCGACCCGCTGCAGCGTACGACTATCCCCGACCTGCTCAAGGCGATCGAGACGCAAACCGCCGGCATGTTCACCGTATCGGACTTCGTGCCGGTGCCCTGCTGCTTCCCCACCTGCAACTCCGTCACCTACGCCTATATCGACGATGCCGGCGTGCCGATCCCTTTGCCGCGCATCCTCAATGTTGACGACTACCTGGACTACATTACCAACCGTGCCGTGCCGGATCTGGGCAGCGAGGTGAAGGCGGCGCTGGAGTTGCTCTGGTCCGCCTCCGCCGTGCCCGGCTCCGACAAGACGGCGCAGCAGTACCAGTTCGCCTGCGCCACCTGCGACCTCCCCGGCGTCGCCGGCCTCGGCGACCTGGCCAAGCGCGTCTTCATGATCATGCTGACCGACTTCATGGACCCCTGGACCTTCAACGTGAAGAACGTCATGAAGTGCTGCAAGGAGATCCTCTTACCCGACGGCCGCCAGATTCCCTTTTGCGCCTATAACAATGTCGGCTACAGGGAAGAGGTCACGGCGCAACTGCGCCAGCGCAAACAGGGCGAGCACATTGCCCGGCTGGCAGGGAGGGCCGGCAGCAACGGGTCCGCGGCAAGACCACAATCCACCTTGCCTGTCCTGCCGAAGTGAGGTAGTGCAATGATCGCCACCGACCTGGCTCCCGCCGTCAAGACCTGCTGCGCCGACCTCTATGCCCAGGACTGGGTGCGATTGCTCCTGGGAGACGCCTTCCACCCAGGCGGCGCCGCCTTGACGCGCCACCTCGGCACGCTGCTCCAGCTTGGGCCGGAGGATCACGTGCTCGATGTCGCTTCCGGTCCCGGCGCCAGTGCGCTGGAGCTCGCCCGAACCTTCGGCTGCCGTGTCACCGGCGTCGACTACAGTGCCGAGCAGGTCGCCCGAGCCAATGCCGCCGCCCGGGCCGCCGGCCTGGCGGACCACGTGCGATTTCAACAGGGTGACGCCGAACGGCTGCCCTTTGCCGCCGGCTCTTTCGATGCCCTGCTCTGCGAGTGTGCCTTCTGCACCTTCCCCGACAAGGAGACGGCCGCGTATGAGTTCGCGCGGGTTTTGCGTCCCGGTGGCTGCCTCGCCCTCTCCGACATTGCCCTGGACCCGGCAAGACTGCCGGAATCGTTGCAGGGTGTGTTGGGCGTGGTCGCCTGCATCGCTGACGCCCGCCCAGCCCCGCAATACATGGCCTTGCTGACGGCAGCCGGCTTTGCCGACTTCCACCAGGAAGATCATGCAGGAGCGCTGCTGGAACTGGTGCAGCAAATCGACGTGCGTCTGCTCGCGGTGAAGGTGGCAGCCGCGCTCGGCAAATTGGAATTGGGCGCCGTCGACCTGACCCAGGCGAAGCCGCTGCTGGCCGAGGTGCGCCACCAGATTGCTGCCGGCAACGCGACGTACGTGGCGATCACGGCCGGCAAGATCGAGCTATAGCACACCCGACCCATGCCATCCTGGTGTATGCCCAGCCATGAATGGCCGGGCGATCGTTCGCAAAAAGCAAGAGCATGGAGGCATTGATGAATATCGCGCTGGTGGGCATCTTCCTGCTCACGTTGCTGCTGGCTGCCGTCAATGGCAGCAACGATGTCTCTAAGGGCGTTGCCACCCTCGCCGGCGCCGGGGTGACACGCTATCGCACCGCCGTGATCTGGGGAACGGTCACGACCTTTGCCGGCGCACTGCTCTCCTTCCTCTTCGCCGCGCGCATGACGGCACTCTTCTCCAAGGGCATCGTAACAGCGCCACCGACCCTTGGGTTCGCCATCGCCGTGCTCACGGGGGCCATCGCCTGGGTCGGGTTCGCTACCATTACCCGCCTGCCCGTTTCGACGACCCATGCCCTTGTGGGCGCCTTGATCGGCGCCGGTATCCAACTCGGACCGCACGCTGTGAACTGGTCTGTGCTCTTGACCAAGGTGGCGACGCCGTTGCTGGCCAGTGTCGCTGTTGCCTACGCGATTTCAGTGGCCCTGAGCTTTGTTCGACTGCCCGAACCCCGCTGCATCTGCGTGGGCGTGACTTCCGGCGCCGCGACGTTGCCGGCGAATCGACCGGGCGGCGCTGTGGCCTTTACCACAAGCGGCAGCCTGCCGATGCTCCAAATCACGACCGGCACGATCGCCGAGTGCCGCGTACACGGCGCAGCGGTCCGTCGCCTGGGCTTCAATCTCACGACGGCACATTGGCTGACCAGCGGCGCCACCGGTTTTGCGCGCGGTCTCAACGACACGCCCAAGATCGTTGCCATCGGCACTTTCGCCCTGGCGCCGGCAGGCGTCGCGCCCCAGGCCCTGCTGGTCGCCACCGCCCTAGCCATGGCGGCGGGAGCCCTGCTTGCTGGTCAACGCGTCGCCCGTGTCCTGGGCGAGAAGGTCGTGCAGATGAGCCATGAGGAAGGCTTCAAGGCCAATCTGACGACCGCGGTACTGGTTGGCGTGGGCGCTAATCTTGGCCTGCCAATGTCGACCACCCATGTCTCGACCGGCGCCATCGCCGGCGTGGCCGGCCTCAACCGCACGCGCCTCAATGGCCGTACCCTGCGGGACTTCGCCATCGCCTGGACCCTCACGCCGTTGACGGCCGGGTTGATTGCCGCCGGCACTTTTTTACTCGTCCGCTAAATGGTGCGTCTACGAAGTCCGGTGTGTTTTCGCGAGCGCGCGCGGCGAATAAATTCGCGGGCTACGACAGGCGAAGTCCGCCTGCGCGGACTGGGACCTAGTCCGCGTAGGCGGACTTCGCTCGTTTGAGCCGCGACTTCAGTCGCCAGGCGGCAAAGCAAAAACGTGCCAGACTTGGAAGTTGCACCGCTAAATGGGTAGTCGAGCTTAGGCGGCGCTGGGGGCTATCCTGGGCTGCACCGCGAGGCGACGATCGTGACGCACTGCCCACCAGGTGCAGATGCCGACGCCGATGACGCAGAAACCCGTGAGCCACAGATTCGGCGTCACGCCCAGGTTGCCGAAGAAAAATAGTTCGACGCCGATTGAGAAGAGCAAGGCGATGCCGGCGGCAGCAAAGTCTCGGCGGAGCAGCAGGGCGCAGATCCACAGCAGCAGGGCGCCGAGGGCGATCAGTGCAACCTGTGTCACCAGGATATCCAGCGCGAGTGCCTGGGCACTGCTCAAACCAAGCGCCAGGAACAGGGGAATGCCTAACAGTTCGCAAAGGATGCTACCGACAACGACGGCAAGATAGATTTTTCCCTCAAAGGTGCGTACCAGTTCCGCCACGACAGAGCCTCCATTCATGCCATTGCCCAGCGACTTACGCAGCGCGCCCGACTTCCCTTCCATCCTACCAAGGAAACCTTTCCGGCATGTTACGGCCTGCTCGAGAGTGACAATGGGCGAAGGCGCAGTACACCCAGCAGCAGGAATAGGTAGAGGGGGACATATTCGAGCGTACTGATCCAGAGATGCCACATGTGGTCGGCACTGGTCAAATACGGCAGCGCCACCAGGGCGCTAAAGACGAACCAGCCCACGCTGGGCAGCGGACGGAAGGCCCGCCAGCGATCGTCCCCTTGAAGTCGGAGGGCCAGAAACGGGAGCAGCCAGGTCACATACCAGGCGTGGACCGTCGACGCCAACACGAGCGACAGCGCCAGGGCGACATAGACTTGCCACCACAAGGGCTGCCGACGAAGACGGGGAACGATCAGCAAGGCCAGCAGCCCACTGCCAAACAGGGCCGCCGTGACCCCCTTCGCCACGACGGCCGCCAGATCGGGGCGTGCGACGGCGACCAGCTCCCGGATCACGGCATGAACGCTGTCGTTGTCGGCGAAGGTGGCCAGATAGAAGGGCAGCGATCCGACCGCTCCTCTGCCCAAAAGGATGAACGGTGCGTATCCGGCAACAATGACTACCAGCGTCACCAGGGCGGCTGGTGTCCCCCACTTGCGCCAGACGAGGGGCAGCGCCAACAGTGGGGTAGTCTTGGCAAGCACAGCTACACCAAGCATGACACCGCCGGCAACCGGCGCGTCATCACCGATTGCCAGCGCAGCGAGCAGTAGGAATAGCATCAGCGAGTCGTTGTGACCGCTGAGGGAAAAGACCAGCAGCACCAGGGGGTTCCAGGCGTAGATCAGCGACCGCCGGAGTGGGAGATGTCGGCGGCGCAGTAAGACGCACAGCGTCAACCAGGTAGCAAGATCAAAGACCATAGCGGTGAACTTGGGACCGAATGCGGAATGCGGGAACACTTTCGCTTCCACTAGCCCGACCACCTGCGCCAACGGCGGATAGGGGGAAGTGACCGTTGGATTATTGACGTGGGGCCAGATGGCGTCCCGAAAGGGCGCCAGCGCCGGCGCCGCGGGCGGCAGCGCGTACGGGCTGAGACCATGGGCGAGCACCTCGCCCTCCCAGACATAACGGTAGAGGTCGTCGGACAGCGTCGGCGCGGCGCTCAGAAGCAACAGGCGCGCCGCGACGCCGACGACAACCATAGTGGCGATGGTGCTGGGTCGATCAAGCTCGTCGCTGCGCAGGACGAGCCGGACGGCGAAGGCATAGCAGCACCAGGCAGCGGCGAATAGGAGCAGAAACAGCACTAGGTGGCGCGTTAGGTCACGCAATGCCCAGATCCCGACCAGCGCTCCAAACAGCAAGAGGCCTGGCGCCAGGAAGGCGGGACGTCGGTTCCTACCAGAGATTCGCTCGCCCCTTTGCGGTCTCTCTGTCGCAACTCGCTGCGGCGGGGCCGCGGCAACGCCTATCGCCATCACCGCGTTCCCTCAGGCCACGACGCGCACGGTGATCTGGTGGTAACCGGTAGCGCCCGACGGCGCGACGCTCTGCTGCTGCGGCGTCTGCAGCGCGCCGGTGCTGTCGGTCGCTCGAACGGATAGCATATAGTTTCCAGGTTGCGCCGGTCGCCAGTCGTAGGTCCAGAATGCCCAGGTCAGGTGCGAGGGCTGATACGTCAGCGCCGCCTTCTGCCAGCTCTTTCCACCGTCGACGCTCACCTCGACCTGGGCGATACCTCGATTACCGGCGAAGGCGACACCACCCACCGGGATCATTGGGGTGGTGGCCAGCGACAGCGCCTTGCCGATCCCCGGCCGATCAATGCGGGAGAGGGTATTGACATGGCGGTCTTTCCAGCCCTGTCCCTCGTAGTACCCGCCTTGTTCTTGCTTAACCAGTTCCATGCGCGTGATCCACTTGACACTCCCCTCCCCGTAATAGCCGGGGACAATCAGTCGGGCAGGGAAGCCGTGGTGCGGCGTCAGAGGAGCGCCGTTCATCGCATAGGCAAGGATCGTCGTCGGCTCCATCGCCTTATCAAATGCTACAGAGTGAACATAACCATCAACCGCCAGCAGCTTCAACGAGGTTACACCCGCTTGCGGCCCGGCACGCTCGATCAGCGTGCGCAGGGGTACCCCCTTCCAGACGGCATTACTGAGCAACCCGCCGCCGACGCCATTGCTGATACAGGCCAGCGTCGTCTCCTGCTCCACGGACGGCAGGGCCATAATCTCCGTCAGATTCATGTCATCGGGATGGTCGATTAGGCCGCGCATCTCAAAGCGCCAGAAGTCAGGGACCACCTGGGGCACGACGCTTGGATCGATCAAGTTCTTGGTGACGACATAGAAGCTGCCATTGGGCGTAAGGTGATCGAGATTCGCACCAAGGGCCTGAGTGCCATCATAGCTAAAGGTGCCCTGGCGGAAGAGCCGGCGGACGAGCACTCCCGCGCCCAGGGCCAGGACAACGCCCGCCGTCCCGGTCAGGATTAATCGCCGCCCTTCTGGACCGGCACTCTCTCCCAGTTGCTCCGGGCGCCCAGGACCAGTCAGCAGGCGGTAGGTCACGATCAGACTCAGGGCATAGGCGACGTAGGCAATCAACAAGAAAGCGGCAGTCATCGTCGTCGCCGCTTCCGGCCGCAGTCCCGTGTAGCTCTCGCCGAGCCTGGGGCCAAAGATGACAAGGGAGAGAAGCCAGATGACCGCAATCACCACGAGAAGGAAGAACAAGGCATTCCGGCTGATTCCGAGAGGATGGGGACGAATTGAAGCCTCGTCCTGCTCTCGATGGATGATGGTCGCGTACACCAGGCCGATGAGCGCTCCGAAGACCAATTGCCCAAGGAAGGAGCCAAAAAATGCCACCGCCTTCGCCGCTGTCGGACCTTGCAAGATCGTCAGGATCAGCAGGAAGAGCTTGACCGGAAGATGGGGGAGGAAGCGATCGCTCCCCAACTCGATCGGCAACCCCGTGCCGAGGGCCAGGCGCGACCAGGCCAGCACGCCGCTCATGACAATCGCGCCGATCAACCCTGCGAGCAAACCGTTGCGCCGTGCCGTCCGAAGATCAGCATGCATTGGGGTACCTCCGAGACTTTCGCGTTCCATGATACCAAAATGGAAGCCTTCTTCCCCTGGAGGGAGGCTCACGACGTGCCCCAACGCTTCCAGCGCCAGGGCACGTCGATATGGGGCCGCCGCGCCTGGAATTAGCGGGCGACGATGCCGATCGCGCTCGGCGGCAGACCGGCAACCGTCTGCATCGGCGTGAGGCTGCCGTCCGCTTGCACGGCGTAGACGCTAATGGTCCCTTCCGTGATGTTCCGCACGTAGAGGAAATCGCTGTTGGCACTCAGCGCATCGTCAATGGACCCGCTGGCCGGCGGACCGTCTACACCGGCGACCGATTGGAGCAGGGTGAGCGTGCCGTCAGGAGCGATGGTGTAACTCGACACGGTCCCGCCTGCCAGGTTGGCCATGTAGGCGTAGCGCTGATTGTTGGTGATCACGACCCAGCAGGTATCGGACTGGAAATCATGCACCGACGCACTTATCGTCTGGAGGGCGCCATTAGCGGCAACCGTGTACGAGGAGACGGTACCCTGGTCGAGCAAGCCGCGGTGGGCTTCAGTCACAATGAGCTGCCCATTGCGGCCGTGCGTGGTGAAAGCGAAGCCGAACGGCTCGTCACCGTTAGACCGATTCGCCAGCGGTCCACTCGCCAGGCCGTCCGAGCCCACCGTGTAGGTGTCGATGATGCCGGTGTTGCGCTCGGTCACGACTAGCGCCGACCCCGACTTGTCGAAGCCAACCTCGGCGGGGAGAGCGGCAGCGGTGGTACCGGTGAGCGGCCGTGTTGATCCGGCGAGCGGCGTCAGGGTGCCGTCGCCGGCCACCGTGAAGCCGCTGATGTTGGGCACTCCACCAGCATTCAGGACGTAGAGCAGATTAGCGTGGAGGGTCAGGCTGGTCGGGTCCATCCCGCCGGACGGCGTCTTGCTGACGAGCGTCAGTCCATTCGGTCCCGTCGTGAGGACCGAAATGTCGTTGCTGCCGGGGTTGACCGCGAAGAGCAGGCGGCTATTCTGACGCAGGATCAGGGAGTTTTGCGAACCCTCGAACTTCCCCGACCCCATGCCGCCGGTCGAAAATGTCCCGGCCGGAGTCAGGCTGCCGTTCGATGACCGGTCGTACGCCTGGATGCGGTTACCGGTCAATTCATTGGTCATGGCGTAGACAACGCCTGGACCGTTCGCGCTATCACCCTGCTGGTTATTCGAAGAGTCGCCGATTTGCTGGTTGCCCTGTAGCCCGCCGGGACCGTTCGTCGCGTCACTGGCCTGCGCCGCGGCCGGGCCGGCGGCGAAGGCGAACAGTAGCGGCGCAACGACCACGAGGTGCTTCCAACGCGGGGACGACGAACGGTGCATACGATGCCTCCAGGTGCGAATATGCCGGGTATCCCATCGAGGCACGGCCCCGCTCACTCCTGGCTACCGGTGCGAATCGCGACTCACGGAGCCGCAACACCATCCTGCTGCCCAAAACTTTCCGAGGTATTACGTAGTGGTGTACAGTGGTAACAATTCTTTGCGCTTTCACGAGAGGGAGGACGGCCGTCAGTTCACCAAACTCGCTGTTTGTGCCGGAGATTCTCGCTGAGTTGCGGGACCGCCACTACACCCCTGCCGCCTGGTTGTACTTCCTCGCCCGATCCTACCAGCGATCGGTGGACGATGTGCGATGTGAGCTGGCGCTGCTGCGCTCCACGTTTCGCCAATCCGTCCTCCTCGAAGGCATCGCGCTGGTGGTACTCCTCTGGCACGGGCGGCGTCATCCCGCTCCCAACCGTTTCCGGCAGGCGAAGCACCTGAGCATCGCCTTACTGTTGCAGCAAGGCTTCGTCGCCCTGCACCTCGGGATGACACAGCCGAGCCATGGTGCGCCACGCTGCGCGGCCCTGGGACCGGCAAACTTCCTTACCTTGCTACGCGGCCTCTGCGCGATGCTGCTGCTCACGAGTAGCATCGCGGACCTGCCGCTCTATCTGCTGCTGTGCGCTGTCGGCAGCGGCACGGATGCGCTTGATGGTGCCGTGGCGCGGCGCTTCAGCATGCCGACCCGCATGGGGCGGATGCTTGATCCGGCCATGGATGTCTGCTTTTACAGTGTGGCGATCAAAATCGGGGTGCATCGCGGCGCGCTGCCGCGCTGGTTCGGCTGGGTGGTAGCAATGCGCTTCCTCACGCCAATTGGGGCCGGTCTCTATCGATATTTCCGCTGGGCGCGCCCGATGGAAGCGGCGCATACGATCTGGGGAAAACTCGCCGGCGCGCTGCTCATGATCATGATTCCCCTCGGTGTCTATCGGCCACGAACGGCCCACGCGCTCTGTCTTCCCACATCCGCCGTCCTTCTCCTGGCCGCCGTCGTCCAGTGCCGACGCGCACTTCGTCCAAGTGAGGCGGGCGCGCAGGCTGGGTACCGATGCGACAATCCAGCATCCGGTTTCCAGTCCGGCACCCTGGCACGCTAACTGCGCTGCCGGCGGGTATATGTATCCTGACGATGAGCACTTGGTGGGCAACCCGGTGCAGCCTACGGAGGGCGCCAAGCCGGCCGGTTCCAATGCGACCCGTGACCACCTGGCGAACGAGCGTACCCTGCTCGCCTGGCTACGCACGAGCATTGCGATCGTCGCCCTGGGCTTTGTCGTCGCACGGTTCGGGCTGCTCATCCGCGAACTCGGGCTGAAGGCGCCCCGGCAGGCCTCCGGCAGCCTATCCACCGCCTTCGGCGTCGCCCTGGTCGTCTGCGGCGCCCTCATCGTCGTCGTGGCCACGGTGCGCTACCGCCAGACGGAGCGCGCCATTGACAACAACGACTACCGGCCGTCCGCCGCCTTGACCCTCTTGGTCTCTGCCGGGCTCATCGTGGCCGTGGTCCTCCTCGCCATCTACTTGCTGGTTTCCGGCTAAGGTGAAGTCTGGAAGACAAGACCGGTGCGCGCGAATCTGCGCGGCAACCAGCAGCGCATGTGCCTTCGCGGTCGCGTGCGCCTCAGCGTCCGAGTCTGCCGCGCGGCGGTCAGGCATCGTCCTTGCCGATGGGGAACAGCGTATCTGTAACCGGCAAGAAATCGTGCGTTGACGGTGCCAGCATGTGTGACATTCAGCGAGGGAAGGAGTCTGTATAGCCCAATCGAGCGTACCGGTCCCGGCCTGCCCAAGTTGTCGGCGCCGCCTATTCCTTCAAACGGGGGTAAGCCTGGCTGCCGCCGACACGGGGCCGGTGCCAATCCCCGAACTGGACGCCAACAGCCGCCACAACCAACCGCCGAAGCCGGGAGCGGAGCCGTCGGAGATCTGCAACTTCCAAGGGCAGGTAGCGTTCGATGCGCCTGGCGTGGAACTGGGTCACCACGGCGCCGAGTGCAGCTTTGACGCCATCCTCAAGAAGTAGGAGTTGACGGACCCGGCGCTGCAAAAGCTGGCGCTGATCGTGCGGGGCGCGGACACGGCGGACAAGGATCTGACGCCGGAGTCGCGGGGACTGGAAGCGATCGCCGACGGCTTCCGTCGCCTGCATGACGTCGACCTCCAGCAGTTGGCGGCCGAATCGGTCGTCTACGACGCACTCTATGCACATCGTCGGCGCAACGCCGAACGTTTTAGCACTTGATACGGGGACCACGGGCTCTATGTTGCGGCGGCAAGCGTCGCGCTCATCCTACCGGCCAGCAGGACACTGAACAGCGTGCAGCGCTTCAGCGGCGCCCATCTGGCCCGTTCCGTACCGGCTAGGCTTTGCAGGAGATCTGTCGCTCCGAGGCGTACGCCAGCGGGCTGTTCACCAACGTACACCGAACGTTACCGCCAGGTATACCTGTCTCGCCCATGCTGAGTGTGCCGCGGCGGTGTACGCCGCGGGCCACATCTTTGGCTGAAAGCGCTCAGGGCCCCGGCCCAGGCCGGCGCTCCAGCCAAAGCGCAGATTGAGGAGGCGACGCATGGATCACCTACCATTTCACGCGCATCGCTGGAAGTACCTGCTCGCCACCGTGCCGCTGTTGTTGTTATGGACCGGTGTCGCGGCGGCTGCGCCGGCCGGCGCAGCCGTCAATAGCCCCGGTGCGGTCTACACCATGACCAACGAAGCGACCGGCAACCGCGTGATCACATTCGACCGCGCCGCCGATGGCACCCTGGCTCCGGCCGGCTCGATTGCAACCGGAGGGACTGGCAGCGGAATGTTTGAGAATTCCGATAACAACATGGTGTTGTCGGACGGATCACCTGGCCTTTTAGAAGGGGGCGACCGCTTCCTGTTCGCCTTGAATGCCGGGAGCAATACCGTCACAAGCTTTCTGGTGCGGCCGGCGGGCCTTGTCGTGGCCGACATGCAACCGTCGGGCGGTGTCCGTCCCGTCAGCGTGACCTACCACAAGCCGTTCCTCTACATCCTGAACAGCGTCGCGTCCCAGTGCGAGGGCGGGGCGCCCAGCATTAGCGGCTTCACCGTTGGGAACCAAGGGCAACTGACGCCCATCCCTGGCTCGACCCGGACGGTTGCCGGCGGCGCCTTGTCTGGCTGCGCCCAGATCTCCTTCAACCCGAGGGGGTCCGTCCTAGTGGTGTCGGAAAAGACCAGCAACCAGTTCGATACTTACCTGGTGGGCAAGGACGGCCTGACGACAGGGCCGATTGTCTACAATCAGGGCGCGGCCGACCTTGGTCCCTTCGGCTTCACCTTTAACCACCGCGGGCAGTTGCTCACAACCGAGAACGGGGGGGCTCTCGCGTTGCAGGGCGGCGCGGCGTCTTATACGCTTCAGGACGATGGTACCCTTGTCCCGATCAGCCAAAACGTGCGCAATGGTCAAACGGACACCTGCTGGGCCGTCAATACCGACGACGGGAAGTACGTGTACATGACCAACTTCCAGAGCGGTGACATCACCAGCTATAGTGTCAACCCCGATGGCAGCCTGGTCTTGCTCAACCCCATCGCCGCGGTCCTTGGCGGCCCGGAAAGTGGGGCTGAGGATCTGGCGTTGAGCAATAACAGCCAGTATCTGTATGCGCGTGTTCTGAGCGATGGCACGATCCATTCGTTCGATGTGGAACCCGATGGCAGCTTGACGCCCATCCAGGTGATTGCTGGCATCCCACCCCTCAGCGCTATCGGTCTGGCCGCGCGCTAGGCTGGATGGTCTGGCCGTAGCTCTCGGTAGACCCACGGCTGGTGGGAAAGGAGGATTGATTGCGCAAAGACGCCGGGAAGGCGTCGCACACCCCCAGGACGCGGCGAAGCGCCGCGGAGGGGCGATTGATTATTGATTGCTGTTGGAGGAAATGAGATGAAAAATGATCACGACTACCATGAAGAGGCTGGCCCGCACTTTTCGCGGCGCGGCCTCCTGCAGACGGGCCTTGGGGTGACGGCTGCCGCCGCAGCCGCTGCCGCGCCCGGTCTTGCCCTGGCCGGCGGCGGGACCGCCTCGAGCGCGGCGACACTCCCGATGCCCTACGCGGGGCACGCGGCACGGTCCATGCGCTTACAGCACCGGAGGAGTTACTTCCAATGAACGGCGATAACCAGGCGTCGGCACGAACTCTGAAGAAGGTGGGCGAGATTGTCCTGCGCTATGGGCTAGTGCTGGTGATCCTTTGGATCGCGGGCTTAAAGTTCACGGCGTACGAGGCCAAGGGTGTCCAGACATTTGCCTCAAACAGCCCGCTGATGTCGTGGGCGTATCACTTCCTAGACGCGCGGAACTTTTCCCGGGCTGTGGGCATCGTGGAAATTGCTATAGCGCTGCTCATCGCTTCGCGGCCTTTTGCGCCGAGGGCCTCTGCTATCGGCAGCTTCGGCGCGATTGCGATGTTCTTAACAACGCTGAGTTTTCTCCTGAGTACACCCGGCGTATGGCAGCCGGACTACGGATTCCCCTTTCTATCTCCCCTTCCCGGGCAGTTTTTGTTAAAAGATGTCGTCCTGGTTGGGGCGGCTCTTTGGACAGCAGGCGAAGCGTTGCTCGCGATATCCGGTAAGCGCCAAGTGCTGGCCCCATGATGGGCTGCGCTTCACGACGAGCGAGTACCCGACCATCGCGCCGGACCCTGGACACAGCAGACGCCACCTTTTGACGCGCCGCCGCCATCTTCAGTGTGAAGGCGGTGCATGCGGGGTCTCTCATACCGAGTGGGGAGTCGGCTACCAATTCGTCCCCCTGCACTGATCCCCACTCAGCCCACCCGTATCCTCTCCAGGTGCGGGAGGGTCCGGCTGCCTCCCCCGGTGTCGACAGGCTGAAACCTATTGTTACCACTGTATACCGCTACGTACTACTTCGGAACGTTTTGAGCAGCAGGATGGTATTGCGGCTCCGTGCGTCGCGATTCGCACCGGAAGCCGGGAGCGAACGGGGCCGTGCCCCGGTGGGAACCCCGGCCGACACGCATCAGGACGTATCGCCGCCAGCTAATTCCAGTCGCCGCGCCGTGCTCACTGCTCATTGGTTAAGTCTGCACGATTCGTCCTACATAATGCCGCCGCCCCAGAGGACAGTTTGCAGACAGGCCCGAGTACTGGCACGGGCGTCCCGTCGCGTCCGTTAGACGTATGTAACACCCACTGCCTATAGTCGAGGAATGCGTCCGGGCCAGTGGGGCTGGCGGCCTGGTTTCGTACGCCATATCAAGGTGAGGGGAACGCATGACCAAGACACGGCGCGAATCCAAGGTGGTGGACCGCCACCCCAAGGCGAAG
Source organism: Chloroflexota bacterium (assembly GCA_051003235.1). GTDB lineage: Bacteria > Chloroflexota > UBA4733 > UBA4733 > UBA4733 > UBA4733. Next base: position 5,843 of record JBPCLN010000349.1, on the reverse strand, counting down.
GGTGGAATCGCCGCCCCGTCATTCCGACCGCCGTTGCCGAGCTACACGATACCCGACGACGCGCTCGCGATGGGGCCCAGCCTCGGCAACACGGCGATCTGGGTCACGATGAAGGGTACGGGCACGATCCAGCACGTCTTCGAGATTGGCCTGGGCCAGATTCTCCTCGATACGCTCACAATCCGCTATGCCGGACTCGGGCATAGCCCGCTGACGGGTGCGGCCGGAGCCGGTCACGACCCCGATGAGCCGTCATACGTCGGCCTGTACCAGGCGACGACCGGCACCTACGACATCCACCCGGGGTATCAGCGCCATCGGTTCGTGATCGCCGGCGCCGTCACCGTCATGGAGACGACCTTTGTCCCGCTTGGTGACGTCCTATCGGCTGGCGATCCTCCCGTCGTCTATCAGATCGTCGAGCTGTACAACGACAATCCCACGCCGAGCGTGCTGCGTATCTTCGGCTTCGCGCGCTTGCGCGGCTCGGGCACCGACGACGTATACGCGCGCTACGATTCCGAGATCGGCGCCCTCGTGGCGCACAACGTCGGTCGACCGCATATCGTCCGCGTCTTCGGCGCCACCAGAGAGCCCGATGGCTTCGCCACCAGCTTCGACTTCGGCCGCGTTTACGACCCGCTACATGTGCGATCACTCGAAAACACCACGGAGGCCAGCGGCGACGTGCTGGGCGGCATCCAGGTCGATCTGACCCTCGCGCCCGGCGAGACCCAACGCTTCGCTTTTGTGGCAGCCGTCTCCAGTCAGGGAGAGGCGGCGGCGGTCGCGGCGTATCGGCAGGCGTACGAGTTCGAAGACGTGCTCACCCACACCCTCGGGTACCTGGACCAGGTGTTGACATCCGCGCAGGTTCTGACGCCCGATCCGGTGATCAATGCCGGCGCCATGTGGAGCAAGGTCAATATGCGGCGCGTGATGGGGCGCTACCCGCAAGGGCTCGCCTTCACCAACGAACCGGGCGTCTCCTCCAATGTCGTCGGACGCGACGTCGCCTGGTTCGTCTACGGCAACGACCACTTCCTGCCCGGCTTCTCGCGGGCGTTACTCGACACCCTCGCCCGCCTGCAATACGCGACCGGAAAGATCCCGGAGTACTACAGCGCGCTCGACGGCAGCGTCGAGGACTACGGGCTCAACATCAATGACGACACGCCGCTCTTCATCCTGGCGGTGAATCACCACTTTCGCGCCACGGGCGATGCGGACTGGCTGCGCCGGATCTACCCCGCCGTAGTCAGGGCCAGCCGCTACATCCTCAGCCAGGAGGACGAGCGCGGCCTGGTCTTCTGCTCGGCCACCGATCCTCGCGGCGACGTCTGGGCCACGGCGAGTTGGCGGAACGTGGTTCCCAACTACAGCATCAATGGCGCCGTCACGGAGATCAACGCCGAGTGCGCGGCGGCGTTGCGCGCGGCCGGCCATCTCGCTGAGAACCTGGGCCAACTGGAGGTGGAAGCGCAGGAGTTCCGCGCTGCCGCGGGGCTGCTGCGCAAAACGATGACCCGGCATCTGCTGAATCGCGAGAACGGGCTCTACTACCTGAACATTGATACCGACGGCCATGTACACACCGACGTGACCGGGGATGAGATCTTCCCGGTCATGTTCCGGGTCTGTGATGAAGAAGTGGGTTTCCGGATCATTAGCCGCCTCAACGCACCGGACTTCTGGACTGCCGCCGGCTTGCGAACAGCGTCGCAGAACGACCCACTCTATGATCCTTGCCAGGTTGTGGGTCTCATCGGCGGCGTCTGGCCCGGACTCACCTGGTGGTACGCTTTCGCCGCCGCGCGCTATCACCCGGAGTTCATGGTGCAAGCGCTGCGCTCTTCCTTCGCCCATTACGCGGCCAGTCCCAAGGCCAACAACACCGTGCCGGGCCAGTTCAGCGAGTGGTTCGATGGCGAGAGTCTCGTCAATCGCGGCATGCGCCTGAGCCCCTGGGAGCCGCCGCGGTTTCTCTGGGCGGCCGTGGAAGGTGTATGTGGCCTCATGCTCACACCAGGCCTCCCACGCATCGATCCCCTGGTACCGCCCGACTGGAAGTGGGTGGCGCTCCGCGAGTTGCCCTACCACGGCCAGCCGCTGACCTATTTCGCGGTTCGCCACGGGATGCAGTTCCATGTCTATGCCAACACCGACGTGCAGACGGCACATCAACAGGAACGGTACGATGAGGACGTCTCCGACGACATTCAGGCCTCCTCCGCCTCGGCGGCGATCGTGGCGCTCCGCCGCTCGGACGAGCTGGTCGTGCTGATCGGCAACGTCGGGCCGGCATCCTGCGTGGTGCCGGTCGATCTTCGCAAGGTCATCGACCAAGCCCAAAGCTACGATATCCGGATCTACAACAGCGAGCGTGGCAGTTGGGAAGCCGGGCACGGCGAGAAAGGGCGGACGGCCGGCACGCTGGCGGTGAGCATCGAAACGCGCGGGTTCCGGGTGATCGAGCTCAAGCCGCGTCCGGGCGCCGTCCGAGCGTAGCGGCGTCTAGCGCGAAGGAGCGTGGCGATGCTTACCTATCTGCGACGCGCCGGGATTGGGCTGCTGGCCGGCCTGCTGAGCAGCGCGATGCTTGCGACGACGCTGGACAATGGCGTCGTGGGGATCATGCTCGGCACCGTGCTGGGCGGCTGCTACGCGCTACTGGATCGGCGATGGGTGGGATTCTTCATCGACTCTGACCCGATCCGTCGGGAGTACGAGGGGCCAGGCACGCGCACGCTGCGCTCGCTCGGCGCCGGCGCCGAGCGAGAATGGTGGGCGGGTTGTTGTTTACTATGGTGATGCTCGCCACCGGCGAGTTGCCGCGCGTAGCCGGCCTCATGCACGGGACTTCACCCCTGCTCGGCTTCATTATCCACATGGTGATTAGCGCCTTGATCGGCATGAGCTACGGTGTCCTGTTCGCCCGCGAAGCTCCGACCTTCGGACTCGCGGTCGTCTGGGGATCGGTCTACGGGCTGGCCTGGTGGTTCGTTGGGGCGCTGACGCTGTTTCCGGTGCTGCTCGGCGGGCCCTTTGTGTGGACGGTGGAGGCTGCCGCAGGTGCGCTGCCGTCGCTGATCGGCCATGTCCTCTTCGGCGCCGGAACGGCCGTCACATTCTTCCTGCTGGAACGCCGCCACAGTGTCCGTCGGCACCTCGATCCACGGAGCTTCGCCCGCGAAGCCCGATTACGCCGCCCAATAGGAACGCCCGCACCTGCACTGGGCTTGTTTGTGCTCGGCATCGGGGTATTGCTACCGATTGCGGTGGCATAGCACCGGTTTTCTCGGCCCTCGCCGGCGCTACCGTACTTGACCAGCGCCGACCACAAGCCGAAATTTTACCGCTGCCGGCATCGCCTTGTTTTCTCCATTGGCGTCGAACTGTTCTTCTTCGGCAACCTGGGCGTGCCGCCAAATCTGTGGCTCACCGGCGTCTGCGTCGTCGGCGTCGGCCTCTGCACCTGGTGGACAGTGCGTTGCGATCGGCGACTCGCAGCGCGGCCCATGGTAGCCCCAGCGCCGTCTAACCTGAATCCGAGGACACAGTTGCCGAACGCGGCCGGGGTGCCACATTCTTCACCATTGTTTACCGCCTGAGGCCGGCGTCCGGTTGCATCCGGTCTCGCGCTTGCTAGCCCTTCGTCTCGGACCACGAGACGAAGCCGCGAGGGCAATACGGCGGTACATGCTTGCTCGGCGAAAGGAGCCGCATGGCTAGGTTCGCCGCCGGGCGCCTGTTCGTCAGTCCGGAGTCGTACCGCTTCCTGGGTCGCCTCATCTCCGGTTTGCGCTGGACGACTATTCTGGCCGTGCTCCTGCTGACCGTGCTGCAACCGACCACCGGGCGCACCGGGCTGCCTACCTGGGTGCCGATTCTGCTCTTTGCCGGCTATAGCCTGGTCAGCGATCTGGTCCGGCTGCGGCTGCCTACCGTTCGCTCGTTCGCCGCCATGGCGATCCTGGACCTGCCGGTGGCCGGACTGGTCTACTTCCTGGGCACCGAGCGCGGCAGCGTCTTTTTCGTGCTCTTCTTCATGACCGTCGTCAGCGCCGCGGCGACGCTGAATCTTCAGGGTGGGCTGCTCTATGCCGGCGCCGTCGGGATCATGATGCTGGCGGTACATCTGCTGCTGCCCATCAGCGCCGCCGGGCAGGAGCCGTTGCAGGAACTGGCGGCTCGCCTGGTGCTGCTGGCGCTCGTCGCCGTAGCGACGGGTCTCCTGGCGCGTCGCCTGGCCCTGCAGGAGGCACGAACGCTGACGGTGAGCGATGCTGCCGTCCGCCTCCAAGAACGCGACCAGTTTCGGGCCGACTTTATTGCCACGGTGTCCCATGATTTGCGTACACCCTTGACCGCTGCCCGCGCCGGCGTCGGCTTACTGGAGACCAGCGCGGCCGAGCGATTGCGGGAGGATGAGCTGGAATTGTTGCACAACGTCCGCCGTAATATCATCACGCTCGGCCGGCTCACCGATAACTTGCTCGCCTATAACCAACTGGAGGCGGGAGGGCTGCTGCTGAGCCGCGAACCATTCGATTTGCGGTCCGTGGTGATAGCTTCCGTGGCGACGGTGCAGCCACTCTTGCATGACAAGGAACAGACGTTGACGACTGATCTTCCCGACCCTTTGCCGGTCGACGGCGACCAGCGCGGACTGCAGCAGGTCCTGGTGAACGTGCTCGCCAACGCCCATGGGCATACGCTGGCGGGCACGGCGATTGCCATTCAAGGCCGGGTGAGCAGCGGCGAAGTCGTGCTGCGCGTCCATGACACCGGACCTGGCATTCCAAGCGAGGAACTGGAGGCAATTTTCCGGCGCTCCTACCGTCTGTCCGCGACCTCCTCCGGATCAGGACTCGGCCTTGCGATCGCTCGGGCCATCGTCGAGCCACATGGCGGGCGTATCTGGGCCGAGAGTACCGCCGGGGACGGGACGACCTTCACCGTTGCCCTGCCCTTGCATATCGGAAGCGAGGACCTATGAGCCTCAGGATGCTGGTGATCGACGATGCGCGCGATGTGGCCGAAGTAGTGGCCTTTGGCGCCCGGATGAACTGGCCCGACTGCCAGGTCACGATTTGCACCGATGGTGCGGACGGCATCCGGCGCTTCGAAGCAGATCCCGCTGATCTCGTGGTCCTCGACATCTCTATGCCGCCGCCCGACGGCTTCGAGGTCTGCCGCCACCTTCGCCAGACGTCGCAAGTGCCCATCCTCATGCTCACCGTGCGCTCGGCGACCCTCGACAAGATCCGGGCGCTTGACCTCGGCGCCGACGACTACCTCACCAAACCGTTCGACCACCTGGAGCTGCTGGCCCGCCTGCGCGCGCTCTGGCGCCGGGCCAAGGGACCGCCGTTGGGGCACGACGACGTGACGCTCGGCGACCTATCGATCGACTATGGCTTACGGTCCGTCCGCCTGCGCGGTGTCGAGGTAAAACTGACCTCGACGGAGTACCGCATGCTCGAGGTCTTGGTGCGGCATGTGGGGATGATCGTACCGCATCAGTCGCTCCTGACTCAGGTGTGGGGACCCGGCTATGTCCATGACACCCACTACGTGAAGGTGTTTGTCCGTCGGCTCCGGCAGAAGCTCGGCGACAGCTCAGAGCACCCGCGCTACATCCATACCGAGTGGGGTGTCGGCTACCGCTTCGTGCCGCCGCGCGAGCCCCCCGCTCCTCGCTAGCGAGCACTATTTGGGGGTTATGCTAGTTTGGGAAAGCAAGCGCTTTGATCTGGAGGAAATCGTCGTTGCCGAGCAGGCGATTGAGGTAGAGGCAGAGGGTGTGCGCGGCGAGCTTGGTATGGAGGCGGGCGCAGAGG
>JBPCLN010000348.1:0-14608 GCA_051003235.1 Chloroflexota bacterium | reverse complement strand
CAGTGCTCACGGCACGTCTCTCTCAAAGCCATCCGGGCGCTGCCTGGCTGGGGAGGAACCGTCCTCTGGTAGCGGTCGCACCGCCGGCACCCGAAGTCCTCTCCTCAGCCCGCAACACCCCCAGTATTACAGACAGGGCACCCGGCGGAGCGGCGACTCCGGGTCGCCACGCGTCACCGGGTCCACCAATGCTTCCAGATCAGGGACGAGCGTGGGGTCGCGGACCGTGAGGGCCTGGCGCCCGCCGCCGGGGCGCCGCACCCGCGGCGCAGTCTCCCCAGGCTCCTCCCACTCGTCGCGCGCTTCCAGCTCCACCACGCCCCGATGCACGGTGCTGCGGGCCAGCCCGCTCACCCCGGCCACCAAGCTCACGCCACCGTGCCCCAGCGCCCGTGCTTCCGCTGCTGCAACCAATCGACGCGCACGCTCGTCCAACACCGGCTCCAGCCCCACGAACACTTGGGTCAGCCGCTCCCGTTCCCGGTCCCGCTCCGCATCGTTCACACGCTCATTGACGCACATCCCCACTCAGCACGCAACTGGAGCGTTTATTCCGTCATGGGTCCTGAGGATTAGCGGAGCCTGCGCATCCACGTACTGGGTATACAGCGCCGAGGGCGTGGCGCCAAGGAATGCCCCGAGAGCAATCGGGACGGCCAAGCCGGCCGCGGCCAGGAGTGGTAGCAGCCATCGTGGCGGTTCGGCGCCGCGGAATGCGCCCACGCCACGCACGATCGCCAGCAGGAAAAACCCGCCGAGCACGGCCGGGAGGGCCGCCAGCACGACAAGCGTGATCGCTAGGAATGGTGCCCAGTCAGCGCCGGTCGTCCCAGCGCGGCGCCGATCCCCACTGCTCATCGCGCCCTCGGCTCCGCTCGCTCGTCGCCAGCGGGTCCCCATCCGTCGGCGCAGTCACGCCGGCGCCGACGGTGTGCTCCTCGACCCAGCGTCGCAGCGCGGGGGCGGGAATGCGCGTGGCCCGGCCGATCCGCACCACAGGGAGGGCGCTCGTCGCCAGCAGCTCGAATAGCTTCGAACGTCCAATGCCGAGCACGCGCGCTGCCTCCTCCGGTCGCAACAGCAGTTGGTCCATCCGTTTCCATTCGTCGGTCTCCTTGTCCAATTGCTGCGGCCGGCGCGCGCCGTCCGCGATGCCCTGCAAACGGTTCATCGTGACGCCTCCCAATTCCCGAAATGGTCTTGCACGAGTTCAGTATTTCAGGTACTCTTGTCCATGTCAATAGTGAATATTGCATTGTATGGTGGATGGACTATGACGGACGATCGTGGACGGCGAGCCGAACTCGACGCCGTCGGCCGACCCTTGGCGGGGTGGCTGAGGTTTGCCCGCTACGAAGTGCGGGGCGGCATGATCCGGCCGGTTCGCGGGGCCAACGCGGAACCCTACGATCCATGGGAGGACTATCGCGCGGCGCGCAGCGGCTGGGGCGGCGGCGGTGGCCAGGTCCCCTACGAGTCGCTGCTGGAGCTCGTGTGGTCGGTTCGGCTGCTGCCCCGGCGCTCAGGCGAGCCGGTGCGCCTGGAAACTGCGAGCGAAAGGGCTCTGGTAGGTTGGTGCGAAGCGCACGGGCTGCTCGGTATCCTCTCCCAGGAGACGGAGGTCGCTTACCTCGCCCCCCGCTGGATGCCGATGGACGACTTCTTGGCTGCCGGCGTCGCGCTCGTGCCGGTGCGCCAGAGCCACGCCTGGGGGGCGTCGGGCTGGCAGCGGACTGAAGATGCCTGGTGGCAAACCCGGTCGCCTGCATTGGAAGGAGCGCCGAAGCAGGACGGAGCGTTGGTGCCGACCAGTCTCCAACCCGAGCTCTGGGGCCCGCCGTGCGTCCTCGGCCGCAGCCTCGGCGAGGGAGCCTGGGGCACGCTCCCTCTGGGCGCGGCATGGGGGTCTTTCTTCCCCGACGTCCCGTCCGCCGAGCAGGACACCTACGCCTACCTACTGCCGCTCACCGAGGGGTTCTGGCAGTCCTACGGCGAGCCGGTGGAGGCGTTCCTTTCGGCGGCGGCGCTGTTCTCGGAGACGGTGCAAGGGCTGGACCCGGAGGTGCGGGAGGGGGAGGACGCCTTGGCGTACGTTCGCCGCCGAGCGGCCGCCGACCGGGCGTACTTTTGCCTCACCGCCGGCGTGCATCCGTCCTTCGAAGTGGCGGCGGACGGCGGCTATTCCCGGGCCTGGCGGGCGAAGTCACTCCTGGCGTCTTTCGCCATGATGGCCTACCTCGATCTCACCTCGGGGAAGCGCATCCTGGCGTGTGACGTGTGCGCCAAACCGTTCGTGAGCGGTGCCTATCAGGCCCGCTATTGCTCGGCCCGCTGCCGCAATACGGCAATGAAACGTAGCTACCGCGGCCGGCTGCGCGAGCGCGCGGTCACATCGCCGGCAAGCGACAGATCGACAGAGGAGAAAAAGAACGATGAGGAACACAACGAACGCAGGCGTGGCCAGTCGAAGGACCGCCAAGCGGGGTAACCGTGAGGGTGCCATCTACCAGCGCAAGAGCGATGGCCGCTGGTGCGCCGCTGTCACACTGGAGAACGGCAAGCGGAAAGTGATTTATGGCAAGACTCGGGAGGAGGTTGCCGGACGCTTGGTGACGGCCTTGAACGATGTACGCCAGGGTCTCACGCTCCCGGGTAAGCGGCTGACCGTCGCGAAGTTCTTGGTGCGGTGGTTGGAAGACTCGGCGCGGCCAAAGCTCAAGCCGAGCACCTACGTCAGTTACGAGACGCTCATCCGGCGACACCTCGTGCCGGGCCTGGGCCGGCACTCGCTCGCCAAGCTCTCCCCCCAGCCCGTCCAAGCGTTCCTGAATGAGCGGGCCAGTTCCGGTCTCTCCCCGCGACGCGTCCAGATGATGTACGCGGTGTTGCGTGTAGCGCTCAGTCGCGCCGTGAAGTGGGGACTCGCCGCTCGCAACGTCGCGCTGCTTGTGGACCCTCCTCGGGTGCCGATACCGGATATCCAACCGCTTTCGTTCGCTGACGCGCAAGCCTTCCTGCGTGCCGCGCGTGGCCACACCTACGAGCTGCTATTGACCGTGCTCCTGACCACCGGGCTACGCGTCGGCGAGGCCCTCGCCTTGCGTTGGGAGGATATTGACCTTGACGCCGGACGTCTTTCGGTCCGCCATACTCTGGAACAGTTGCCTGGGAAGCCATGGCGCTTGGCGGAGCCGAAGTCGGCCACGAGCCGGCGCACTCTCCCGCTACTCCCCGAAGCGCGTGCCGCGCTCCGCGCCCAGCGCGCGCGGGTGCTCGAGCTGCAGCTTCGTACAGTGGCGTGGCGGGATCACGGCCTGGTGTTCCCGTCCGCAACAGGAGAGCCACCCCACGTCACGAGCGTGAGTCACGCCTTCAAGAAGCTGCTCGTCCCGGGGGGGTTGCCGAGCACGCACCGCTTGCACGATCTCCGGCACAGCACGGCGACCTATTTGCTGGCCAAAGGCGTCCCCCCTCGGGTGGTGATGGAGCTGCTTGGACACAGCCAGATCAGCATGACAATGCGCTACCAGCACGTCCTGCCGGCGATGCTGGAGGAAGAGGTCGCGCGACTCGCCACGGTCTTTCCCACGTTAGGCAGCAGCCGCGAGGGATAGGCAAGGCATGTCGGCATGGCATGGTAGCTGGAACGCAGGAGACGTGGACACCGACGATGGTGACGACGAGTTCCGGACACCGCCTGATCCAGCGCGCCCCCCGCGTTTACGGCGGCGAGCCCGTCATTCGTGGCACGCGGGTGCCGATTCACTCGATCGCACTCTCGCTGCGTCAGGATTACCCGGGTGACCCGCCAGCCGTGGCAACGGCGTATCGCATCAGCCTTCCCGCCGTCGAGGCTGCGCTGGACTACCTCCTTGCGCACGAAGCCGAGACAGAGCGTGTCATCGAGCACCGCGAGCGTGCCGCCTCCGGCCGCTGATGTCCGCGCCGGCGGCGCTGCGACAAGGGCGCACACGGCAGATCGGCAAGAGTGCCCTCCGAGTGTCCGTGAGGGCGGCGACCAACCGAAGGACCTGAGTGCCTGAATGCCACCGAGAGGCGGCGGCTATACTGCATTGGTGTCTGGAAGGAGGTACGCCCGATGGCTACAGTGGTCGAACCCATCGATATTGGCGACAACCCCGACTTACTTCGGCTCGTCGAGGATATTCGAGCCAGCAATTCGCCCCGCGTCCTGCGGCACGACAACGAGGACGTAGCGATTATCCGTCCGCTAAAGCGAGCAGCAAGAACGCGCCTTCCCCGGGGGCGGCCGGCGGCCGCCGACGACCCGCTCTGGCAGCTTATCGGCGTTGGCGTGTCGGACGGGCCGGGTGATGTCTCTACAAAGAAACACTACTTCCTCGCGGAAGCCTACGCTGATCGCCACAAATGAGCCGGAGGGCAGCGCTTCGGCGAGCCTTCGCGGATAGCTCGGCCTTCTTCGCCCTACTCGATCGGCGCGACCAGCATCATGTCGACGCTCGGTCGATCCAGGAGCGGCTGATCCGAGGTCGCTCGCGCGTCTTCACGACCGACCTCGTCCTCGCGGAAACGCATGCCTTGCTGCTCACGCGGCTTTCCCATGCGATCGCGACGGCCTTCCTCCGTGAGATGGAGCAGAGCTTCATTACGGTGATCTGGGCAACTCCCGCCGATGTCGAGCGAGCGCGAGAACTCATCTACCGCTACGACGACAAGGACTTCTCGCTAACAGACGCGACGAGCTTCGTTGTGATGGAACGTGCAGGGATTGCCATGGCCTTCACGTTCGACCATCACTTTGCCCAGTATGGCCTGACGGTCCTCGCCGCCGAGCAACCTTGATCCAACAATACATCACGAGGTCGGCACGACCGACTCGACCGGCCTCGACCAATCCGGGGCGGTGCATGGTGCATTGCTGGCGCATCCCAGGGCGCGGCCCCACCTGATCCACTTGCCGCAGCGGTGACCGCGCTGCCGATGGTCGCGTGCCTGCCGGATTCCCGACTTCACGGATGAGGAGGTCCAGCAGGTACTGGACGGCGCCGGGTCGTGAGCCGGGTTGAAGCCAAGTCAGGCGCGACTCGATTGCTACATGGGTTGCAACACTACGACGGTTGGGAAGGATCCTGCGGCCTCCGTTCGCACCGTTTTAGGCGTGAATTTGGGGTGGCGGCGGGTAGATTTGAACTACCGACCAAGGGCTTATGAGTCCCCTGCTCTACCACTGAGCTACGCCGCCCCGGGGGCACCAGTGTAGCGGATGGTGGTTGCGACGATCAAATCGGGCCGGCCCCAGTGCTACACGTCGCTTGCCAGGATTATCGCCTCGCAGACGTCACGCATGGACTTGCGGGAGTTCATCGCCATCTTCTGGATGCGATGGTAGGCATCGTTTTCAGTGCAACTGTAGCGCGTCATGATGATGCCCTTGGCGCGGTCCAGCACTTTGCGCGTTTCCAGGTCCGTGCGGAGCTTGGTCGTTTCCGCTTCCAGACGCCGCAAATCGGCTGCCCGCGCCACGGCCACTTCAATCGCCGGACGCAAGTCCGATTCGCGGAACGGTTTGACCAAGTAGCCGACCGCCCCTGCCGCGTTGGCGCCGTCGACCAGCTCCCGTTCGCTATAGGCGGTGAGGAAGAGCACCGGCGCGACGGCATCACCATTGAGCTCTTTTGCCGCCGTGACACCATCCATCCCCGGCGGCATCTTGATATCCATGACCACCAGATCCGGCTTCGTGTCCCGCGCCAGGCGGACGGCTTCCCGCCCGTCGGCGGCTTCGCCCACCACCTCGTAGCCGAGGGTCGTCAGCATCTCCCGCAAATCCATGCGGATGAGCGACTCATCATCGGCGATCAGGATGCGAACGGACATGCACCACCTCGTCTTCCAACGTCCTGAACCACGGGGCTAAACCAAGGTCTATGTCGGAAGACCAGCACGCATTGGCACATCGTTACCCAGCACGCAGGCTATCCCTGGCCCGCGATCACAGACCGCTCGACTATACCACTGCATCACCTTGAATTCGATGCCAGGTGAATGCCGCACATCCCGACCAAGCTGTTCGACCGGGACGAGCTCCTGCGACGGGAAGAACAGGCGGCTGCCGGCGCGACGTAGCGCTCTAGCGGCCGCCTTTCGGCGTTGCTACCGGCGTCGGCACAATCAGCAGCGGCGGTGAACCGCTTCCATACTGGTAGCCGGCATTGGGTAGGGTGCGGTGTAAGGCACAATCGTAGACTCCTGGCGGCGGAAGGTTCGGCCCCCAGGCCCGCACATCGACCATGTACGGCGGGCAATTTTCCGCTTGCTGCCCGGTGGTCCAGAGCGCCATGTACGTGCCCAGCTTATAGGTGTGGCGCGTCGGCGCGGTGCCGCTGATGAACCAGTCGACGTGACTTGGCTCTCCCGAATTGGTGTAGTTGGCGACATACTTATCGAGACCGGGCAACTTGGTGTAGGTGATCGTGCTGGAACCGGAACCGTTGGGAAGCAGGCCGGTGATATCGGAAACACTTTCCTGCACCAGACCCGGCGGCGGCATGAACTGCTCCACCGGCAATGGCTTCAGCGCCGTCTCCATAAAGTCATGCCAGATCGGACCGGCGCCGGTGATGCCGATCACGTCGACCATCGAGGTATTGTCGGCATTGCCAACCCAGACGCCGGTAACCAGATTCGGCGTGTATCCGACCGTCCAGTTATCGCGATAGGAGTCCGTTGTGCCGGTCTTCGCCGCGGCAGGCCGGGATAGTACCAGGCCACTGCCTGGTCCGAATTCCAGGTCGCGGGCGTGGTCGTCGCTGAGGACGTTGGTCATGAGGTAAGCGACCTGCGGACTCAGTACCTGCTGCCCAGCCGGCGGATGGCCGTCATCGAAGTGGTAGTACACGTGCCCATAGATATCGTGAATGTCGCGCCAGGCCAGGGGCGGATGCCGCACGCCGGCGGCGGCAAAGACGCCGTAGGCGGAGGTGAGGTCCAGCAGCTTGACTTCAGCGCCGCCGAGAGTAATGGCCAACCCATAGTGATTGGCGGACTGGTCCCAGGTGGTGATGCCCATGCGTTGCGCCAGGGCAATCATGTTGTCGATTCCGGCGTACTGGAGCGTTTTCACGGCCGGAACGTTGAGGGAGTTGCCCAGCGCCCGACGCAGGCTGATCGGCCCATGGAAATATTGCGCGGGACAGTTAGCCACCTGGTTATCGTAGTTGCAGGGCGCGTATGGTGCCTGATTCGGGTCGGGGTTACGGGGGGCAACCCAGGTGCCGAGCAGTTGCTGCTCGTTGACCGGGAATTCCGTCTTGGCGTCGACAACGATCGAGGAGGGAGAATAGCCCCGCATAAACGCCGCGGCGTAGGTGAAGGCTTTGGCCGTACTACCAGGTTGCCGCTGCGCCGTCGCCACATTGACCTCGCCGCTGATCGCCTGGTTGCGGTAATCGGCGCTGCCAACCATAGCGACAATCTCGCCGGTCTTGGGGTTGATTGCGACCATCGCTCCATCCGTGGCATTATGCTGGGCCTGTATTTTCGCGACCTGATCGGTGACGATCTGTTGCGCAGCCTGTTGCAGGGGGTAGTCGAGCGTCGTCGTAATGCGCAAGCCACCCTGGTAGACGGCGTCATGACCGTACGTTTGCACCAACTGGTCAATGACATAAAACACGAAATGGGGTGCGAGCAATAGTTGCTGCTGCGCATGGGGATCCACCAGATGGACATCCGCTTTGGCGGCCGCGTCGGTCTCCTGCTGGGTGATTAACTGTTCCCGCACCATGTAGCCCAGTACCTCCGCCTGCCGGCGCTTGGCGGCGGGAAAGTTGACAAACGGATCATAGAGCGATGGTGACTGAGGGAGACCGGCCAGGAGCGCCGCCTCGCCGAGATCCAGGTCTTTGGCGTGCTTGGCAAAGTACTTCTCAGACGCTGCTTCCACGCCGTAGCGATTGTTGCCGTAGAAGATCTGATTCAAGTAGAGTTCGAGGATACGGTCTTTCGGCAACTGCTTAGTAAGGCGATAGGCGAGGACGGCCTCCCGTAGCTTGCGCGTGATCGAGACTTCGTTACTCAACAGCGTCCGGCGGACTAGTTGCTGCGTGATCGTACTGGCGCCGGACAGGGTACGGCCGCTGGTGATGTCCTGCACTGTCGCGCGCGCAATCGAAGTCGGGTCGACGCCGCGATCCTCCCAGAAGGTCGGATTCTCCGTTGCTACGGTCGCCCAGATCAGCGCAGGCGCCATTTCATTGAGGGGGACGCTGGTCCGCACACCGGTCTGGGGGTCGACAATCTCGTACAATTCCTTGCCGTTGCGGTCGTAAATGATCGACGTTTCCGCCAGGTGCGTGTTCCCCACCTCCGCGACGGACGGTAGCCCTTTCGTCACCTGCTGGTAGGCAAAGGCAGTGCTGGCGAAGGTAGTGAGCAGAAAGAGCGCCGCCCCCGTGGCCAGCGCGGCGACGCCTAGCACCAATCCAAGCATCAAGGTGCCCAGCCAAGTCCGCGACCGCGACGCTGCGGCTTGCCGCACCGTCAACGACTGTCGCCGTCTGCGCCGCGACATGATGATTCGCCGGGAGGCGAGGCGCATCGTGAGAGAGGTCTCTAGCGGCCGGAGACGGGACGCTTGCCATGGTTGGCCGGCTTCTTCTTGCGTTGGCGCAGCTTACTTCGCTTCTTACTCATGTCGATCAGGCCTCTCTCTGTCCCGTGGTCCGTTGTCGCATCACGCCGGCTGCACCAATGCTGCCGGCAAAACGAATGTCTCGCGCAGTATACCCGCGCGTTGCGCCACGGCCCGCCGTCCCGTACCCTGTATCAGACACAGCGTCGAACCGGCAAGCTTGAGGAGACAAACGGTATGGTTGAGGCCGACCTGCGGCAGCGCAGTCGCATCTTGTACGACGGCCGCGATCGAGCCGCCGCCCGGGCCTATGTCAAGGGTATCGGCTTCACGGACGAAGACCTGGCGAAGCCGATCGTCGGTGTCGCCCACACCTGGATCGAGACGATGACCTGCAACATCAACCTGCGCGAGCAGGCCGTGCAGGTTAAGGAGGGTATCCGAGCGGCCGGTGGCACGCCGATGGAATTCAACACTATCGCCATCAGCGACGGCGTGACGATGGGAACCGAAGGCATGAAAGCCTCGCTCGTCAGCCGCGAGGTAATTGCCGACTCAATCGAGCTAGTCGGACGAGGCCACATGTTCGACGCTCTGATCACCCTCGTCGCCTGCGATAAAACGCTGCCGGGAGCAGCTATGGCGCTGATACGGTTGGATATCCCTTCAGTGTTGTTATACGGCGGAAGCATCTTGCCGGGTCGCTACGCCGGTCGGGATGTCACCATCCTCGACGTCTTTGAGGCCGTCGGCGCCGTGGCGGCGGGTACGATGACGGAGGCGGAGTTGCGGGCCCTGGAAAACGTCGCCTGCCCCGGCGCCGGCGCCTGCGGCGGCCAGTACACGGCCAACACGATGGCTATGGCGATGGAGTTCCTCGGTCTCTCGCCCATGGGTTCGGCGCGCGTGCCGGCGCCCGATGCTCGTCGGGCCGACGTGAATCACTGCGCCGGCCGGTTGGTGCTTGACGTCCTGAAGCGTGGTTTGCGCCCGAGTGCGATCCTCACGCGGCAATCGTTTCAGAATGCCATCGCCGGTGTGGCGGCGAGCGGCGGTTCCACCAACGCCGTCTTGCATCTCGTCGCAATGGCGCGGGAGGCGCACATTCCCCTCTCGATCGACGACTTCGACGAGATCAGCCGGCGGACCCCGTTGCTTGCCGACCTCAAGCCGGGCGGGCGCTTCGTGGCCGCCGACCTGGATACCGCCGGCGGCACCGCCCTGCTCGGACGCCGTCTCCTGGAAGGGGGCTACCTGGATGGCAGCCAACTGACGGTCACCGGCCGAACGCTCGCCGAGGAAGTCTCCGACGCGCCGGAAACGCCGGGGCAGGAGGTAGTGCGCCCGTTGGAGCGACCGATGAAAGCGCACGGGGGCCTGCTGATCCTCCGTGGCAATCTGGCGCCGGAGGGCTGCGTAGTAAAAGTGGCCGGCCATGAACGCGTCCTGCACCGCGGCCCAGCGCGCGTCTTTGATAGCGAAGAGGCCTGCATGCGCGCCGTGACCCGCCGGCAAATCCAGCCGGGCGACGTGGTAATCATCCGCTACGAAGGTCCCAGTGGCGGACCAGGCATGCGCGAAATGCTCGGCGTCACGGCCGCGATCGTCGGCGTCGGCCTGGGTGACTCCGTGGCCTTGTTGACGGACGGCCGTTTCAGTGGCGCTACCCACGGCTTGATGATCGCCCACGTCTCGCCCGAAGCCTATCGCGGCGGCCCGATCGCCGCCGTGCTCGAGGGCGACATCATCGTCGTAGACGTCAACGAGCGCCGTCTAGACGTCGAACTCTCGGCGGAGGAATTGCGCTCCCGCCTGGCGACCTGGCAAAAGCCTGCGCCGCGCTATACCAGCGGCGTCTTTGCCAAATACGCCGCCAGCGTCAGTTCTGCCTCCGAGGGAGCCGTCACGCTACCGCGCTGGTAGCGGTTCCGCTCATCCCAATGGCCGTCGCTCCGGTATGCCGGGACGGCGGGGGTATTGCGAATTCGTCGGGCGGGTCTTCTCCACGATCACCAGTTGGTGCGCGGGGAGCAGGTCCGGCAACGGCGATTCCGTCACCTCCACAATATCACCGCCCATCGTGCGTAACGCCCGGCGGGAACGCGCAATTTCCTCGGCAATGTCGCTCTTTTTCATGAGGATGGCGCGGCCTAGGAGCTTCAGGAAAGGGACGGTGAGTTCGATCAGCAGCGGGAGGTCGGCGACGGCACGGGAGACGGCGATCGTGAACCGCTGGCGATAATCCCAGGCCTGGGCCGCCAGTTCGGCGCGGGTGTTGACCACTGCCACATTGGCCAGGCCAAGCGCAGCGACCGTTTGCTCCAGGAACAGAGTCTTCTTGCCGACCGAATCGAGCAGAGTGATCGCGAGATCTGGACGGACGATCGCCAGGGGAATGCCCGGCATGCCGCCGCCGCTGCCGACATCAATTACATTGGCGGGGAGCGTGGCGGACGCTTCCGGCAGGTGGGGAGCGACGGTGAGCGAATCCAAGAGGTGCCGAACTTCCAGCTCCGCCAGATCGTGCGCTCCGGTGAGGTTCACCCGTTGGTTAGAGTCGAGCAGGAGTTCGGCGTAACGCTGGAGGAGCGCAAACTGCTGTTCCGAAGGGGCCAGACCGAGTCGGCCGGCGCCGGTGCGCAGTATTGACATAGGGACATCCGTCACGCGACCACCATCGGCTTCGCCACAGCATTGCCCGCCTTCAAATGGGGCCTTCGGCGCAGCGTCGACACAGTCGTGTATCTCCCTTTCCTGAATTCCGGCAGCAATCGCCACGCAGCATCGTTTGAGGATACCGCGAAGGAAGGACAGATTACCGCTTCTACCTCACGTTAGAGCTGGGCGCCAGCGAGTGTCCCAGTCTCCCACGTGACGGGACGGTAGGAAAGGGCGGCGGCAGCCGGTGGTCGCAACAGGCCAAGGACGGCCCGCGCGGCGTCCGACACATCACCATCACCACGCAAGCGTAGGTGCGGCTCTTGGAACGGCTCGGCAACCTTTTGGAGCAACTCATAGACGCTTTCGTCAGCATCGGAGCCGTCGACTGCCTCCCCGCGCGCGCGCTGCTGCAGGCGTCGGCGAACCGTGGCTTCCTGGCAGTCCACATGGACCAGGTGACACGGAGCATGGTGTTGCTGGGCAACGTCGCGGAACCGTTGCCGGTATTGGTGACGCAGATTGGTCGCGTCGACGATAACGGTCCGCTGCGTTGCCAGACCGTGTCGGGCAAGATGCAAGCAGACGTCGTGGATAAACTGGTGTTCCCGATCACTGTAGCCGGGGAACGCGACGAGGATGCGGCGGACACGATCAGCGCTAATCACCGTGACCGGGGCGTGGGTCGTCAATTCCCGGGCGAGATGGGTCTTGCCCACACCTGGTAGGCCGCTCAGCACGACCACTGCAGGGCGGAGGCAACCGGCAATGGGGGCGGCCGTCGCCGGAAAGATCAGGGCGGCGGCAAAGCGTGCCGCTACCGTGGCGTTTTCCCAGACGCCGTAAGCGGCGTGGTCGCGTGAATTCGCGGCCTCCTCGAACCATTCAGCAAGGCGCGGGCGACGGCGCGATCGTCCCAAGGTCGCTTCTCTTCGCCGACGAACATGCATTGCTCGTGTCCCTTCCCCGCCAGGAGCACCGTATCACCGACGCCCGCACGGGCGAAGGCGTGGGCGATGGCGTCGTGCCGCTCTACAAGGCAGGAAAATTCCCGGCCCCATTGTGCACCGGCACTGAGCGCGCCGGCAGCAATATCGTCGAGGATGGCCGCCGCATCTTCGCGGCGGGGATCCTCATTGGTAAAGACGCAATAGTCCGCGAGACGGGCTGCTACGGCGCCCATAGCCGGGCGCTTCTCCCGGTCCCGTTCGCCGGCGGAGCCGAACACGGCGATGAGCTTCCCTGGCGTTCCAGTGCGCAGCACGCGTAACACCTTTTCCAAACTGTCGGCGGTATGGGCGTAGTCCACGATGACCTGGAAGGGCTGACCCTCATTGATGCGTTCCATCCGGCCGGCTACCGGCTGCGCAGAGGCTAAGTCGGCAGCCACAGAGTGCAGATCCACGCCCTCCACCAGAGCTGCCGTGGCTGAAGCGAGGCAGTTATAGACATTGAACTGGCCGACCAGATGGGTGTGAACGTCCACGCTTCCCCACGGCGTCTGCAACGTGAAGC
The DNA here is from genome assembly GCA_051003235.1 of Chloroflexota bacterium. Taxonomy (GTDB): domain Bacteria; phylum Chloroflexota; class UBA4733; order UBA4733; family UBA4733; genus UBA4733. The sequence goes on along the minus strand of JBPCLN010000348.1, from coordinate 1,821 downwards.
GCGTGCCGTCCGGTGACTCGGTAATCTGCGCCGCGCTCACGTCGGCGCCCGGCAGGCCGTAACTTATCTCGTCGAGGGCGAAACGCTGGTGCAAGTGGGAGTAGCTCCGGTCGTCTCGGTTGAGGATAGCCGTCTTACGCCCCGGCTTGCTGGAACTGCTCGCCATTACCAGTTCGAGGAGGTGCGCTTTCGCTGCCAGGTAGGCTTCCCAGGTGCCGTGGAAATCCAGGTGTTCGTGGGTCACATTGGTGATGATCGCCGTGTCGAAGGCGCAAGCGGTGACGCGGTCCAGCGCCAGCGCATGGGAGGTGGCTTCCAATACTGCGGACGTGCAACCGTTCGCCAGCATGTGCGACAGGGCAGCCTGGATATCGGGGGCTTCCTGGGTACTCTGTCGCGTGCGATTCTCCTCCGGCGCGAGACCCAGGTCGAAGGACACCGTCGTCAGGAAACCGCAGTGACGCCTCCCCTGGCGCAGCAAGTGTGCGGTCAGTTCGCAGGTCGTCGTCTTCCCATCGGTGCCGGTGACGCCGATCAGACGCAGGTGGCGGGAGGGCTGGCCGTAGAAAGCATCGGCGAGGTACGCGAGGGCGCGTTTGGAGTGCTCAACCAGGAGCAATGGCACTGCAACCGGAATGTTCGGCTGGCGCTCGGCCACGATGGCGGCGGCGCCTCGCGCCACGGCGTCAGCGATGAACTGATGGCCGTCGCGGTTGGCTTCGCGTACAGCGACGAAGAGGTCGCCTGGCGCCAGGCGACGAGTATCAAAAGCTATGCCGGCAATCTCGATATTGGCAGAACCTTGGACGCGGAACGGGACATTAGCAGCAGTGGCGTCAAGCAACGCATCCAGTCGCACGCGGTATTGCTCCCCGAAGGTTTCGTCGGCGGCCTCTGCCGAGTCTACCAGCGTCAGCCGGCCGCGGGCAAACGCGGCAGGACACTGCACCTGACACGGGGGCAATCCCGGAAGACGACCAAAGGCTCGCCATTACGGAAACGGCAGATGCGCCTTGAGTTCAACGACCTGTATTCGCCGTTGCACCGTCTGCAGCCGGTTAGACCACTTGTGGTCATTCGTGACGAGATGCCCGACATGCGCGATCGTTCCGGTGGCGACAACTAAGGCATCAGGTGCGGCCAGGTGGAAACTGGCGCGAATTGCGGCCGCCTCTTGACCAATGGGAAGGTCAATGTCTACCGTCCGTAAATTGGGAAAACGTGTTAAGAAGTCAAGAACGTGTCGGTAGGGTTCCCCCGCACCCAACCGCAGCGGCCGAACAAGCGATTCCATCACCGTGACCATCGCGACAATGGCCTGGTTACGGCCGGTGCGAACAAAACTGTCTAAAATCTCCGCAATCCCCGGCGTAACCAGTTCTCCTCCGTTCAGATAGGTAATGAGCGCACTGGTGTCGAGGAGGAGGCGATCATAGGCCGGCACGGCAAGTTCGAGCGAGACAGTACTCATTTGACCCACGATTCGCGCTCTTCGCGTATGTAGGTGGCTACGTCGTCAGGGCCTCCAAAGGCGCCGGCCGCACTGCCGGCATAACTGCGTGGCAAACGCCTTATGTATGCCACACGGGCTCATCGACCCGCACGGTAATGACCAGATGCTCGCCGGGTTCCGCCCAGAGCTGCGTCGCTATCGGTTCCGGCAGCGTGAGTTGATTCTTATGTCGCAAACCTACTTGGGGGTTATGCTAGTTTGGGAAAGCAAGCGCTTTGATCTGGAGGAAATCGTCGTTGCCGAGCAGGCGATTGAGGTAGAGGCAGAGGGTGTGCGCGGCGAGCTTGGTATGGAGGCGGGCGCAGAGG
>JBPCLN010000347.1:0-5892 GCA_051003235.1 Chloroflexota bacterium | reverse complement strand
TTCCGCTGCCACAGCGGGTATGGCAGCAGCATAGGGTGGCCGGAGCGTCGGCAATAGTGAGGGCGATCAGCAGTTTGGGGTGACAATTGTCAACGGGCGCCCCGTCGACGCTGGCCTGCTACTTCGTGTAGTAGAGCGTCAGAAAGTAACAGGCATAGGTGAGGATGAAACTCCCGCCCATCTGCGCCGACGCGCCGCCGGCGGCGAAGCCGGACAGCACAAAGCGATACCCTCCCCATGCCGCCGAAAGCATCGCCAGCAGGCCGAGCGCCGACCAGATCCGCACCCCGCGTGTCGGCGACCGTAGCAGCGCGAGAACGAATACGGCCACGGCGAGCGCGACCAGCACAATACCTTCGAAGGTATGCCACACCAGAATGAAGGGCGGTTGAGGATTCTCAATGGCGCCGAGAAAGCCGCTCAGGGAAGGAGCGGGCGGCGTGATGCCGTTCGACGGCATGAGGAAGATGTTGGCGGTGTCGCCAAACCAGCCCTGAGCCGTGAGTACACCCAGCGTCACAACGATCAGCGCCAGCACAACACGCACGCCCGGCGTACGTTCTACCCTGACCGACATACGTTACCCCTTCTTCTCCCGATGCTGCTGCTCCCATCGGCGCAGCACTCGTACGTTGCTCACTTTCCCATGCCTGGGCCGATCGCTGAGCTGCGAAAACAGTTCCAGTTTAGATGATGGGTTATCGTTGCGTAGCCCGCGTTCGGATGCTCATCGGTCACCGGCTAACTGGCGAGCACAGGCCGGCTCCTGCCCTTTAGGACGAGGTCAGGGCGCTGCCGCAGCATGGGGACGAGCAGTTCGGCGGCGGCGGCGGCATCAATCAGGCGGATCGTTGCCGCCCCGATCGTACCGGTGCGCATAATCCCGTGTCCCACAAGGAGCCGCTCCAATGCCGGATAGTCCCGCGCGCAGCCGGGATCAGCAGTGTGCCGTTGCGATGGCACAGTGAGAACACTTCCGTCTTCCAGAATGGCATACAGGGTTTCCATCCGGTCGAAGAGCCAGGGTACGGGCGCCCACTCCTCGAGGCCATGCATCAGCGTCAACCGCGAGAGATTAACGCCGAGCAAGAGGACCCAGCCGCGGGCCTGGACAAGACGACCGTACGGCGAATCCGGCGCACAGGGCGTCGTGCTTAGCGCGTGCCCCGCTACAAATGCCTCGGCGTTGGCGCCGATGGCAGCGACGCTATGCGTCGGGTGGCGGCTACGGACGGCGTCCGGACGCCGGCGAAAGGTCTCCGTGATCCGCCCGACAATTGAGGGGCTGAGCTGCACATGGAAGACCGGTTGGCGGGCGTTCACGGTCCCCCAGGTGTGCGTCGGAACCACCACCAGACCCGCCTCCCCGACCACAGCGAACAGGGCGTCGATGACGGCGTGTTCGCCGCCCTGAACCTGGCCGAAGGCGGACAGGCTCGAATGCACCATCACGGTGGCGCCATGGGGAAGACCGATAGCAGCCAGGCCGGCGCTGATTTCCTCGCGCGTCACCAGCGTCGGCTGACCCGCCACGAGGTTAGGGGATTGCATCAACCTGCTGTTTCCCCTGGGTTTGTGCGCCTTTTGAGCGCCGCCCGTTTGCATCTCGGCGACCCGTCATAGCGCTCTCCTTCCCTCCGTCGATCCACCGCCCCACCGCATACCGAGTAGCCGGGCAGGGCGTAGAGAAGGCCGGACGGATGCATCGACTCGCACTCAACGGACGCCGCGAACAAGAGCGGAGTATAGCAGTCAGTCCATCGCGGGCGTCGCTTTGGCGTAACCTACTGGGCGCATTTTGGCGGAGGCGAGCGAACTGCGCCGACTGAGGCTGCGGCGGACGGCGAGTGTCAGGTTGCCGGCGAGGAGTCCGACCAGGAGATAGGTCTGGCCGACGCCGACCAGTTGGGCGACGGCAGCGATGATCGCCACCAGGCCGCCGAACCAGACCTGATCGTTGCGCTTGCCGGGTGAGGTGGGTGGGTCAGTCAACATAAAACAGGCGAGGAACAAGGCGGCATTGACGAATGGCATGCGGAACATTTCCGCCACGCGTGCCGGGCCGACCAGGCCGGCAAAGGCAAAGAGGCCGAAGTAGACGCCAAGGAAGCTGAGCGCCAGGGGGAACTTGTTCAGCCGCTCCAGGATGATGGCGCCGCCGGCCAGCAACAGGATCAACCAGATGGCGGGAGCGTTGGCGAGGGCGCCCCACCAACTCTGACCGGTGCCGAAGAGCGGCACGGAGATGACGAGCGCCAGCGCCGCCGGATTAAAGATGTGCCCCTGGCGGGTCTTCAGGACGTGCTTGGCGATGATGGCCAGTGCGGCGACGGCGAAGGTGATAGCGTGTGGCTCCAACGGCCCCAGCACGAACGCCACGATCAGGCCGGAGAGCAGGGCGCTACTGGGCCAGGCTGGTTTACCCTGGCGGACGAGACCGATCAGAAAGTCGAAGAGACAGGCGCCGGCCAGGGCCGCCAGCACATGCGGCGCCGCTACCGGCCAGCCGACGGAGGCGCCGCTGACGAACAGGAGGGACAGGAAGATGAGCGAGAGCGACCCTTTCGGGCTGCGGAGGAAACGTTGGAAGCGGCGTAGCATTGGCTTGTCTTTCTTCAGCATTGCGCGGTAAATGCTCAGGCTTGGGCCTGGGCGATTGCCTGGCGCACCGCCCCCTGGAAGGCGAGCGAACTATAGGTTGCCCCGGATATCAGGTCCACCCGATAACTCTGCGTCGTGACCACCTCACCGGGAAGGTCGGAGATCCAGGAGACCGGGTATTGCGTTGACGCGCCGGTGATGGCCACGTTGGTGATCCGCCCCCCTTTGACGGTGAGTGCGGCTTGAATTGCACCCCGGCGGCTGTCGCCGACTCCGGTATAGGTGCCGTCCCGTAGTCCACTGGGCGCCGCCGTGGCGGTCGGCGCGATGGTCGGCGCCGGCCGGGCAGTGGCCGTGGCCGGTGCGACGGTGGGTGGCGCGGCGGCAGCCGTCGCTGCTGGAGCTGATTGCCTGGTTTGCGCCGCCGTGGCTGCTGCGGTCGTCGTCTGCGTGGACGTTGCCGCCTGGGCGATGGCGCCGGCCGCGGCAACCGGTGGCGTGGCCACCCTACTGGTGGCAGTAGTGTCAACACTGGCAGCGTTCGCCAGGCCGGCATCGGCAGAACGGGTGTCCAGATAGCCGGCCAGATACACGGCGCCGATGGCTGCCGAACTGAGAAGGATCAACCGCCGTGAGATACGTTCCGCCATATGATCTTCCTCTATCAGGGGCGCCATGCCGCCACGGCACTTTCCGTTCCGTTCGGCCCCTTCGCTACTGTACGGCGGCGACCTTGGAAGAACTTGAGAAGTGAACGACGGGTGAGGTTTTTCGGTCCGCCCGGCCATGAATAACCCTACCGGCGCAATGGTAAGCTGAAAGCGATGTGAAAGAAGGCGGTTGGCATGTTTTTCTACGGCTTTGACCCCCTGTATTTCCTTTTCGCCTTGCCGGCCCTGGCCTTCGTCCTCTATGCGCAGTGGAAGGTCAAATCGACCTACGCCCGGTATTCCCAGATGCCGAGTCCGCGTGGCCTCTCCGGTGTCGAAGTTGCTCAACTGTTGCTCCGGCAGAATGGGCTCGGCGCGATTGGCATTGAGCGCATCCCCGGCGAGTTGACCGACCATTACGATCCAGGGGCCAAGGTGCTGCGCCTCTCCGACAGTAGCTTCGGGCAGCCCTCGGTGGCGGCGCTAGGGGTGGTGGCGCACGAGTGCGGCCACGCCGTGCAGGACAAGCTGGGGTACGGTCCGCTACGCCTTCGCTCGGCGCTGGTGCCGGCCGCCAACTTCGGCTCCAACATTGGCGTCTGGGTCTTCATCATCGGCTTCCCGATCCATTTGCTGGCGCTTTCCTGGATCGGCGTGGCCCTCTTCGGGCTAGCCACCCTCTTTACGTTGGTGACGCTGCCGGTGGAGTTGAACGCCTCCAACCGCGCGCTGGCCATGCTGCGCCAGGGCGGCTTCCTGGTCGGCGACGAGATGAAAGGCGCCGAGAAGGTGCTGACGGCGGCGGCGCTAACCTACGTGGCGGCGCTGGCGCAGTCGATGGCAACGCTGCTCTACTTCGTCTTCCGGTTGCTCGGCGCCTCCGGTCGAGACGAACGCTAAGGATTGTCGGTGACTGCGCTTCCCCTGCGCTCGACGCTTCGTGCCCGCCCGCCCCAGGCGCTGGATCAGGCGCCGGATGAACTGCCGGCGTTGCTGGCGGAACTTGGGCAGCCGGCCTACCGCGGCCGCCAACTGGCGGGCTGGCTGTTCGGCCGGGCGGCGTCCTCCTATGACGAGATGAGCGACCTGCCGGTTGACCTACGCCGGCAGTTGGCGGAGCGCCTGCCGCTCCTGCCGCCGGCGATCGTCGACACCCGGCGCTCCGCCGATGGCGACACCGAGAAGGTGTTGCTGCGCCTCGCTGACGGCGCAGCCATCGAGACGGTGCTGATGCGCCAGCCCACGCGCGACGGCGTGCGTAACACGATCTGCCTGTCCACCCAGGTCGGCTGCGCCATCGGCTGTCCGTTCTGCGCCACCGGTCAGGCCGGCTGGATGCGCAACCTCTCCCCCGGCGAGATTATCGCCCAGGTTACCCACTGGCGGCGTGTGCTGCTGGCGGAGGGGGCGGCGCTGGACAATGTGGTGTACATGGGCATGGGCGAGCCATTGGGCAACTACGCCGCCACCTTCCGTTCCATCGCTGTGCTCAACCACGCCGAGGGGTTCGGCGTCGGCGCCCGTCACATCACGGTCTCCACCTCCGGCCTCGCGCCGCAGATTGAGCGATTAGCCCTAGAACCCTATCAGATCAATCTGGCCGTCTCCCTACACGCGCCGAACGATGCTTTGCGCGACCGCATGGTGCCGATCAACCGTACCTATCCACTGACCCGCCTGTTGGAAGCGGTACGCCATTACATTGCCCGAACCAACCGCCGCGTCAGCTTTGAATACGTGCTGCTGGCCGGCGTCAACGACGGACCGGAGCAGGCTGAGGAGCTGACAACGTTATTGCGTGGTTTGCTCTGCCACGTCAACCTTATTCCCCTCAACCCAGAACCGAGCGGCCAGTTCTCCGTTCCCCGCCAGGACGCGATCACCCGCTTCGCCGCCATCGTCCGGGAGCGCCATATCCCTTGCACCATCCGCATCGACCGCGGCCAGGACATTGCCGCAGCCTGTGGACAATTAGCGCGGCAGGAGCGGGGCACACGAGAGCGAACCGGAGCGCTTCGTTGATACGGCGTGCGGGTATATTCATTTGGGGACCAGTGATATAAGATCACTCGGATGGGAGCGGGGCAGAACAAGCATGATTGATACATTCGATGTCCAGGCCAATCTGGCGCGCTTTCATGACGATGTCATGTATTTTGAGAAGCATTACGACGAATTGTTGGCGCGTTACCCGGAGCAGTGGGTTGCTATTTTCAACGAGCGGGTTGCCGGCGTTGACACTAATTTAGAGCGTTTGATTGAACGGCTTCGCGAACAGGGTGTGTCGCCGGAGAGGGCCTTCATCGATCGTCCGACCAACGAGAACTATGTACTCATTGTATAAGCTGTGATTCGGGGTTACTTCAGTCGTGCCCATGGAGTGAACCGCCCATTTATAGACGTCACTCTGCAATTTCCAACATTAGGCAACCGGAGCATCGACGTATCTGCTCAATAACTCGTGGCGGTGATGGTCAAGAGGTATTCCAAGAGTCGGCGAGATGGAGTGCTGGGGCGCGTCGGGTGATGAGTGAGGCGAGCGACGGGAGTTGCGGCGCGCCGGAGAGGCGGTCCTGGCAGTAGTGGGAGAGGCTGACGCCGAGCTTGGTGGCGGTGGCGGCGAGGGTGCCGAAGGTGTCCC
>JBPCLN010000346.1:0-3588 GCA_051003235.1 Chloroflexota bacterium | reverse complement strand
TGCCTTTTGCCTGGCTGGGGGTTGGGTGGTGGACTGTCTTGCGCGCCAGCACCCCCCACCACCGCCCCCCCCACCCCAACGGCACGGGCGGAGGCAGCCGCGCGCGCCAACGTCGAGGCTGCCCGCGCCAACGTCGAGGCTGCCCGCGCCAACGTCGAGGCTGCCCGCGCCGATGCCGCGGTAGCCCGCGCCGACATGGAGGCGGCCGCCCACCATGAGGAAGCGAGCCGCCGGGCGGCGGCGGAAGCAGAGGCAGCGCGTCTGCGCGAGGAACTGCGCCGCCTGCGCGACCAGCAGCAGTAACGGTCCGTCGCCTGCCGTTTGAGTGGCGGGCGATATGGCCAAGCACTACCTGATGGCGAACTGGGCCCCCGCCCGATTCCTCCCGCTGGTGAAAAGAGGTTGCCATGCAATTGCTCACGCTGCGACGTGTTGACGTCGGGGACGCCACGCTCGAGGTCTTCCGGGGCGACGTGGGCCGGGTAGTATCGGGAGCGAGCCAGCAGGCCCTCTCAACCCAGCGGCAACACCGTGGAGACGGCGGGCGGGAAGAGTGCACACAGTAACGGCTCCAGGTCTTCGGGGCAGGAAACGTCCGGGTGGGCGGCGCAGAGTTCCGGCAGGCTGCGGTAGCCGAAGAGCAGCGGCAGGAACACCAGCGGCGGGAAGGCGGCATGGTCACGGGCGCTCCAGTCCGGTCGCTGCCAATCCTCGGCCAGCGCCAGTTTGCCGCGCTCGAAGACGAGGCGCAAGCCGCCGCGGTAGAAGTCGAGACGGAGATCCCCGCTGTGCCCGGCGGCGACTGAGGCCGCCAGCCGCACCTCGAGCACCGGGGCGAGGTGCAGCAGCAAGCGCGGCAGGTTAGCCACGCGCACGTACCAGGCGTAGGGCGGCCGGCCCCGCGGCGCCAGGCGCTGCCCCAGCGCCTCGTACCAGGGGTGCTCTCGTCCCAGCCGGAAGTTGATGACCGCCGCCGGCTCAAGCGGCTTGAAGGTGGGTAGCGTCGGCGCCAACTGCTTGAGCCGCCGTAGCACCGGCAGGACCAGCGCCTGCAAACCGATCCCCGGCGCCGCTTCGAGCTGATGCACCATCCAGGTGGTGCTGGTGCGATGCGGTTGCACATTCAGGAAACCTATGGGGGAACCCGCACCCTCGGCGATGATCAGCAGCCGCCAGTCGCTGTTCGAGGTCGCCGCCGTCGCCAGCTTGTAGCGCCAGTAGTCCAGGGGGATCTCGGCCGACACCAGCGACCGGGCGAAGGAGCGCTCGTACAACGCGGCCAGGAACGGGACATCGGCCTCGGTCGCCGGCTGCAGGGTGACGGAGTCGGGATGCTCCGGCAGTTCGTCTGGAATGTCGGCCAGGGCAACATACCGTTCCCCGCCCAGGTCGAGCGCGTAGGCATAGCCGAACTGGCGGTAGAAGTAGGGGATGCCGGTGATGGCCTGGGCGAGATCGCCGCGCGCGTCGCTGCGCGCGTGGAGGAGCCCGAAGATGGCCCGGACCAGACCACGTCGGCGGTAGGCCGGATCGGTCGCCACCGCCTCCGGTCGGCCGACCGGCAAGGCGACGCCGCCGTAGCGCCAGACCTGGGCGAGCAGGCAGGCACAGGCGGCGATGCGGCCGGTGCCGGTGTCTTCCACCAGCGCAAAGTCCCCCGGCGCTATGAGGGGGTAGTCGCCGTTCATCACGGCGCGGATAGATGCGGCCGTCTCCACGTTGGCGGGTTCGTCCTTGGCTTCACGGAAGACGCTGCTGGTTAGCGCGGCGAGGCGCTCGGTATCCGCTGCGGTCGACCAGCGCAACACCAGGTCGTCGCCCAGCGCATGGGGCGCGTCGTCGCGACCGGTCAGCAATGCAGTGTCTCATCGACGTCCTCAGACAGGCGCGGCGGCGCGTCCTTGATCACGCCGGCAAAAGCGAGGACACTGCGACTCATCTCCCGCACCTGTGCCACGTCACTGCCCATCTGCACCACTAATGCCTCGACGCTGGCGAAGCGTTGTTCATCGCGGAGTTTGCTCAGGAATTCCAGTTCTAAGCGACGGCCATACAGGTCGCCGGAGAAGTCCAGCAGGAAGGCTTCTACCAACTCGACGCTGCCGTCGAACTGGGGGCGGATGCCGATGCTGACGGCGGCCGGGCGCACGATTTCCTCGCACCGGGCGACGGCGGCGTAAATACCGCGGCCGGGGATGATCTTGCCCTCGTCCGGGGCGAGGTTGGCGGTCGGGTAGCCAAGCTGCCGACCGCGCCGGTCGCCGGAGACGACGACGCCACCGAGGCAATACGGGCGGCCTAATAGCTGGGCCGCTTGCTCCACTTGGCCCGCCCGCACCTGGTCGCGGATGGCGCTGCTGCTGATCGTGCCGGCGGGCGCGGTGCGGCGGGTGATGGTGCGGATGGCGATGCCGTGCGGCACGGCGAGCGCGCGCAACATGGCGAGGTCACCGCTGCGCCGGTGGCCGAAGCGAAAATCCTCGCCTACCCAGAGTTCGGCCAGCGGCACGGCGCCGGCCAGTTGCTCGACAAATTCGCCGGGCGAGAGAGCAGCAAAGGCGGCCGTGAAAGGCAAGGTCAGTTGGGCATCCAAGCCCAGGGCCGCCAACAGGTCGGTGCGTTCGGCAAAGGTGGTCAGGTAGCCCGGCCAGTGCTCCGGGCGCAGCACCAACCGTGGATTCGGCCAGAAGGTGATGGCGAGGCTGGCGTGCCCCGCCCCCTGGGCCGTCGCTACCACCTGCTCTAATAGGCAGCGATGACCGAGGTGAACGCCGTCAAAGTTCCCAATGGCGGCGACCGAGCGAGGCGACCCGCTTCCCACCGGAAACGGATCGCCCAGGTGCAGCGTTAGCACACGATTTTAGCCACGGGCGCCGCTAGCCAACGGCGACGGCTGTTCTCCCGCCGACCCGCGGAAGGGTCACGCGCAGGGCCTCAAACACCGCATCCAGTTCGGCGCGCTGGACCCAGCCCACGTGACCAATGCGGATAATCTTGCCGGCAAGGGCCTGTTGACCTCCCGAAATGATGATCTGGTGCTCCTCCCGCAGTAACGCCACCAGCTTTTTGCCGTCCACTCCCTCCGGCACGTAGGCGGCGGTGACGACATCCGACGGGTGCTTGCCGTCGCCCATGGGCGGAAAGCCGAGCGCCTGCAGTTGCTGCCGGGTATGGCGCGCCAGGTCGCGGTGGCGGGCGAAGACGGCCTCCTTTCCTTCGGCGTCCAGTATGCCGAGCGCCGTCTGCACGGAAAAGAGGGTGGCGAGGGCCGGCGTGGTGAAGGTCTGGCCTTGCGCCAGATATTGCTGCGCCTTGGCAAAGTCCCAGTAGAAGCGCGAACAGCGCGCCTGCTCACTCGCGGCCCAGGCCCTGGGGCTGACCGATACGGCGACGATGCCGGGCGGGGACATGAAGGCCTTCTGGGAGTCGGTCACAGCCACGTCGACGCCCCAGGTGTCGCAGTCAAAGGGAAGCGCACCGATGGAACTGACCCCATCCACCAGGAGCAGCGCGCGACCGTTGATGGCACGGGAGATGGCCGCGATATCGTTGGTGACGCCGGTCGACGTTTCGTTATGCGTGACCAGC
>JBPCLN010000345.1:0-17354 GCA_051003235.1 Chloroflexota bacterium | reverse complement strand
TCCAGCCCACCAGCGGCAAGCCGGTGTATTGCCGCGACTGCTTTGCCAAGCAGCGCAGTTCACGCTACTAAGCCAAGGGTCTAACGGGCGCTCGTAGCGCGCGCAATCAACGACCGCACATCCCAGGCAGGCAGTGGGGAGACTGGCCGGGGGAGTGCGGTCGTTGGGTTTAAGAGGCCGCCCTCAAAGATGTCATCGCCAAGAAGCAAACGGCGCATGACGCCCTGGCCGCCGCCGCCCAGCAATGGGATGCCGCGCTTGCCACCGCCTTTAGCAACGCCGGATAGCACGCCGGCTTCTGTACAATCACGTCCGCAACGGCGACCGCGGGGCGCCGTGTACGAGTCGTGAAAGGTTGCAGAGAGCATGGCGGAGCAAGGCGTACCGGCGCTGACGATCACCGACGTCAAGGTAATTCTGACCGCGCCCAACGGTATCCGGCTGGTGATCGTCAAGGTCGACACCAGTGAGCCGGGCCTCTATGGCCTTGGCTGCGCCACCTTCACCCAGCGCCCCCTGGCCGTAGCGACGGCGGTGACCGAGTATCTCCGGCCGTTCTTGCTTGGCAAGGATCCCGACCGCATCGAAGATATCTTCCAGTCCTCCTTCGTCAGTTCCTACTGGCGGAATGGCCCGGTGCTGGGCAACGCCCTCAGCGGGGTCGACATGGCGCTCTGGGACATCAAGGGCAAGCGCGCCAATATGCCGGTGTACCAGTTGCTGGGCGGCAAGTGCCGCGAAGCGGCGGTGCTATATACCCACGTCGCCGGCCGGGACAAAGAGGAGATCGCCGACCGCGTCCGCGCGGCGCTGGAGAAGGGCTATCGCTACGTCCGCTGCCAGCAGGCTGTGTCCGGCTACAGCACCTACGGCTCCGGGCGCGGCGAAGCGATCAGCCGGCGCAGCAAAATCACGCAGCATCCGCAGATCTTTGAGCCGACACCCTACGTGCGCCAGACGCCGCGCCTGTTCGACTACCTCCGCAGCGAGTTCGGTGACACCGTCGAACTGCTGCACGACATTCACGAGCGCATCCCGCCGATCCAGGCGATCGGCCTCGCCAAAGACCTGGAGCCCTATCACCTCTTCTTTCTGGAGGACCCCTTCGCCCCGGAAGACGTGGACTACTTCCGCATCATGCGTCAGCAAACCGCCACGCCAATCGCCATGGGCGAACTCTTCAACAATCCCCAGGAATACGTCCCGTTGATTAAGGACCGGCTGATCGACTTCATCCGCGTCCACATCTCCCAGATTGGCGGCTTGACGCCGGCCCGCAAACTTGCGGCACTGTGCGAATTCTTCGCTGTACGCACCGCCTGGCATGGCCCTGGCGATGTCTCCCCCGTCGGCCATGCCGCCAACGTGGCGCTCGATCTGGCCTGTTACAACTTCGGCATCCAGGAAGAAACCAACTTTCGTCCCGAGACGCGCGACGTCTTCCCCGGCTGCCCGGAAATCCGCGACGGTTACATGTGGGCCAACGACCGCCCTGGTCTTGGCATCGACATCGACGAGGAAAAGGCGGCTCAGTATCCCTTCCCCGACCACCGCTATAACGGCGCATGGGAGGCGATTCGTATGGACGACGGGACGGTAGTGCGTCCGTGACGGGAGAGGAGGAGATAGCGGGGTGGCGCCTGATTGTTGCTCAATAAGGCGCCATCCAGAATGAGCGCTACCCTTGCTCTACACCTGCTCGGCAGGTATTATCTAGACAGTCTAGACTGATCATCATGGACGGGGGTCAAGATGCGCTGGCAAGTGCAAGAGGCAAAGCAGCGTTTCAGTACACTCGTTCGGCGGGCGGTCGAGGAGGGACCTCAGACCGTTACCAGACACGGCGAGGAGGTGGTTGTTGTGCTCTCCGCTGAGGAGTACCGCCGGCTGCGGGGGGATGTGCCGAGCTTTAAGGATTTCCTCCTCGCGGGACCAGATCTGGATCAGTTGGACCTCCAGCGCGATCGATCCTTGCCAAGAGAGGTCGAGCTATGAGCTGCCTCCTGGATACCAACGTTATCTCGGAGGTGCGCAAGCCGGTCCAAAATGCTGGTGTGCAGCAATGGTTTGCTGGCGTTCGAGCCGAGGAGCTTTTCCTGAGCGTCATGGTCGCCGGTGAGATCCGTCGGGGCATTGAACGACTACGCCGGCGCGATCCGGCGCAAGCGTCTGTCTACGAGACATGGCTCGGGACGCTGCGCCGGGACTATGTGGACCGCATCCTCCCGGTCACTGCGGAGATCGCCGAAGAGTGGGGCCGATTGAACGACGTCGATCCCCTCCCGGTGATTGATGGGTTACTGGCGGCGACGGCGCGCGTCCATGGGCTGATTCTCGTGACGCGCAACACGGACGACTTCGCCCGGACCGGAGTGCGCCTCCTCAACCCGTTCACGTCTACCTGACGAAGGGCGTTCTGCGCTTCCTACCGTTTACCAGCTCCTCATCCGGCTACACTCTCCCTACCCGCCGCCCCGGCGTGGCGCCCGTATGGCTCCCTGCGCGCACGACACGGCTGCCATTGACCCAGACATCCCTGATGCCGGTGGAGAGTTGGTGCGACTCGGCGAAGGTGGCGCGGTCGCCGACCGTTGCCGGATCGAAGATCACGACGTCGGCAAAGCAACCGGTGCGTAACAAGCCACGGTCGCGGAGGCTCAGGCGGTCAGCCACGGCGGACGTCATCTTGCGGATGGCGTCTTCCAGGGTGAGGATACCTTGCTCGCGCACGTATTTGCCGAGGACACGGGGGTAGGTGCCGTAACCGCGCGGGTGGACCGGCCCGTGTTCGGCGGCCCAGGCCGGGTCGACGCCGCCGGCGTCGGTAGAGATCTTGATCCAGGGTTGGCGCATCTGCTGCGGCAGGTTGTCCTCACTCATGGAAAAGTAGATCGTAGCGATCTGCTGACGCTCGGCGAGCAGGAGATCAAAGACGGTCTCAATCCAGTCCTGCTTGCGGGAGGCCGCAATTTCGGAGAGGCGCTTGCCGACGTACTGCTGATGCTCCGGCTGCTCGAAGCCGATCGGCATGATGCTGCCGGCATCTCGGCCGGAAGAGAGCGTCTCCGCGCCGCCCTCGGGATCCAGCATGGCCGCCCTGATACGCCGCCGGGTCGCCGGGTCGCTCAGGTTAGTAAAAAGCTTGCCCTCGGCGGCGGTCCAGGTGGGCAACACGGCCGAGAGCCCGGTGCCGGAGGCGGCGTAGGGGTACATGTCGGCAGTGACATCCTGCCCGCCGGCGCGGGCCCGCGCAAGGCGTTCGATGACGGCCGGCATCTTATGCCAGTTCGCTTCCCCAGAGGCTTTCAGGTGATAGATCTCCACCGGCAGATCCGCCCGCCGCCCGATTTCCAGCGCCTCTTCCACTCCCTCCAGCAACTGGTAGGCCTCGGAACGCATATGGGTGATGTAGAGACCGCCGTAGCGCGCGACCACCTTGGCCACCTCAATGATCTCGTCGGTTGGGGCGTAGGCGTCCGGCGGGTAGATCAGGGCGTAGGAGACGCCGAAGGCGCCTTCCTCCATGGCGTCCGCCATCACCCGCCGCATCGTCGCCAGTTCCGCGGCGTCGACGGAACCAGGATCCATGCCTTTGGCGTACTGGCGCAGTGTTCCGGCGCCGAGGAACGACCCAACGTTCGGCGACACGCCGCGCTGTTCCAGCGCCGCCAGCCAGTCGCCGAAGCGCCGCCAGGTGGGAGCGAGGGCCAGCCATTCTTTGATCCGAGTGGCATGGACCGTGTGCGGTATCGAGTCCGTGTAGCGCCCTCCGACCGGCGCCGGCGTCCACGTCTCCCCCATAATCTCCGTCGTGATTCCCTGGGTGATCTTGGACAGGCAGCGGCCGTCGACCATCAGCGAGATGATGGAATGACTCTGGATGTCGATGAAGCCAGGGCAGACCACCATCCCGCCGGCGTCCACCACCTCCCGCGCCGCCTCTGCCGGCAGTCGTCCTGCCGCCGCCACTGCACCCACCCGGTCGCCGGTCAGCGCCACGTCACCGTAGAACCAGGGGTTGCCGGTGCCGTCTACGACTTTCGCCCCACGAATGAGGACGTCAATGGTGTTGTCAGTCATGAGGAAGGCCTTTCGCATGTGAAAGAGATAGGATAGTATCAGAGGAAGGCAGGATAGGGCCGCGACTGCACCCGCGGCCCTATCCCCAGGAGGAGAGAATCAACGTGCGCACCCTGCAACTGATGTTCCAGCACAACGAGTGGGCCAACCGGCGTGTTATGGATGTTGTCGCGCGCTTCGATCCGGCGCTCCTCAGTGCCGTCGCGATGGGCACCAGCGGCTCGATCGACCAGACGATCAAACACCTCGTCGGCGTAGAGGATATCTACCTCCTCACCATCACGGGGCGTGACTTTTCCGCATTCGGGTCTCAAGAGGCCTACTTTGGACACGACCTGGACTGGTTCCGCGCTCGGGTCGAGGCGCTCGGTCCGGCCTATTCGGCCTTGCTCGACGCGGAGGATGACCGCCTCCTGGAGCGGCCGTTAGTGATTCCCTGGATCAACGCTCCATTGACCGTGCGAGAAGGGCTGATCCAGGTGCTCGCCCACTCCGCTCAACACCGCGCCCAAATCTTGTCTACCCTCGGCGACCGAGGGCACACCGTTCCCGCCACGGACTACGTGGTCATGCGCCTTGAAAGTCAGGCGACGACGGAGGCCGATCAGACCGCAAAGGCGTAACGCAAGAACAGGAAGCTGCCGGACCTCTTTATATCGACCAGCGTGCTCCAGAGCGGGTGCTGGGGAGCGAACTCCTGGCCGCTGACGATGCCGGGACGCCGCGCCGGATCGTCACGTCCGGCGATCTGGGGCGCAAGGGTCAAGAAGAGTTCGTCCAGGCAGCGCTCCGCCAGGAAATCGCTCACCAAGTGCGGGCCGCCCTCGGTGAGGATAATGTCGCTCGGGTGCAACCGCTGGAGGGCATCCAACAACGCGCGGACCGAAATGGTGCGTTCGCCTGGCAAGCCGATCACCTGGACGTGCGCCGGCATGCTCCGCCGTTGCAGGTCCGTCGCCACGCGCTCATTGGCGGCGATGACGACGTCCGTCGTCCCCGACTGAAAGACGGGTAGGCTCAAATCGAGTTTGCCGCCCGCCGTAACCAGGACTGTCAGCGGCGGCTGGGACTTGCCGAGTAGGGTGCGCGTTTGAGCAAAGGCCTCGGCAAACCGCGGCGCAATGGCATCCGCCGTCCAGGTATGGCGCGGCGCGGCGCGCAGGGTACCGGCGGCAACGATCACGATATCGGCCACGGCCCGCAGTAGCCCCATGAGCATCTGGTCATGGGGATTCCCACCGCTGATGTCCCCGCCCCCGGAGTACTTACCGCCTAACGCCACGACACCGTCCAGCGAGGAGACGAAGTTGCCGACGACATACGGCCGGCCAGGGTGGGGCGGGAACGTCAACGGTCCGTACAGCGCCGACAGCGCCGGCGCTAACGGGACCTGCTCAGAGGAACGCTGGTCGGCCGCCAACGTGTCCAGCGGTGATAGGTTGTTCATCGCGGCATCCCTACGCTCCCACCCGTCGCCAAAAAGCCTTATCCAAAACGTCCTGGCCCCCTAGCGCCGGAACACGATGCGCCGGAAACCTTCCGCCGCCCCGACACCGTGCGGTTCGCCGGACTTTGCTGCGCCCTCCAGCATGCGTTGCTTCAACCCTTCCGGATTCTTGACCTGCGACTTGTGCTCCGCCAGCGCATCGGCCTTCTTTTCGATGAATCCGGTCACGTCAATCCAGACATTGGCCGACGCGGTGAAGAAGAGGTAGGCATCTTTGATCTTGTGCGGCTCCAGGCCTTCCGCCAGGAGCTCGCGAAAGCTGCGGGGGTTGCCGGCGCCCGGAAAGATGGCATCCAAGGTCGTATGGCCGACCGCCCGGTGATCCGGATGGTTGATGTGCCCTTCGCTGAAGAAGTTCGCCGGGTCGTGGGTAAAGACGGTCTCCGGCTTGTAGCGGCGGATCAGGCGCACGATATCACGCCGCAGTTCCGGCGTGTTCACCACCAGACCATCGCCCTGCCGCAGGAACTCGACAGTCTTCACGCCCAGTACGGCGCTGGCCCGGCGCTGCTCCTCCTCACGTTGGGCCATCAGGTCTTCGTCCGACACCGTTGGGTCTTCGCCTCCTTCGTTGCCGCTGGTCACCAGGGCGACAATGACTTCCCGCCCTTCGGCGGTGAACTTCGCTTGCGTTGCGCCCAGTCCAAACTCGGGGTCGTCCGGATGGGCCGCGACGATCAGGACCGGACCTCGTGCCGTCGGCGTGGTGGCGGCGGCCGCCGCACCGGCCCCGCCAATGTCCGCCCCTTCGCGCTGGGCGGTGTCGGCCGGCTGCTCGACGGCCCCCGGCACGCGCGGCTGCTCGGCACGATCCTCAGGTTGCGTTGGCATAAGACTGCGACTCCATACATCACCAGTTGCATACGGAGCGGAGGCGCTACGCCCCCGCCCTTACCGTGAGTATGGTACCAAGTTCCGCCCGCCAACTTCGTGTTCTGCGCGTACCGCACCTTTTTTGCCGCCAAGCCGCTCTGCGGCGTGTGCTAGGCTCTCTGATCGTCCGGTCCCGCATCAGACCGGTGGAAGAGAAGACGGAGCCGCCGGTGAACGACGCCGAAATGGAACGCCAGTTGCGGAAGCTGCCGCCGGAGATTGCCGAGCTGGTCAGCAAAGTGCGCTCGGGCGAGCTACCGGTCAGTATGCTGCCCGACCTAGTGGCCGAACTGGAAGACCTCGGCCGCAGCAACGCCGAACTGTCCGCAGCCCTAGACCGGCTCTACGAGGTGGAGCAGGGGCGCCACGCGTCAGAGGAAACTCCCCGCGAACAGCACGCTGAACAGTAAATGTAACTGGCCGGTCTCCCGTAGCGCCTGGTTGAGACGGGGGCCGTCGCGGCTGGTCAGCACGATGCGGGTGAGCAGCAGCGCCAGCGGCAAGGTGAGCCAGGGCAGCCACCAGATGCCCGTCGGCAAGGCCCCGCGGACGTGCATCGCCAGGGGAGCAACGTAGGAAATGAGCAGGCAGAGCACGAATTCAGCCTTGACGGCGTTCCGGCCAAGCAGCACGGCCAGTGTAAATTTACCGGCGGCGCGGTCGGTGTCGACATCGCGCAGATTGTTCACCACCAGGATCGCCGTCGCCAACAGACCGACCGGCACGGAGGCGGCGGCCGCGCTGCCACTCCAGGCCTCAATTTGCAAAAAGGCGGAGCCGACGACGCCGACCACACCGAAGAAGAGGAAGACGAAGAGGTCGCCCAGGCCAATGTAGGCAAGCGGCCATGGCCCGGCGGTGTAGCCGACACCGGCGAGAATGGAAACGACGCCGATCAGCAGGATCGGCAGGCCGTGCGTTGCCACGAGATACAGGCCAATCACGAGGGCGGCGCCGAAGGCGATGGCGATGGCATTGCGCATCTGGTCGAGCGTAATCGTCCCACTCTGCAAGCCCCGCACCGGACCCAACCGCTTGCCGGTATCGGCGCCTTTCCGGAAATCGTAGTAGTCATTGACGAAGTTCGTGCCGATCTGGATCAGCACTGCGGCCAGCAAGGCCAGCACAAACGGCAGCGGGCGGAACGGATGGCGCAGATGGGCGACCGCCGTGCCGACCAGCACCGGCGCCACGGCCGCCGAGAGTGTTGGCGGTCGGGCAGCGATTAACCAGGTACGGAGCAGGGTGGATCGAGCAACGGACGGCCGCATATTTTGCCCTACGGCAGACGTGGAAAGCGCGCGAAGTCGGGCTTACGCTTCTCCACAAAGGCATCGCGCCCCTCTTTCGCCTCGTCGGTCAGGTAGTAGAGCATTGTGGCGTCCCCCGCCAGTTGCTGTAGACCGGCCAAGCCGTCCGTATCGGCGTTGAAGGCCGCCTTGAGGAAGCGGAGGGCGATAGGGCTTTTCTCCAGGATTTCCCGACACCATTGCACGGTCTCCTCTTCCAGCCGGTCGAGCGGTACGACGGTGTTCACCAGCCCCATGTCCAGCGCCTGCTGTGCCGAGTATTGGCGGCAGAGATACCAGATTTCGCGCGCTTTCTTGTGGCCGACCACCCTTGCCAGATAGGTTGCCCCATAGCCGGCGTCGAAGCTGCCAACTTTCGGTCCGGTCTGGCCAAACACCGCATTGTCGGCAGCAATGGTGAGATCACACACGAGATGCAAGACGTGCCCGCCCCCGATGGCATAGCCGGCAACCATGGCAATCACCGGCTTCGGCAGCAACCGGATCTGGCGCTGTAACTCGAGGACGTTGAGGCGAGGAACGCCGGCGTCATCGACATAACCGCCGTGTCCGCGAATCTTCTGGTCGCCACCGCTGCAAAATGCTAACTCACCGGCGCCGGTGAGGATGATGACGCCGATGGCCGGGTCGTCGCCGGCCCGCGCGAAGGCATCGCCCATTTCCGCCACCGTCTTCGGCCGGAAGGCATTGCGCACTTCCGGCCGGTTAATCGTGATCTTGGCGATACCTTCCGCCATGTCGAAGAGGATATCCTCGTACTCGCCTCGTCGTTCCCACTGGATACTCATGCCCTACTCCCTTCGGCGATGCCCATCTCCTGGCCCGCCTCCTGCAAAAAGCCGCGCACGGCGGCGATGAACACCTGGGGCTGTTCCAGGTGGACCGTGTGACCCGTCTCCGGCACGATGACCACGTGGGCTTGCCGCATGCGCTCCGCCATTGCCCGAGCCAACCCGACATACTTCCCATCGTCCGCTCCGGCGATCAAGAGTACCGGCACCGGCAAGGCGGAGAGCGCCGGCCAGACCGGTTCCTGCGCCCCTGCCCCCATCCCGCGCAAGCTATTGGCCAGCCCCAGCGGGTTGTTCCGCAGCCGTTGGGCGCGCTGCGCCTGCTGCGCCGCCGCCGGCAGCCGCGTCTGGGAGCAGAAGAGTGGTAACGCCTCCCATTCGCGCACGAAAGCGGGCACGCCATCGCGCAGAATCCGCTCGGCCAGCGCCTCATCGCTCCGCACACGGGCGGCCCGCTCGGTAGGGTCGGCAATTCCTGGCGAAGCGCTCTCCAGCAACAGGGCCGAAACCCGTTCCGGATAAGAGACGGCGAACTGAAGCGCCGTTCGGCCCCCCATCGAGTAGCCGAGCACGGCGACCCGCGGCAGGTTGAGCAGATTGAGCAAGGTCTCCAGATCAGCCACCACCGCCGGCATGCGATAGTGGTCCAGGCCGGCAGGGCTCTCCGTCGCTCCGTGGCCGATCAGGTCAACGGCATAGGTGGTCAGTCCCGCCCCCAGGGCCGGCAGGAGGTCGCCCCAGGCCGCTGCGCTACCGGTGAAGCCGTGCAGGAGGAGTAGCGGTGGCGTCCGCTGCGGCGGACGCTCGCCTTCGCCAACCGTCACGTTGACTGCGAGGCCGTTGACGACGTACTGCACCATCATCGCAGCGCCTCGGCCACCAGGGGCCAGAGAGCGCGGTGCTGGGCGACATTCGTTGCCCGTTCGGTATGCACTTCCACAATGTGCAGGCCGCCGCCGGCCAGACCGGCGCGCACCCGGACCCCGAACTCGTCCCATGTTTGCGGGCGCGAAAACTGGGCGCCATACAGGGTTGCTACCGGCGCGAAATCGAGGCCGTGCGGCGTGCCGAACAGCTGCTCAAAATACTGCGACTGTTCGGCCTGAGGCAGGAAGGAAAAGATTCCGCCGCCGTCGTTGTTGATCAGCACAATCGTAAGGCTCAAGCCGAAACGACGCGCCGCCAGCAAGCCGTTCATGTCGTGGTAGAAGGAGAGATCGCCGATCACCAGCACCGCCGGGCGGCCGCTCGCTGCAGCCGCGCCGAAGGCGGTGGATACGACGCCATCGATGCCGCTGGCGCCACGATTCGCGACAAAATGCACTGCCCGCTCGCTGCCGGGGAAGAAGGTGTCCAGATCACGCACCGGCATACTGTTGCCGGCAACCAGCAGCGCCCCTTCCGGCAGCAGCCGCGCCAACTCCAGGAAGACGCGGCCCTCAAACGCCCGGTCGAAACCGGCGAGGCCGGTGACAAGCGCCTCCCGCGCGGCCCTGTTGGCCCGCTGCCAGCGCCCGATCCACTCGCCTGCCTGGGCCGGCGGCGTATCGCACCCGACCGCCATCGTCACGGCCCGACAACAGGCGGTGGCATCGGCGTCCAACCAGGCGCTTGCCACGAGCGTCGGGTCGGACCAACAGCCGTCTGTCACGAGCACCTGGGGGCATGCTGCCTGCCGTTCCAGGAATTGCAGCAGCGGCTTGGACGTGGGCGCAGCGCCGAAACGCAGCACCAGATCGGGCTCCATGCTTGCCGCGAAGGCGGCATCCCGCAACATTGCGTCGTAGCTGTCGACAACCAGCGCCGTATGGTGAGGACCACAGCGCACGCCGGACAGGGGATCGGCCAGGATCGGCAACTGAACCCGAGTCGCCAACTGCGCGACGGCCGCCGGGAAGGCCGGATCATCCTGACCGCCGCAGACCATCAGGCCGCGCCGCGCCCCCCGCACCAGGTCGACCACCGTTGCAATGCGTTCCACGCTGGGCAGGCGGGAGGATGGCGGTAGGAATGCGCCGGCCGGCGGTGACGCGGCCGCGGTGTCAACCCACTGCGGCAGGGCGCCGGGGGGGACCAGCGGCTCGCGGAAGGGGAAGTTGCAATGTACCGGTCCTTGCGGCGCGGCCAAACAGGCGTTCAGGGCCCGCTCCGCCATATGTTGGAAGTAGCGCCATGTGATCGCTTCAGCATCGGGCACCGGCAGGTCAATCGCCAGCCGGACGTGCCGACCGTACAGACCCTGTTGCTCAATCGTCTGGTTCGCGCCGACCTGGTGCAACTCCGGCGGACGGTCGGCCGTGCAGATCAGCAAAGGAACCCGTGCCGCATCGGCTTCCACGATGGCGGGGGCGAAGTTCACCGCCGCCGTGCCGGAGGTGCAGAGGAGCGCCACCGGCTGCCGGGCGGTCTTGGCCAGGCCGAGTGCGAAATAAGCTGCCGAGCGTTCGTCGAGATGGACCCAGAGGCGGAATCCGCCCTGGCGGGCGAAGGCCAGCGCCAGCGGCGTCGAGCGCGAGCCCGGGCAAATACAGACGTAGCGCAGACCGAGCCGGTGGGCAGCGCCAACGAAACCATCCACACAACGATAGAGAGCGGTTACCGAATCCACGCGCCGCTTCTCTGCAAGGCGGCGAGCATCGGCCGCAGCTTCAGTTCCGACTCCGCGAACTCATCTTCCGGCCGTGAGTCGCCCATGATGCCGCAGCCGGCATATAAGGTCGCTCCATAGCGATCGAGCAGCGCCGACCGGATACCGACCGCAAAGTCGCCGTCGCCCTCGGTGTCGATCCACCCCACCGGGCCGGCGTACCAGCCGCGATCAATGCCTTCGTGGCACCTGATCCAGGCCAGCGCGTCCGAACGTGGGTACCCCCCCACCGCCGGAGTCGGATGCAGCCGCTCCAGCAGGTCGAGAATGGTGCAGTCATCCTCAACGGTCCCAGAGAGCGGAGTGTACAGGTGTTGGACGGTGCCTAACTTCATCACGACGGACCGCGGCGTCGGCGGCAGCACCACACCCGCCGCCGTCAAGCCGTCGGTCAGTTCCCGCACGACAATGGCGTGTTCCCAACGGTCCTTGTTGCTGCGCAGCAGTTCCTGCTCTAACGCCGCATCCTCCATCGTGGTGGCCCCCCGCCGCCGCGAGCCGGCCAGCGCCGCCGTCGTCACCGTGGCGGATTGCAGCCGCACCAACCGTTCCGGCGTCGCGCCGAGAAAGCAGCGTCCGCCGGAAGCAATGGCGAAGATCAGTCCGCTTGTGGTCCCCGCCCGCAAGCGGGTCAGCGCGGAGGCGGCATCCACCACTGCGTCCGCCGGCAAGCGTAGCTGCCGGGCCAGCACGACTTTCTCCAACTGGCCAGCCTGGACTTCCTGGGCGGCGTCGGCAACGAGACGCTGCCAGGGGTCGGAAGCGCTACGTTCGCTGAATTGGGGGTTGGGGGTTGGGGGTTGGAGGCGATCCGGCGTGCTACCGGCGCGCGCCTCGGCCCGCGCCGAAAACCAGGTGTCGCGCAGACTACGGAACGCCCGTTCCGTCACCATGCCTGGCGGCAGGACGACGCTGTAGGTGACGGTTGCAAGGCCGCCGGCTTGCCGGTACAGGATGCAAGGCAGCGTGAGCAGGCCCGCGGGGAAGCCGTTCCAAGCCTCCGTCGTCGGGCGCAACGGATCGAAGGCAAAGCCGCCAAGCAAGAGCGGACCGGCCGCCCCGGCACCGGACGTACGTGCGCCGACCATGAGGCGCTGCCATTCGCGGCTCGCCTCCCCGAAAACCCAGGCGCTGGGTGCGATCCCTTGCAGCGTAATCTGCTGCGCCGCGCCCATGCCGACAAGCACCGCAGCATCCTGCGGTCGCTCCCAGTACGCGGCGGCGCCCATCGTCGTCTGGGCATGCCGGAAGAGGGCCACCGGATCAACAGGCGCGACCTCTTCGCTAAAACTTTGCAGCAGCGGCTCCATGGCGGCCGTACCCGTCCGCTCGGGCCCCGTCGTGGCGTTGGCGCTGGGCATCAGGCCGTCTTCCCTTCCAGGCGATTGGCCGGAGGCAATGCCACACTACGCAACAGCAACGCCCGCAACGCCGGGTAGGCGTCCTGCAGATCGGCCGGTTTGCCGACGAGCAGCCAGCGCGTCACCACCTGCAACAGCGCCCCGAACCAGGCCACGCTGGTGATCTCCGTATCGACCGCCGGCAACGTGCCTTCGGCAATCGCCTCCTGCAATTGGCGCTCAATCAGCGCCATGAACTCCGCCTGGATCGCCAGGATGCGCGCGCTAAACTCTCGATTCGCCCCCAGCGCATCAACCAGGAAGAGGCGCGCCAGCGTGCGGTGGGCGCCGAAGGTGTGCAGCATCGTCAGCAGCGCCGCATCGAGCTTGGCAGTCGGCCCCACCGCCTCCGCCATCGCCCGCTCCATCCGCTCGTGGAGCAGCGCCGCCATGCGCTCCAGCAACGCCAGGAATATTGCCTCTTTGTTGGGGAAGTGGAAGTAAATGCCGCCCTTTGACGTCTCGCTGGCCTCGGCAATAGCGTCCACCGACGTGGCGCGATAGCCGTGCCGCGAAAACGTCAGCGCCGCCGCCTCCAGGATGCGTTGCCGCCGCGACTGGCTCCGCGCCTGTTCCATTCGCACCGTGCCGCGCTCCCGCCCGAAAACCGACTCGTTCGTCGGTTTTCAGTATACCGCGCGACAAGCGCATGCATCGTCAGGTTCGGCAGTGTGTGGTTTTGATGGTCGTGTACTCCGCCGCTGATCTGGTAGCAGGAGCGACGCCGTACGAATCGATCGCTACGCGGTCCGTTCGCGGGCTGCCTTTAGCGCATCGCCCCACCAGCGTAGTTGGCGGAATAGTGCCGCCAGCCGCTCGTCATACGTGGTTACCGATATCCGCCCCTGATCGTCGAAGATCTGGCGGACTCCGCCAATATGGACGCTTTCCCGAATCGGCGCCATCTGTAGCTCAATGACGACGAGGCGCAGTTGCTCCACTGCCCGCGCGCCGCCGACGCCGCCTCCGGAATAGCTTACGAAGGCGGCCGGCTTGTTATTCCACTCGTAGTAGCCGTGATCCAGGGCGTTTTTTAGCACTGCCGAAAAGCTGTGATTGTATTCCGGCGTGACCATGATATAGCCCTCCGCCTGCGCGATCTTCTCCACAAAGCGGCGGGGCGCCTCCGAGGCGTAGTTTCCGTGATGCCCGACTGGCGACATGGTTTCCTCGTAGAAGGGTAGCGGATACTCGGCTAGGTCAATCAGGTCAGCCTGGAACTCGCCGGCAATATTCGCCCGTTCCATCACCCACCGCGCCACATGCTCCCCCCGCCGTTCCTTGCGCGTCGAGCCAAGGATGACCTGAATATTGAGCACCGATTCCCCTATCTTGTCACCAGCAAACGTCACACGTGACCGTACTACCTATCGCCAGTCGTCAACCGAGACGGACTTGCCGTAGGTGCAGCCCATGATGCGCCAGTAGCCGTTGGTCTCGCCGCCCACCACGACGACGTGAATTTCGTCGCGCTTGAACATCGGGATCGGCTCCTCCGGCGCAGCCCGCAGCATGCTGGCGTACGGTTCTTCCCCGAAGGTCGCCCGCGGGTAGACGTAGTTCTGGATCAACTGGTAATCCCAGTACTCGCCGGCCGGCAGACGGGCCTGCTCGTAGACCCAGTCGATGAGCTTGCCCTTCGTGTCGAAGCCACCCCGATCGATGAACTGCCGCGCCGTGATCGGGTCCAGCAGGAGCGTCGGCGGGTTATGCGGGTCCATGCCGCGCAGCATGTGTTGGACGTGCTCGCGCCAGTGCCGCTCCCGCAGGCCCAGCGTGAAGGCGGTGGACCGACAACCGCCGAAGACGCTGACGACACTGTCGGTTGGCTGGAAGCCGTGCTGGACGTGGAACGGCTCCCAGGGACTGCGCTCCTCGTTCTCGGCGAAGGTGATGCTCGTGTAGGCGTAGTTGTTCCCTTGCGAGCCCAGGTAGGTCTGCCCAGGAACCGAGCCGCCCTGGAGATTTTGGGAGAGCAGCCCATAGGCGCGGCCGATGGTCGCGTTGGCGTGGTTGTAGGGCCCCATCGCCCCGATCCCGCAGTTCATCTCGAGATCGTGGCGGATCGGGCCGTTGACGACCGCCATCGCCGCCGCCGAACTGGTCGTGCTGCCGCGCGCGCTGACGCCGGTCGCCGCCAGCGCCAGGATCACCGGGAAATAGGCCGGCCGCGCACCCGCCATGACGGCATTCACCGCGACCTTCTCGACGGTGTACTCCCAGAACTCGCGGAAGGCCGTCGGTCGCATGTGCCCGACCACCTCGTCCGGCGCGTGGCGGGTGTGGGCGAGCATTGCCGCGACGCGCTCCTCGGTGGGCAGGATGATCGGCAACTGGTCCGTCCAGTGCTGGTCCAGGAACAGTTGGTGGAGGCACTCCTCGCTGTCGGGCTCCAGCAGACGGGGCGTGGACCGCTCGTAGCTGGCCTGCTTGAGGTCTTCCGCGTCGAAGGGGCGGGTGAGCCCCTCCACGACCTCGCGCATGACCGGGCGACCGGTGACCGGGTCGTCCCCGTCCACATAGGCCCGCAGCTCGGCGGGGGTTTTGCCCATCACCGGCATCGGGACGAAGGCGTAGCGCGTCCGGGGCATCCCGTTCACCCGGGCCACGGAGCGCACCGCCGGTGCGAATACCCGCGTGTGGAGCGAGACGGTGGGCACCCCATAGGTACCGTCGAGTGTCATCCCGTGCACGGCGACCGCCGGCGCACAGGTGCTTCAATGGCCCACCCCGATGATCGCGGCGTCGCCGTGCGCTTTGATCTCCGCCCAGGTCGTAGGATCGTCCCGCGTATAGACACTGGACAACTGCACGAACCTCGTCGTGACGCTCGGCATGTGCTCGGCGAACCAGGCCTGCATCTGCCGCAGCAGAATCTCGGAGTCGTCGAAACGGGCGTCGACGAGATAAACCGTCTTGCCCTCCAGGCGGTCGAGACGGGGCGCCATCGGCTTGGCGGTGACCTTCGGCGGATACCCCATCGGGTGGAACACAGTCAGCTTCACGCCGGCCATCAGGGACCTCCTCTTGCGCTGGGGCGAACTCACGGGAACTCGGCCGTAGTGTAGCGTGTGCCGGCGCACGCGCGAGCACTGGAGTAGACGTGAACCGGGTCATACTCTATGCTCTGTCGGCTCTGTCGGGCAAGGCTGCCGGGCACCGGCATCGAGGGGACCGTAACCGCGTGGATCAAAGCCAACTGAACTGGATCGCCAACTTCATCTGGCGAATCGCCGATGACGTGCTGCGCGACGTCTACGTGCGCGGCAAGTACCGCGACGTCATCCTGCCCATGACGGTCATTCGCCGCCTCGACGCTGTGTTGGAGCCGACCAAGCAGGACGTGCTCCGGATGAAAGCCCACCTCGATGCCGCTGGGGTCGCCAACCAGGATGGCGGCCTCTGCCAGGCGGCACGGCAATCCTTCTACAACGCCTCACCCTTTCTGCTGCGCGACCTGCGTTCCCGCGCCCGCCAGCAACAACTGAAAGCCGACTTTGAGGCGTATCTGGACGGCTTCTCCCCCAACATCCAGGACATCCTCGACAAGTTCAAGTTCCGCAACCAGATCCCCACACTCGTCGACGCCAACATCCTCGGCAGTGTGATCGAGAAGTTCCTGGACCCGGCGATCAATCTGAGTCCGGAGCCGGCCTACCAGCACGACGGCGCGGTTCGCTTGCCGGGACTCGACAACCACGCCATGGGCACAATCTTCGAAGAGTTGATCCGTCGCTTCAACGAAGAGAACAACGAAGAGGCCGGCGAGCACTTCACACCGCGTGACGTCGTGACGCTCATGGCCAACTTGATTTTCCTGCCGGTCGCCGGGCGGATCGAGTCGGGCACCTCCCTGGTCTACGATGGCGCCTGTGGGACCGGCGGCATGCTGAGCGTGGCGGAAGAAACGCTCCACCGGCTCGCCGCCGCACACGGCAAGGAGGTGGCAATCCACCTGTTCGGCCAGGAGGTGAACGGCGAGACCTACGCCATCAGCAAGGCCGACCTATTGCTGAAGGGGGAAGGCGACGAGGCGGAGAACTTCCGGCACGGCTCGACGCTATCCCAGGACGGTTTCCCCTCCGGCCAGTTCGACTACATGCTGTCCAATCCGCCCTACGGGAAGAGTTGGAAGACCGATCTGGAGCGCATGGGCGGCAAGGGCGATCTCAAGGATGCCCGCTTTGTCGTCCAGTATGCGGACGACCCGGAGTTCTCACTCCTCACTCGCTCCAGTGATGGCCAGCTCATGTTCCTCGTCAACATGCTCAGCAAGATGAAGCAGAATACACCGTTCGGCAGCCGCATCGCCGAGGTCCATAACGGCTCCGCGCTCTTCACGGGCGACGCCGGGCAAGGCGAGTCGAACATCCGCCGCTGGATCATCGAGCAGGACTGGCTGGAAGCAATCATCGCCTTGCCGCTGAACCTCTTTTACAACACCGGCATCGCCACCTACATCTGGGTCCTCACCAACCGCAAACCCGAGCACCGGCGGGGCTTCGTCCAGCTCATTTGACGCCACCGCCTGGTACCAACCCCTCCGCAAGAATCTCGGCAAGAAGAACTGCGAACTGTCCGCTGAGGATATCCGCGCCATCTGCGAACCGTTTCTCTCCTTTGAAGAGAGCGAACGCTCGAAAGTGTTCCCCAATGCAGCGTTCGGCTACTGGAAGATCAGCGTGGAACGCCCCTTGCGCTTGCAGGTCGACCTGTCTGACGCGGCGCTGACCGGTTTCCGCCGGA
>JBPCLN010000344.1:0-9354 GCA_051003235.1 Chloroflexota bacterium | reverse complement strand
GTTTTGGTTTTTGTTTGTGGGTGGTGGGGGTGGTGGGGGTTTGTCTCCCCCCCCCCCCCCCCCCCCCACACACCCCAACCCGCGAGTCTACAACTGATAGGCCGCTTCGCCATGCTGAGTGACGTCGAGGCCGAGCACTTCCTCTTTCTCCTCGACACGCAGGCCGACGAAGACGTTGATGACCTTGAGCAGCACGAACGTCATCACGCCGGAGTACAGCCAGGAGGCGGCGACGGCGATCAATTGCTTTACGACCTGGTCGGGGTTGCCGTAGAGCAAGCCGTTGACACCGCCGGTATCGATGGAGTGGACCGCCACGGTGGCGAAGATGCCCGTTGCGATAGCGCCCCAGGTTCCGCCGATGCCGTGGACCGCCCAGACGTCCAGCGCATCGTCCACGCGCTTCCAACGGCTGCGCAACTGGACGGCGGCGTAGCAGAAGACGCCGGCGCCGATGCCGATAATCAGAGCGCCGGAGACGTTGACGTAGCCGGAGGCCGGGGTGATGGCGACCAGGCCGGCCACCGCGCCCGCCGCCGCGCCCAGCACACTGGGGTGGCCCTTGTGTGCCCAGGAGACGGTCATCCAGGTGAGCGCGGCCATTGCCGTCGCAGTGTTCGTCACGACGAAGGCGGAGGTCGCCAGCGCGCCGGAGGTAAGAGCGGACCCGGCGTTGAAGCCAAACCAACCGAACCACAGGAGCGAGGCGCCCAGCACCGTCATCGTGGCGTCATGCGGCTCACTGGACTCGCCGTCCTCTTGCGTACCGCCCATCGTTCTCAGGCGCGGTCCCAGCACCCAGGCCGCTACCAGCGCGGAGACGCCGGAGGAGATATGCACGACGGTACCGCCGGCGAAGTCGACGGCGCCCAACTGGCTGCCGATCCAGCCACCGTGGCCCCAGACCCAGTGGGCGATGGGGTCATAGACCAGGGTCGCCCAAAGCAAGGAGAAGATCACAAACGCCTTGAAACGCTTGCGTTCGGCGAAGGCGCCGGTGATCAAGGCCGGAGTGATGACGGCGAACATCATCTGGAAGACCATGTAGGCCTGCGCCGGCACCGTAGCGGCGTAATCCGGGTTCGGCGTCAGCCCCACGTTATTCAAGCCGACCCAGTTCAGGTCGCCGATGATGCCCCAGCCCTTAAAGTCAGGGCCGAAGGCGAGGCTGTAGCCCCAGAGCACCCACTGCACACTGATCAGGCACAGGATGAAAAAGGAATGCATGATGGTGCTGAGAACGTTCTTGCGCCGCACCAGGCCACCATAAAAGAAGCCGAGCGCCGGGGTCATGAGCATTACCAGCGCCGCTGAGGTCAACAGCCAAGCGGTATCACCGGCGTTGATTTTGTCCAACCCTGTCCCTCCGTACGTGTACGACATCCGGCAACACTCAGCGGCAAGCGGGCCCAGCGCCTTGCGCCGAGAGGTGGTAGCAGGCTGGCAGCGGCGACGGCCCGGCCGGATTACGAGGATCAGCGGACAACAAAAACCCCCAGAACCACACGGTCCCGGGGGCAATCACGCTGACCCACCATCGGCACCTTCGTTGTGCCGCCGTCAGTATACCGCGGAGTCGTGGAAAATAGCCATATGAGGATTGACCCATTGACAGCGCGGGCCGGGGAAGGGCCTCACCCTTCGATCTCCGGCGCGCGGCGAAGCGACCAGTGGACGCCGCGCGTGCCGGCCAGCAATAGGGCTGCACGCCGCCAGGCGGTCGCTTCGGGGCCGCGCGGCTCGTCGCGGAAGCGGTAGTCGCTCTTGCGAATCAACTCGCTCAGTTCTTCTTCCAGCGCGTCGAATTGAGTGATCGTGGAACTGGCCAGGGCCTGGATATGCTCGCGTCCACGCGCCTGTTCCAGGGCGGTGCAGAGGTGGGGAACGCAGAGCGGGCCCCCCGGAGCAGCGCTTGTGGCACTCAGGGTCGCCAGGGCCACGGCGGTCATCGCCACACAGAAAGGGCACGCATCCACCTCGGTAGGCCCCTCCACCCCCCGGCTGGAGCGTCTGTTCGCCGCGTCATTGTCCCTCAGTCGCTCCAACGCCGCCTGCAAGCGGGCGGCCGCCATCTGCCGTACCACTGCGGGGTGTCCGGAGACCTGCCAGGCGTGACTGTTACAGACGGCCAGCCAGTTGAGATCGAGGGCATCATCGCCGTCATTGCATCTCGCCAGAAGCCTGTCAACTGCTTCCTGAGCGGCAGAGCAGGCGGGACAATCTATCCCTGGACCTCCCGCATCAGCCGGTTGCCCAGCCCGGCCGGCAGGGGCGTCCGGCTGCTGACCAATCATGGGCGGATACCCTCGCCGCCGACGGCGAACGCCAGTGCCTGTTGCAACTGCGGCGCGGCCGGTTGAGAGGCAGTCACGCTCTGGAGCATTCTCTGGCAGCACCGCTGTTGCATGCGGCGAACGGTATCCCGGCGCGTCTCTTGACTCTGCTGGAGAGCGACCGTGCCATGCACCACACATAAGCCGGCGGATGCCGAAAAGGCAGCGGCGAACTCCGCATTGCCAAGATGGCGGAGCAGCGTCGAGAGATAGTCGTCCTCCGCTGCCAACAGACGCCGGCATGCCAGGCAGGTGTCGGTCGGCGCGAGCGCCTTGAGCGCCCGATCGGCGGCGCGGCGGCCCTCGGGGTCCGTCAGCGCGCTGACCATGGCTGTCAGCCCCTTCGGCGATGCTTCCGCCAGGGCCGGCAGCACCGTGTGCAGCAGGTCGCGGCAGACGATCGCCGTGCCTAACTCGTCGCAGAAAGTGAGATACTGCATGGTATGGCGATTACAGAAGCCGCGGGCCGCCCGCACGTCACCACGGATGGCGTAGTCGTTGGTGTTTTCGTAGGTCAGGCTCGCAAAGAAGCGCTCCACCGCCCGTAGCGTGAACCGGCAGATGCTGCAGTCCGACTGCTTGAAGCCGTCGAGCAGGTCAAAGTACAAACTTGTCCGGCCACCGCCTGGTGTCATCAGCGCAGTCTCTTTCTCTCCGATACTGCCACCTGTGGGAGCGTCACCACCCAAGCTGGATCAGTGCGGCGGCCTGGCTACGGTAGACTCTCCCCTGTGAATGCTACCCTGTCGGAGTTCCCCGTTCGGCGCACCAAGATCGTGGCGACACTTGGCCCGGCGTGTGATGACGAGGCCACCCTGGCGGCGATGCTGGCGGTCGGCATGGACGTCGCCCGCCTGAATCTTTCCCACGGCAATCACGCCGAGCATGCAGCGCGGGCCCAGCGGGTGCGCGCGCTGGCCGCCTCCGCCGGTCGACCGGTCGCCTTGCTGCTTGATCTGCAAGGTCCGAAGATCCGCACCGAGCGCCTGGAGAGCGGGCGGCCCGTCCTGCTACCAACCGGTGCCCCCTTCGCCATCACGACGCGGCTGCTGCTGGGCAACGCCCAGGAGGTCTCGACCAGCTTTGCCGCCTTACCGCAGGATGTCGCCGCCGGCGATCGCGTGCTGCTCGACGACGGCGCAATTGAACTGCGCGTCCGAGCCACCACGCCGGACACCGTCCACTGCGACGTGGTCCACGGTGGGCTACTGGGGGAGCACAAAGGGATCAACCTGCCCGGCGTAGCCGTGAGCGCTCCGGCGCTCTCGGCGAAGGACGAAGTCGACCTGCGCTTCGGTCTCGACCTGGGTGTAGATTATGTCGCGCTCTCATTCGTGCGCCGCGCCACCGACATCCAGGGTGTCCATGCAATCATGCAAGCGGCCGGCTACCGTGTGCCGGTGATTGCCAAACTGGAGAAGCCGGAGGCAATCACCCATCTGGACGCCATCATCGCGGCCTTCGATGGCGTGATGGTGGCGCGCGGCGACCTCGGCGTGGAAATGGCGCCGGAACGGTTGCCGATGCTGCAGAAGCAGATCATCCGACGGGCCCAACAGTTCGGCAAGGTCGTCATCACCGCCACGCAGATGTTAGAGTCGATGACCCACGGCCCCCGTCCGACCCGTGCCGAGGCTTCCGACGTGGCCAATGCCATCTGCGACGGTACCGACGCGGTGATGCTGAGCGGGGAGACGGCCGCCGGCGACTACCCGGTGGAGTCGGTGGCTATGATGGATCGTATTGCCCGCCAGGCCGAAGCGGGACCGCGTTCTCCGGCGCCGGCCCACCACCACCATGGCGTCCATGCCCATGCGGTCACGCACGCCGCCTGCAGCCTGGCCGAAGAGGTGCGGGCCCAGGCGATCGTCGTCTTCACCCGTTCCGGCTTTTCGGCCCATCTGGTATCGCAATGGCGACCATCGGTGCCCGTATTCGCCTACACCTGTGAGGCAACGACCGTCCGTCGCTTGAGCCTCTGGTGGGGGATCATGCCGGTCCTCATACCCTTTGCCGGCAGCACCGATGCCATGCTGGCGACCGTCAGCGCAGATCTATTGCAACGCAGCGCCCTGGCCGAAGGCAGTAACGTCATCTTCGTCAGCTCGACACCATTACTGGTACGCGGGCGGACGAACTTCGTCAAGCTACAGACGATCAGCAGGAGAGGCAGCCCCACGGCAGCCCGTCCGATCGGGAACAGGTAGGATTGCGGGTATCCGTGGTATAGGAGCCAGGCTGACGGTCTGAACTGCAAGGAATGGAACAATGCCCACCGATCTGATCACGTTGCCCATCGGCGAGCATGCGCCGGAGATTGTGCATGCGGTGATTGAGATTCCGCTCGGCAGCCGTAACAAGTATGAGTACCGCCCGGATCTGGGCGTCATCATGCGCGATCGCGTGCTATCCGCCGCCGTGCGCTACCCGACCGACTACGGCTTCATCCCCTCGACGATGACCGACGATGGAGACCCCCTCGACATCCTGGTTGCCGCCTATGATCCCGCCTTTCCTGGCTGTGTCCTGCTGGCGCGGCCCCTGGGGGTTCTGGATATGACTGACGAAAAGGGGCGCGATTACAAGATCTTCGCCGTCCCAGCCGACGACCCCCGCTTCGCCGAGGTCACGTCGTTGGATGACTTGCCGAGCCACATCCTGCGCGAGGTCGAGCACTTCTTCGCCGTCTACAAACAACTAGAAGAGAAGCAGGTCGAGGTGTATGGCTGGCAAGGGCTGGAGCGGGCGCATGAATTGATTCGGAAGTACACGCGGTAGGAAGAACAAGGCGATGGGTGAGGTCGGGGAACAGGGCGGCAGACCGCAGTCGCCACCCTCCTTATCCACGCCTCGCCAACAGCGCCAACACCGCTAGGCAGGCGATTGCCGCTACCACACCAACGCCGGTGAGGAGAAGGTTGCTGGCGACCGGGATGGCAGCAACCCAGAGTAGCGCTTCGTCCAGGGCGATGGCGCCAAGGACGATGACGGCAAGGTGGAAGGCGCGACGGCGGCCCAGGTCGGGGTCGGTCCGGCTGGGGCGGTGCGACTCCAGGGACCAGGAACTGACCTCCGCCACCACGAGCAGGCCGCCGGCGTAGAGCGGCGTGGCGGAGTCGATCGCCGGCCACTGGACGGCTTGCGCCGTCAGATACTCAGCCGCCAGGGTCAGCAGCACCAGCGGCAGGACGACTGGTCGCTGCAGGACCAGGCCGGCGCCGAGTAAGAGGAGGGCCAGCGCAGCGAGGAGGATCGGCGCAAGCGGTACGTCCGACGCGGCACTGAGGGGGTAGGTCGCTAGAGCAAGGGCAACCAGCAGCGGAGCGGCGATCGCCGTTAAGCGCGCCGCCGGCGGGCGAAGCGTTGAAATGCGCGCACCTCCTCCATCACCGCTTCCAAGGGCTGCCCCGGCTGCCACGTCGCTATCGCGATCCCTAGCCGCTGAAAGCGGGCGTGCTGCGCCTCCCGTTGCAGCACCCAGAGCCGGTAGGCCAGTTGCCCTTCCACGCTCGCCTCCGACCGGACATAGGGCAGGGGGGAGACTTCAATGATGGCGAGATCAAAGCCCCGTCCGTTCAGATTCAGGAACGCCGTCACGGAACGCTCGTCCAACAAGGGCGTCAGCGCGACCACGAGCGCGCCGGGCGGCAGCGTGCGGGTGGGCAAGATGCTGATTTCCTTCCAGACGTGGGTCAGCACGATCTGGGTGTCCAGCAGCGCCTCCACGATCCGGTAGCGCTGGATCGGTCCCATGGCGGGCGTGAGCCAGCGCAAGGCGCCGCCGAAGCTGACCAGGCCGACCCGGTCACGGGCGTTCAAGAAATGCTCGGCTAACCCCATCGCCGCCCGCACGGCGAGGTCGAGCACACCGGTGCGCTGCTGGGCCGTTTCTACAAAGGTGTCCAGGAACAGGATGACGTCGGCGTTGTGTTCCGGGTGCTGCTGGTTAACGGTCAGCTGGCCGCGCCGGGCGCTAACGCGCCAGTTGATTCGCCGGATGCGGTCGCCCGGGAGATACTGACGAATTTCGGCGAACTCGATGCCTTCGCCGCTCTGCCGGGCAACATCGTTGCCGACCAGCGCCTGCGTCTGCGCCGGACGGGGGGCGCTACGCAACTGCTCCGGTTGCGGATAGACGCGCACCGGCAGATGCGTGGCCACCTCGGCCTCGTAGACGAGCAAACCCCAACGATCGTGGGCGCGCAGCAGCAAATTGCCCACCACGTAGCCGCCCCAGCGCCGAGCGTGAATGGCGTAGGGAAAGGACCGCTCCTCTCCGGCGACCAGCCGCAACGTCACCACCCGCGCCGGTTCCGTCGCCTCCAGTCCGTCCGCCAGACGGGGTAGCATCTCCAGACGCTCGACGGCGCTGTGGGCGGCAAGCGTTATCTCGAGGATTGTTTCCTCTCCCTCCAGCAAGCGGGAGCGGCTCAGCGCCAGGCTGGCGGTGAGGGAGGGTTCCTGGGCCGAGGCAAGACCAACGAGGAGGAGCAGGAGGAACGGCGTAGCAAACAGCAGCGGCTCCGGCCGGCGCAGCAGGAGCGCGGTCAGGAGACCAAGGCCGGCTAGGGCGACGTACGCTCCCAGCTTGGGGGACGCGGCGACCGTCATGGCCGGGCGTAGGCGCGGGCATCAGCCGGCGGCGTCGGCGTCTGTTCCAGACATTCCAGCACGATATCTTCCGACCGGATGCGCTGCACCCACACTTCCGGACTGAGGATCAGGCGGTGGCCGAGGGCAGCGATCGCCACGGCCTTGACGTCGTCCGGCGTCACGAAGTCGCGGCCGGCCAGGGCCGCCTTGCCGCGGGCGAGTTTCAGGAGGGCCAGGCTGCCGCGCGGGCTGGCGCCGACCTGGATGCGGGCATTCCGGCGAGTGGCGCCGATCAGGTCGACTATGTAGTAGCCGATGCTCTCAGCAACGTAGACCTCCTCGATCGCCCGTTGCATCGCCCGCACGGCCTCCGGATCGACGATCTGGGTCAACGCCGGCTCTTCCTCCTGGCGTTCCAAGCGCCGGCGCAACACCTCCCACTCCTCGTCGCGGGAGGGATAGCCGATGCCGACGCGCAGGATGAAGCGATCCAACTGCGCCTCCGGCAGCGGATAGGTGCCCTCGTAATCGATCGGATTTTGCGTCGCCAGCACGAGGAAGGGCGTGGGCAGGGGCCGGGTGTCGCCTTCGATGGTCACCTGGCGTTCTTGCATCGCTTCCAGGAGCGCTGCCTGGGTCTTCGGGGGGGCGCGATTAATTTCGTCCGCCAGTAGCACCTGAGTGAAGATCGGCCCCGGCCGGAATTCAAACTCCGCAGTGCGCTGATTGAAGATGGAGGAGCCGGTGACATCGGCGGGCATCAGGTCCGGCGTGAACTGAATGCGCTTGAACTCCAGCCCAACGACACGCGCGAAGGAGCGCGCCATCAGCGTCTTCGCAAGGCCGGGATAATCCTCAATCAGCACATGGCCGTCGGCAAGGATGGCCAGCAGCACGAGTTCGAGCGTCGGGCGTTTGCCCACGATTGCCTTGCCGACCTCGGTCAGGATGCGCTCGGCTTCGGCCGCCACCTCGTCGACGGTAAGTACCATTCAAATCCCCTCTAGCGCTGCGACAATAGTAGCGAGTGCCGTTCGGTCCAGGCCCGGCGCGTGGCGGTCGGCCGGCGGCGGACGATCCGGGCGCAAGAGATCCCAGGCGTCCGGGCCCAAAAGCGTGGCGGCGCGTTCCGGCTGGCCATCGAGCGAGACATTGCGCCGAGCAGCCAGGCGTTGGCCGGCGATCTCCCGCAGGAGCGAGCGCAAGCGATAGTGGAGGTCAAAGGACGACGTTCGCGCGTAGGTGAGTTGCCGCTCGAGTTTGTGCAGCGATTCCGGCTGCAACGACCGCGCGCTGGGGCGCCGCAGCGCCGCCTGGAACTTGGCATCGGTTGCACCTGGGTGCGCCCGCGCACTAATGCGGACCAGCAGCCAGACGGCGAGCGCAGTGAGCAGCAGCAGATAGAGCAGGAGGTCGGTTCCCAGGTGGGCGGGAGTGACGATATAAGCGGCCAGGAGCGCCGCCGTCGCCAGCAGCGCCAGGGCGACCAGCCGTCTGGCAAGGGGTCGGAAAGACCACGCCGAGGATTGGTTAGCCAACGTCGGCCTCCTCCGGTATCCTCGCCAGATCAGCCCGGATCATTGCCAGCGCCTGGATTGCGGCCTCCTTCATCGTGGGGGCGATCGGATGGTGACTGAAACGGGCTTGCTCGTATAGGACGGTCAGTTGGCGGAGATTCTGGGCGTTGGTGCGGGCCGCCGGCAATACGCGCTGAAGATACTCGAACGGCGCTTCGTATGGACGGCGGGGAAGGCCGCTGCGGGCCAGGACCCCTTCCATGCCGGCGTAGGCGGCAATCACCGCTCGCCGCGGATCCGGCTCGTGCAGCAACGCCTCGAGGCCTTCGTCCAGCGCTTCCTGGAGCGGCACGTCGGGAACGCCTGATGGTGACATTGTGCGCTGTATCCGCCGCCTGGACGTCAGTTCGGCGCCGGCCAGTACGAGGACGAGCAGTGTCACGACCAGGGCGGGCGCCAGCCAGATGGATCGACCAACATGCACGGTCGGCGTCGGTCCTGGCGTGGGCGCTGGTGTTGGGACGCCAACGGGAGTGGCGAAAGGCCTGGGAACCGGCGTACCGAACAGTCCTCCAAGGGTCGGAGCGGGGCCGCCGCTCGGTGGAGCAAGATTGACGATGACGATCAGCCCGGCCAGGCCCAGGAGGAACAGGAGCGGGAGCAGGAGCAGCACGCCGCGGGGTGGGCCCATCCCGACATGACCGGGCCGGTCATCCGGTTGCTGCAGCAGGACCAGCACCGCCAGCAAGACGGCAGCCGCGCCGCAAATGCCAATGATCACGAGGAGGGGGCTAATGGCAGCGCCAATAACGGCTTCAACCGGCGCGGGGGGCGGGGGGGGGGGGAGGGGGGGGGGAGAGGAGGAGGAGGGGGAGGAGAAAGAGAGGAGGACAAACAAAACGCCGAAGGGA
>JBPCLN010000343.1:0-4421 GCA_051003235.1 Chloroflexota bacterium | reverse complement strand
GCGCCGCTGCTCATCCTCGACGATCTGGGGGCGCAGAGTAGCTCGCCCTGGGCCGACGAAAAGCTCTTCCAGATCATCAACCATCGCTACAATCACCGGCTGCCCACGGTCATCACCACGAACCTGCCGTTGGACCGCCACCAGCCCCGCTTGGCCTCCCGCATGACCGACATGGGGCCGCTGGTGTTCATCAAGGCGCCTGACTTCCGAGGTGGTATGGCGCCCCACCGCGCCGCGGCGGGCAAGATGCCGCAAAGCTTGCGGGGCCGGATGGCCGGACGGTAGGCTCGCCCGGCGATGTTGCCTCGCCTCAGATATCAGTCACGGGGTAGTCGATGCGTTTGCCGGCGGCGCTCGATTGAAGGATGCCGAGGAGGATGGATAGGGTGCGGCGACCATGTCGCCCTTCGTGGTAAGCGGGACTTGCAGCCGGCTGACGGCGCTCCCGTCCGGGCCAGGACGCCAGAGCTCGGCGACGTTGAGGCCGACGCGGATGCGCCCGGTCTCGCCGACGAGGTCCATCTCGAAGTTGCCCATCGTGTGCTTCGAGGCGTTGACGAAGGCGCGCACGCCGTTCTGGAAGTGGATATAGGCGCTGCCGCCAGGATCGGTAGCGGGGTCGCGCCCGCCGTCACCGGCGTAGCGCGGTCCGAAGGCCTGCTGTTCGTCGTCCAGTTCGCCGACCAACCACGCCGGATCGGCCTCGGCGAAGAAACAGACCATGTCCACCTGTTCGCGGTCCGGCAACTCGCGATAGTCGGTGTAGGTACGTAGGTCGGGAACTATGGACTGCCATGTCGCGCGGACCTGATCGAGCAGCGCCGGGACCAAGATTCCAGTCAACATACGCTTATAGAGAGGCGATCCATTGTATTTGCTGAGGCCCTCGACTGGGGGGATTGCGCGAAACACGTCCAGTTAGGCTGACGTTGACGACATCACACTTCTTCATCCCTATTGACGGCAACTGAGCGGTCGGGATCCTTTACAGCGAGCCAAGACGGTCGGAAAAGCGGCCACTCACCTGCTGCATGAACCGCCGAGAGAGCGGATACAGGTAGCCGAATTTCGGGTTACCGTTCTTGTCGAAGGGGCCGCCTTCCGCCATTCGCCAAGCAGCCGGAATCTCGTCGATGTGGATGGCGCGACCAACGGGCATATAGGCAACGTGACCGACGTACACTCGATCGTGACTGCCGGCGTGGAGGTCGGGACGCTCAACCCCGATGTCGGTGCGAGCGGTGACTTTGCTGATGGCGAGCAGTTCTTTTCTGACATAGTGCAGCACCTGATCATCGGGGTGGAGGTGTCGCATTGCCTCGTGGTGATGGAGGCTG
The DNA here is from genome assembly GCA_051003235.1 of Chloroflexota bacterium. Lineage (GTDB taxonomy): Bacteria > Chloroflexota > UBA4733 > UBA4733 > UBA4733 > UBA4733. The sequence goes on along the minus strand of JBPCLN010000343.1, from coordinate 3,084 downwards.
CGACCGTCGATGCCATGTATCGGCGCCGCTAGAATGCTTTGCCAACATTCTTGATAGTAGGAACTGCCCTGGTTGACCCACCAGAACGACACGGCGGGAAGTGGAACGCTGCTGGCGGTCACGGCTGCCTGCTGCTGGCGCGCCTCAGATGAGACCAACGAGGATGCTTGCGCGTGCAGCCGTTCCTGGATGCGCCATTGGATGGGAATGCTGAGCTTGGCAAGCTGGCCATGCTCGTAGCGGACATCCATGAGCGGGAAGTCGATGAACAGCACCTCATAGCTGCCGACGTTGTTCCGATACCGGCTGCCTACCACAAAGCCGTGCGGCAACGCTATCATTGCCAGGTCGCTCTCATCACCAGCGGATAGACGACATCAAGACGATACTGCTGGACGCTGTGGATATCAAGGGAGGGCCGGCGCTCCTCTGTGTCAAGCCACGATCTCTCTGCGGCAAGGGGCACCCCCGAACGTTGCGCCTACTATTCGGCGTCCTCGAAGTACACGGGATTGATCTTCTTGATAGTGTACGTTTCAAAGTTACTGACCCCAACACCATAGTCGATCATCAGCGTGGCGAGCTGTTCGCCGTCGATCAGAATCACCTTCTTTTCCGTGTGCGTCACGAACTCTCTGGCCGGCTGTGAGAACTGCGAGGTCGTGATGAACACGCCCTTCCTCGCCTTCTTCCCTTCGAGACTCCCTACAAACGCATGAATGACTGGCGCTCCAACGGAGGCATCCCATCGTTTAGCCTGAATATAGATCGTGTCGAGCCCCAGGACGTCTTCGTTGATGATGCCATCGATGCCGCCATCCCCAGTTCTGCCAACCGACTTCCCAGCATCCAGCCGCGAGCCGCCATACCCCATGGCGAGCAGTAGGTCGACAACCAGCTTCTCGAAATACTTTGGCGATACGCGCTTCACCGTATCCAGGAGATCCTTGGCGAGCTGTAGTTGGAGGATCTGGTAGCTGCTTTCCAATATCTCCTGCGGGGTCTGGGCAGTTTCCCCTTGTTGGGTTACCGCCGTCAGCCCAATGTCCAATGGATGCTGCTTGTTACCCGTTCCGTGCTGCTGGGAAGAGCCGGCGAAGGCGGTATATTCTGGATATCTTCGCAGAGCCTTCATGTCCAGCTTTGCCGGCGTTGTTCTCAGGACATCCTTGCCTCGGTCGGTAATGCGAAAATGGCCATAACCGGCGGGCGCCAACAGCAGTGCTTTTGTCAAGTGCGTCTTCGTCCAGCCAACCCGGTTGTCAAACCTCGGTTGCTTCCCGCTCGGAAGCAGCTCTTCGCGTTCAGCGTGGGACAGACTGAACTCCGCCGCCAGTGCCTCAATACTGTCACTCAGCGTATGGACTTCGTCGTCGCCGGCCAGCGTCAGGAGGGGAAGCAGCAAAGATTGGAACCCCGGAATTGCCACGGCATCTCCCCTATTTCGGCGCTAAACGTTGCGACATGGCCCAGCGGCCAGCATAGTACACCGAGCGCGCCGTCGTCCTCAGACCGGCGTCGGCGGTGGCACGGTAGTTGAAGTAGAAGCCCCAGTTGAGCGAACCGCGCCGTTACACCGCTGCTTGGCATTCCTCCGGCCGTGCCGGCGTGGTAAGGCCATCATTTCGTTTGAAGTGGTCGAGTGTTCAAGGATAGTCGTCGTCGCCGTAGCCATCGTGAATCGACGGGCTGCCGAAGCGCCCGTGGTCGCGGGCCAGATACCCGACCTTTTTTGTGGCGTCGCACGGATCGCCGAAGCCACGATCCTCTACTGGAGATTCAGTCTACAAGCGACCGGCTGACCTATGGCGCTGGATCGGTGAACTACGGAGAAGATCAATTGCCCAATCAATACGACCGCACTACCCATTCTTCTCTGCCACCCAGGTCTGTTCGGAATGGGACATAGCATTTAGCCCCACTGTCAACTGCACTGATCCCCGGGTCACGCCGCCCACTCCCTTGCTAGCGCCTCGGCCTGCTCCAGCACCGCCTTCGTCGCTTGGTCCTGCTTGTCCGGCGGATAGCCATACTGGCGCAGGAGGCGCTTCACCAGGAGGCGTAGCCTGGCGCGGGCGCTCTCCTTCAGGGTCCAGTCGATACTGGTGTTGCGGCGGATGATCTCGGCCAGTTCGCGGGCGATGGCGCGCAAGGTGGTATCACCCAACACCTTGACGGCGCTGTCGTTTGTCTCAAGGGCGTCGTAGAAGGCCAGCTCCTCCTCGCTCAGCCCCAACTCCTCGCCTCGACTGCGTGCCGCCCGCAGTTCCTTTGCCAGCTCGATCAGCTCGGCGATCACCTGGGCCGTCTCGATGGAGCGGTTCTGGTACTGCCGGAGGGCGCGTTCCAGCATGGCGGAGAACAGGCGCGACTGAACGACGTTGGTGCGCGTGCGTGTCGCAAGCTCGGCGTTGAGCAGCCGCTGGAGCAGCTCCAGCGCCAGGTTCTTCTGCGGCGAGCGACGCACCTCGGCCAGGAACTCGTCGGAGAGGATGGAGATATCCGGCGTCTTCAAGCCGGCCGCGGAGAAGAGGTCGATCACCTGGTCGGAGGTCACCGCGCCGGAGACGATCTGGCGGATGGCGTGATCGAGGTCCTCCTTCGATGTGCCACCTGCCGCTGCCCCTTTGGCCAGGACCGCGCGCACGGCCTGGAAGAAGCCAACTTCATCCTGCACGGCCAGCGCCGCTTCGTGGGGAACGGCCAGCGCGAAGGCTTTGCTGAGCGTGGCAACCGCGTCGGCATAACGGCGCTGCCCGTCGTCCAAGCCCAGAATGTGATCGACCGCTTGACCCAGCACGGCCATCCGTCCGGCAGACGGCACCGTAAAGATGCGCCGGTAGTCGAAGCCGAAGTACATGCCCTGGACGATCTCCACCTGCTGGCGCAGCAGTTCCACCGCCTGCTCTTGCGGGATGCCGGCTTGCTGGCGGTCGCCCTCGGTGTAGACGGCCAGTGCCTGGCGCAACTGGTCGGCCAGGCCCAGGTAGTCGACGATCAGCCCGCCCGGCTTATCCTTGAAGACGCGGTTGACGCGGGCGATGGCCTGCATCAGCCCGTGGCCCTGCATGGGCTTGTCCAGGT
>JBPCLN010000342.1:0-11455 GCA_051003235.1 Chloroflexota bacterium | reverse complement strand
CTGGATAGCCCCGAGTGGTCGGGGTATTTGCGACTGGCGCCGGACCTCGTCGTCGAAGTCGCTTCGCCGCCCCAATTCCGGCCCGAGTTGGAGGCGAAGGCACTCGTCTGGCTGCACGCCGGCGTCCGGCTCGTCTGGGTCATTTGGCCCCGTGTGCGATCAGTCGACGTCTGGCGACTTGACGAGACACGACCTTCCGCTCTCACCGTGAATGACCAGCTTGATGCCTCTGACGCCGTTCCCGGCTTTACATTTCCGGTGGCGAGCTTGTTTGTCTAGAGATGCATTGAGGCGACTTGTCACCGATAACGTGGCTGTGACCTTGGCTGATTCGGCGAAGACCGCGAGGAGCTGTACCTCGTCGCCTACCGGTAGTACGGATCGCTACCGTAACGCAAGTCCACCATCTGAAAATGCACGCCACGCGCCAATAGCGCGCTGAGGATTCGGGTCTGCTGGGCAACGTTGCCGGTGATGTCGAAGATCGCCTGCCAACCGGTGGTGGAGCGGACACTCAGCGAGTGAATGTCGAGGAAGGTGTAGTCGCCGCCGCTGATCTGCTGGCCGGCCAGCAGATCGCGCAGCGTGAAGGCGGCGCGGACCGTCGCCGGGGCGATATGATCGGCGTGCTTATAGGCCTGGCCGGAACGGTCGGTGACGTGCAGCAGTTTGGCGTCGTCGCCGGGCTTAATCACCGTGCCATCCTCCGTCACCAGATAACTTTTGCCGCCACTGAGCCAGACCGCCACCGGCTGGTACGCCTGGACGCTGATCGTCAAGGCGTTAGGCAGGTTGAGGGCCACGCCGGCGCTTTGCAAGTCGGGAATGGTGAGGATTCGCGCTTCCAACTGCTGGGGATTGAGCGCAAAGAGATTCTGATTATTGATCCCGGCCGCCCGCACCACCTCGGTGGTCAGTGCCGCCGGCGAACCTTGCACTCGCACCGCGTGGACTACGAAGAGGGGCGAGCGCAGCAAGAAGGCAAAGGCGCCGGTCACCAGGGCGAGGACGGCGCATGGAATCAGACGGTCGCGCAGCCAGAGGGCATCGGCCCGACGTAGCCCCAGGATCGCCCGCCAGTTGCGGGAAGACCGATTGCCGCGCCTTTGGCGATGCCGGTGGGTCGCGCGGAGCGGCGTTCGTCGCCGCAGGGGCCGCTCAGAGATCCGCGGCATCGTCCCACGCTCCGATTAACTCGACTTCGCGCTCCAGGCGGACACCGGTCCGTTGCTCGACCGCCTGGCGCACCTCCCGCGCCAGGAGAAAGAGGTCGGTGGCGCTGGCGTGGCCCTGGTTGACGAAAAAGTTGGCGTGCTTGGCAGACACCTGAGCCTCGCCGTGCGCGAGCCCCTTCAGTCCGGCCGCCTCGATCAGGCGGCCGGCAAAGTCGCCAGGAGGGTTCTTGAAAAAAGAGCCGGCACTCGGATGGTCCAACGGCTGGGTGGCGGCGCGTTGCTCCAGCCAGCGCGCGACCTGCGCCAGCAGCGCCTGAGCGTCGCCGGCTGGCAATGCGAAGGTAGCGCCGAGGATCGCTGCCTTGATTGCCGGCTCCCCGCCCGCCTTTGCCTTGAAGGGACTGCTGCGGTAGCTAAATTGAAGCGAAGCCGCCGACCAGTCCCGCACCTCGCCGGCGGCGTTGACCGTACGCACACTCACCAGGTGGTCGCTGACAGACGCGCCATAGCAGCCGGCATTGTTGGCGACCGCGCCGCCGACGGTGCCGGGGACGCCGCAGCCCCAGGTGAGACCATCTAACCCGGCGCGGGCCGTTTGGCGGGCCAACACCGGCAACACCATCCCCGACTCTACCGTCATTTGGTTACCGTCGGCCTCCAGGAGGAAGCGACGACTGACGTTGCGGATCACCAGGCCGCGCACTCCGGCATCGGACGGCAGGATATTAGCGCCACTGCCCAGGACGCGGACGGGAATGCCCGCAGCGCCGGCCAGGCGCACGGCAGATTCCAGTTCCTCGGCGGTATGGGTCGTCAGGAAAAGATCAGCCGGGCCACCAACGTGGAAGGTGGAGTGGCGGCTGAGCAGCTCGTTGTGCCGCAAGCGGTGGGCGAAGGCCACGGTAAGGGCGGCGTCATCCCATTGAATCACGCCGCACCCAGTCGCTGGAGCAAGGGTTCGGCGGCAAGGTACAGGTCGCCTGCGCCAACCAGGAGGACGACGTCGCCGGACCGCAGCTCCGGAAACAGGGCCGGCAGAAGTTCCTGTCGATTGGCGAGGTAGGGGACGCCAATCTTCGCGGCGAGTTCGCGCGTTTCTGCGTCCGACTGCACGCTCTCCCGGCCCGACGGCACATAAGCGCCAACGATGAGGCAGCGGTCAGCTTCCCGGCACGCCGCGGCGAACTCGTCCATCCACAGGCGAGTGCGTGCATAGGTGTGGGGCTGGAAGACCGCCCAGACCCGCCTGCCAGGATAACGTTGACGGGCGGAAGCAATCGTCACTCGCACTTCGGCCGGCAAGTGCCCATAATCGTTGAGCACCGCGACGCCCCGCGCTTCGCCGTTCAACTCAAAGCGCCGGCCAGCTCCTTGAAACGTGGCAAGGGCGGCGACGACGATATCAAGAGCAATGCCGGCGGTGGCAGCGGCGGCGAAACAGGCTAAAGCGTTCCTGACGTTATGCAAACCTGGTACTCGCATGACACACCTGGCGACGTGCTGTCCGTCCTTGGCAACAACGAAGCAAGTAGCATCTGGCGCTTGCTCAATGCCCTTTGCTTGCCAGGCGGCCGGACCGATGCCGTAGGACTCCACCGGCGCCGCGGCCGCTTTCGTGAGCGCCATCGCCCCGGGGTCATCGGCGCACACAATCACGCGGCCGCTGGCAGGAGAACGTGCCACGAACTGCTGAAAGGCGTCGACTAGTTGGTCCATGCTGCCGTAGTAGTCGAGATGATCGGCTTCCAAGCTGGTGATGATGGCGCACCAGGGATCAAGGCTCAGGAAGCGCCGGTCGTACTCGTCCGCTTCCACGATGAACCAGGGGCCGGCGCCGGCATGGCCACCCACACCCAGGTTACGCACTTCGCCACCGACGATGAAGGTCGGGTCCATTCTGGCCTGGCTGAAGATCCAAGCCAGCATGCTGGTTGTCGTCGTCTTGCCGTGGGTGCCCGCCACGGCAATCGTGCGTCGCCCCAGGCCAATGCGCCGTTCTAACTCGGCGTTCTTGACGACGTCGATCCCCCGCCGTCGCGCTTCGACGATCTCCGGATTGCTTTCCGGCACGGCGGAGGAGACGACGACCAACTGGGCGCCGCCGAGGTTTTCCGTGGCATGACCGATCACTACCTGGGCGCCGCGTTCCGTCAGCGAGTGCAGAGCGGGAGAATCCAGAACGTCGGATCCGGTCACCCGTAACCCCTGTGCCAACAGCAGCTCGGCAGCCGACCGCTGGCCGACACCGCCGATGCCGATGAAATGCACGGGGCCGACGATGGGTATTAATATGGACATTAATTCAGACACGCCGCCACCTACACTTCCGCTTCCACCGCGGAATCGTAGCGCACGTAATGAAATGCCTGCACTCCACCATGGGCGGAACGGGCTATTCGCGCTGCCAGGGCCAGCGCCGCTTCTCCTGTTGGGGCGCCGCCGCCCGCCGCGACCGCACCTCCGCCGCCACCGCCTCGCGCAACTGTTCCACCACGTCGCGCGGCACCTTCACGGGTCCGCGATTGAGGGCGGGATCTTGCTCCTCCACCAGGCGCCGGTACTCGTCGCGGGAGGCGCTGCGCAGTCGCTCGTCCAGCAAGCGCTCCGCCAGGCGCAACTCTTCCGGGGTGAACTCATCAACCGGGCTCTCCATCGTCAGCCTCCTGGCAGGCATGGTACCGCGCTCAGCGAAGCATGAAGGAGAAGGAAGCCGGAGGTTCCTTCTCCTTCATTGAACAATGGCCTGTTGCGCCTTAGAAGTTCCTACCCGCCTCGTCGTAGACGGGCGTTGCCGGCTGCTGTTGGATCTGCGCCGGGCCGGGGGCCGGTGCGGTGAGCGGGGCGTCGATGCGCGTGCTGCAGTAGGGGCAGGCATTCCAGTCCTTCAGCAGTTCCGTGCCGCAGGTGCCGCAGCGGCGCTGGATCAAATCAGGCGCCAGATATTTGCGGTAGCCACAGTGCGGGCACGTTGCCCACTGGCGAGACACCGGGTGGTTGCACGATGGGCAGAAGATGCCGTGCTCCACCGGCGCCGCCATCCGGCCAGGGCCGTGCGACCGAAAGTTCATCGCCCGCTGGCGTGGCGCATGGCCACTGAAGGCACGAAAGAGCAAAAGGCCGCCGCCCACCACCGCGATGATTGGCAACAAGCTGAAGAAGGCGACCGCGAGCATGCCGACGATGCTGGCAATCAGCACGGCAGCGGCGAGCGCGCCGACTAAGGGAAACAAAAACATGTCGTAACCTCTCCATCCATATCGATACTGACTCCAAAGCCGATGGGGAACCATGTTGAAACCCGGCATCCGCGGTGGGCTGCGTTCGACTCCGATTTGTTCGGGCGGCCATTCCATCGGGCGATCCTCTCTGCTACATGGCAGCGTACGCCAACCAGGTGAATCCAAAGGCGCGAAAACTGAAGCTTGGCTGAAGATCGACGTAAGGCGAGGTGGGGCTGCTCGGCCATCGGAGCCACTACCACATGTATTGGGCATGCGGGGGACTTCCTGCCTAAAGCTTAACCGCTTTGGCGACGGTTGAAGCGGAATCTGTTACGCTCGTAAGCACGTGATGGTGAGAAGAAGTCGTCCGACCATTCAGGACGAGGGCCAAAGAGTGAACGCAGGACGGGCCCGACCGACAATGGCCGTGACACAACGCAGCCTCGTGGATATGGCGGCGGAAGACGCCGTGCTCTGCGTCGTCGAGATGCTGGACCTCACCTGGGCCACACTGCTGCTGTTAGATGATCCGACCCAACCGGCGGGTGGCTACGTTCGCCATCGCGCCACCCGCATGGGGGAGGGCGCCGACTATGACCGTCAGCCACATCCCTTGCCGAACCCACCGCTGTGGGCGGAAGCGCTTGCCAGTCGGGAGCCGCTGGAGCGCGACGCCGCGCACGATCCTATAGTAAATCAACGGGCGCGCCAAATTGGTGTGCGCGCCTACCTTGCCGTTTCACTCCATCCCTCCGACGGTTCGCTACCGCTCGGCGTGATCTTCCTGAACCGTGACTACCTCGCTCCCTTCGATGAACGCCAGAAGCGGATCGCACGGCGTCTGGCGAGCCGCATCGCCGATATCATTGCGCGCTCTCGACGGGAAAGTATCTGGTTCATGCAGGCGGAAGGAGAACGCCAACAGGCGGAGCACGCCCATGCCCTGCTGGTTCGGGAACAAGCAGCGCGCGCTGTCGCCGAATCGGCGCAGGAGCGGTTGAGCTTTCTGGCGGAGGTGAGCGCCGCTCTGGCAAAGTCACTCGACTACCACGACACCCTCCAACAGGTCGCCCGCCTGGCCGTGCCCGTGCTGGCCGACTGGTGTTCGGTGAACATTAAGGAGGTGGAGGGGGGCATTCGCCGCCTAGCAGTGGCGCACGTCGATCCGACGAAGGAACCGTTGGTGGGACAACTGGTCGATCTCTTCCCCCTCGACGCGACCGGGACTTCGGGGCCGGCACTGGCCCTGCGCTCCGGTCAGGCGCGGGTGATTCCGGTAGTCCGCCCTGAGGACCTGGCGCGGTCAGTCGCCGATCCGGAATATCGCCGGCTGATCGGCCGCCTTGGAGTGCACTCCCTTATGTATGTCCCACTGGTCGCCCGCGGTCACACGATTGGCGTCATGTCGTTCGTGGCCAGCGAGTCGCGCCGACGTTACGGCGGCGCCGACCTGGCGCTGGCGGAGGCGCTGGCGGAGCGTTGCGCGGTGGCGATCGATAACGCCCAACTCTATCAGGCAGCCCAGGACGCTGTTGCGGCGCGGGAGCGTTTCATCGCCGTCGCGTCCCACGAACTGCGGACGCCGGTGACCAATATCAGCGGCTTCGCCCAGTTGCTGAAGCAAGCCGTCCGTCAAGGGGGCTTAGACCGCGAGCGGGCCGAACGCTATGTCGACCGCCTGCTCGCGGCGACGCAAAAACTCACCAAACTGACCATGGAACTGTTAGACGTCTCGCGCCTGCGCAATAGCAAAGCGACGATACAGTTGCAAACGTTCGATCTGGCGGCACGCCTGCAGGACATCGTGGAGCGCTTTGAGATTGAGGATGAGGGGAAGCACCTCCTCACCGTCGAAGCACCGCCATCTCCTCTGCCGATCCTGGCCGACCTGAATCAGATTGAGCAGGTGATCACGAACCTGCTGGAGAACGCTATCAAGTATTCACCGGAAGGCGGTGACATCCATGTCTCCCTGGCCGCGCAGGATAGCGGCCTGTTCTTGAAAGTACGCGATCAGGGCATCGGTTTACCGGCGGATGCCGCGGCGGCGGTGTTCGAGCCGTTTGACCGGGGGTCCAATGCCGAGCGACTAGTCCTGCCCGGCCTGGGGCTTGGCCTCTATATTTGTCGTACCATTGCGGAAGCCCACGGCGGGCGCATCTGGGCGGAGAGCCCCGGTGAAGGGCAGGGAACGACCATGTCGCTCTGGCTGCCGCTGGAGACCAAAGGAGAACCGGCGTGACGGCGACCGTACCGGCGGACCGTGTGGAAACGCGGCCCCTGCCACATTGGGATATGACGCCGATCTTCCCCAGCCTAGAGTCGGCTGAGTTTGGCGAAGCGCTCGCCGCTGTCGCCACCGGCATCGCGGAAATGCGCCGGCTCTGTAATCAATATGGGATCCGTAGACGCGAATCCGATCTCATCGACCCGGCGACGGTGGCCGGCTTCGAGACCGTGACGGCGCACATGAACTTCTTGTCCGATCAGGTGCGCACCGTCTCCGCCTATCTCTCCTCCTATGTCGCCACCGATTCCCGCAACGACCTGGCACAGGCCAAATTGTCGGAGTTGCAGGGTCAACTGGTGGAGTTCCAACAACTGGACACCCGCTACGACGCCTGGATCGGCTCGTTGGACGTCGATATGCTCGTCGCCCGTTCCGCGCCGGCGCAGGCCCATGCCTTCGCCCTCCGCAAGGCGGCAGAAGCGGCGCAACACCAGATGGGCGAGCTGGAAGAGAATCTGGCAGCCCACCTCAACCTCTCGGCGGGCACCGCCTGGGCCAAGTTACACGGCAACATCACCTCTCGTCTTACCGTGACGGTGCCGATGCCGGACGGAGAAGCCAGAACCCTGCCCATGAGCGCGGTGCGCGGGCTGGCGCTTGATCCTGACGCCGCCGTGCGCGCCGCCGCCTACCGCGCCGAGCTTGCCGGTTGGGAGACGGTGGCGCTACCCCTGGCGGCGGCAATCAACGGCATCAAAGGGGAGGTCAATACCCTTTGCACCCGCCGGGCCTGGAAGGGTCCGCTGGACGCCGCCCTCTTTGCCAACAACATGGACCGCGATGCCCTGGCGGCGATGCAAACGGCCTGCGTGGAAGCATTTCCCGACTTCCGCCGTTACATGCGCACCAAAGCCCGCCTCCTGGGTAAGGAGACACTGCCCTGGTGGGATCTGATGGCGCCCGTCGCTGAAGAGGCCGCCAGCCCTCCCTGGCAGTTCGGTGAGGCCGCAGCGTTCCTGGTTGAACAGTTCCGCACCTACTCCCCCCGTCTGGCCGATCTAGCGGCACGGGCGGTGCGGGAACACTGGATCGATGCCGAACCGCGCGACGGCAAGCGCGACGGCGCCTTCTGCATGAGCGTGCGCGCCGATGAGTCGCGGGTGATGATGAACTTTAAGCCGGCGTTTGGCAGTATGCAAACCATGGCGCACGAATTAGGGCACGCCTACCACAATCTCAATCTGGCCAAGCGAACGCCGTTGCAACGGCACACGCCGATGGCCTTGGCCGAGACGGCGAGTATTTTCTGCGAGACGATCGTCACCAACGCCGCCCTGGCCGTCGCCTCGCCGGCGGAGCAACTGAGCATCCTTGAGGACGATCTGCAGGGCGCCTGCCAGGTGGTGGTCGACATTCACAGCCGCTTCTTATTCGAGCAAGGGCTGTTCGACCGCCGCCGCCAGCGCGAACTTTCCGTGGACGAACTCAACGCGCTGATGCTGGATAGTCAACGCGCCACCTATGGCGACGGCCTGGATCCAACCACGCTCCATCCGTACATGTGGGCGGTCAAAGGGCATTACTACAGTACCGGCCGTTCCTATTACAACTGGCCCTACACCTTCGGGCTGCTCTTCGGTCTGGGACTCTACGCCATCTACCAGGAAGACCCCGATTCGTTTCGGGCCGGCTACGACGAACTGCTATCGTCCACCGGCCTGGACAACGCCGCCGGCCTGGCCCGCCGCTTCGATATCGACATCCGCTCGGCTGACTTCTGGCGGTCGAGTCTGGACATCATCCGCCGCAACGTAGCAAAATTCGAGCAGCTCGCCGGCTGAGGTCAACCAGGTCCTGTTGGTAGGCTGCCCCAATACCCCTGGGGGGTAGTTGACGAAGTTGCCTTTCTCGCTTTACAATAGAGAGTCAGTTAGACAACGTCGGGAGGCAGTAGCAGTGATCGCTTCGCCGCGGCTTGCAGCGCCGACCATTGCTGCCCCCGCCTTTGGGCAGTACATCCTGGATCGCGTCGGCAACACCCCGCTTATCGCGCCGAAGCGGGTGGTGCCGAGCAACCCACGGGTACATGTGCTGATCAAGGCGGAGTGGTTCAACCCGGGTGGCTCTGTGAAGGATCGCGCCGCCTTGCAGATCGTGCTGGATGCCGAGCGGCGGGGCGACCTGGCGGCGGGAAAGACCCTGATCGATTCCTCCTCCGGCAACACCGGCATCGCCTACGCCATGGTCGGCGCGGCGCGCGGCTTCCCGGTCGAGTTGGTCATGCCCGCCAGCGTCAGCGAAGAACGCAAGCTCATCGCCGCCGGTTACGGAGCGAAAATCACCTACTCCGACCCCTACGAAGGCTCTGACGGCGCCATTCGCCAGGTGCGGCGGATCGTCGCCGAGCAGGGCGAGCGTTACTACTACGCCGATCAATACTCCAACCCGTCCAACTGGCTGGCCCACTACCAGACCAGCGGACCGGAGATCTGGCGGCAGACGCTGGGCCAGGTGACGCACTTCGTCGCCGGCCTGGGCACCAGCGGCACGATCATGGGGACAGGCCGCTACCTGCGCGAACGCAGCCCCCAGGTGCAGATCGTCGGTGTCCAGCCGGACGACGCGCTGCACGGCATCGAGGGCCTAAAGCACATGGAGAGCGCGATCGTGCCCGCCATCTACGACGAGCGCCTGCTGGACCAGAAGTTGCTCGTCAACACCGAGGAGGCCTTCGACATGACGCGACGCATCGCCCGCGAAGAAGGCATCTTCGCCGGCCAATCCTCGGGGGCGGCAATGCTCGGCGCTTTGCGCCTGGCGGAAACACTTGACACCGGCGTTATCGTGGTGGTCTTCCCGGACGGAGGCGACAAATACTTGACCACCAGTTTATGGAGATACGACAGTGACTGGTCGATTTAGCCCCGGTCCTGCAGAAAAGGAAACACAATCATGGCAGTAGCAGTGCTGGTCCCGAGCGCCTTGCGCTCGTTGACCGATAATCAGGCGCGGGTGGAGGCGCAGGGGGACACGTTGCGCCAGGTCATCGAAGACCTGGAGCGGCAGTACCCCGGCTTCGGCCAGCGCCTGCGCAATCCCGACGGCTCCATTCGCCGTTTCGTCAACGTCTATATCAACGGTGAGGACGTCCGCGCCGCCGGCGGCATGGACGCGGCACTCAGCGACGGGAGCGAAGTCGGCATCATGCCGGCGATGGCCGGCGGCAGCGGCTTCTCGGAAGAAGAGGTGGTGCGGTACAGCCGTCACCTCCTGATGCCGGAAGTCGGCAGCCGCGGGCAGCGCAAGCTGAAGCAGGCGAAGGTGCTCGTCATCGGCGCTGGCGGCCTGGGCAGCCCGTCCGCCCTCTACCTGGCAGCAGCAGGGATCGGCACGATTGGCCTCGTCGACTTCGACGACGTCGACGTCTCCAACTTGCAGCGCCAGATTCTCCATCACACGCACGACGTCGGGCGACCGAAGGTAGAATCGGCCAAGGACGGCCTGTACGACATCAACCCCTTCGTCAACGTTGTCACCCATCAGGTGGTGATGGACTCCAGTAATGCCCGCGAGATCGTCGACCAGTACGACATCGTCGTCAACGGCTGCGATAACTTTGCCACGCGTTACTTGCTGAGCGACGTGGCCTACTGGGCGGGCAAGCCGCTGGTGGACGGCAGCATCCTGCGCTTTGACGGTCAGGCGACCGTCTTCGTGCCCGGTAAGGGCTGCTACCGCTGCCTCTTCCCGACCCCGCCGCCGCCCGGTGAAGTGCCGAGTTGCTCGGAGGCCGGCGTGCTCGGCATGATGACCGGCGTCATCGGCTCTATCCAGGCCATCGAGACCACGAAGTTGATCCTCGGCATTGGGGAGTCACTGGCCGGCAAGCTGCTGGTCGTCGACGCGCTGACGATGGACTTCCGGATGATGCGCACCCCGCGCGACCCCGGCTGCCCGGTCTGCGGCGACCACCCGACCATCTTCGAGCCTATCGATTATGTCGAGTTCTGCGGCTCGCCCCACGCCGAAGTCGCAGTGGGAGCGGCAGTCTGATGCGGCTAGAGCGCCGCTTTGCCGACGAGATGATCGCCCATGCCCGCGAGGGCCGGGCGACCCCGGAAGAAGCGGAAATCTGCGGCGTGCTGCTGGGTAAGGACGGCGCCGTGACGGACAGCATGCGGATCAAGAACATGGCCGAGCAGCCCCGCGTCCGCTACGAGATGGATCCCCAGGGCCTATTCCAGTTGATGCGCCGCCTAGACGAGACGGGTCTGGAACTGCTCGTCATCTACCATTCTCACCCTCACACGCGCGCGTACCCGTCAGCAACCGATCGTGGCAACGCCCACGACGAGGAGGGCCGCCCACTGTGGCCGGACGTGATCTATATCATCTGTTCGCTGGAACACCCGGACCAGCCGGTCCTCAACGCCTTCCGGTTGTTCCCGGATCGCGCTGAAGAAGTTGAGTTAGAACTGATTTAGAGAGAGAATTTGCATGAGTGTCGAAACGCAGGAACCGTTCAAGCGGATCAATGTGGACGAGGCCAGGAAACTGGCGGACTCCGGCATCCCCGTGATCGACGTGCGGGAACCGAATGAATTCCAGACTGGGCACGTACCTGGAGCGAAGCTGGTGCCGTTAAACACCTTTTTGCGGTCCCCCCGCCAGCACTTGCCGGCCAGCGGACCGGTATTATTCATCTGCGCTATGGGCCAGCGCTCGGCGGTGGCGTCGGAAATGGCCGCCGCCTCCGGCGCGACGGACGTCTACAACATCGAGGGTGGCACCAACGGCTGGATCGCCAAGGGCTTTCCCACGGAAAAGTA
>JBPCLN010000341.1:0-3120 GCA_051003235.1 Chloroflexota bacterium | reverse complement strand
CAGACGGATGCGCGCGATACTCAGGACCGACCGTGGTGTCCCACCCATAGCAGTGTCTCCCAGTCACCACCATTGTCGCTCAGGCTGACGCCCTGCTCCAGCCTCCCCACTTCCTGCACCAGAGCCGAAAAATAGACTGGGCCAGCAGTCGCGGCCTTGCTCCCCCGACCACCGCAGTCGCGGGCGGGACCGTGAATAACCCAGGTTAGACCAAAGGAAGAAGAGACATGAAAGCAGCATTTTGTTTAGGCGCGGGAAAGTTCGAGCTGCGTGATATGGCGATGCCGAGCCTGAATTCGGGAGAGGTAATGCTTCGCGTTGAGGCCGCCGGAATATGCGGCAGCGACAAGTGGGAGCTATCGCAACCGCGAGTGAACAGCAGAGTGGCCGGGCATGAAATTTCCGGCGTCATTGAGGCGGTCAGCGGCGATGCCGATTCGTACAGCCCTGGTATGGCGGTTGTTCTCGAACCGGCGGTCAGCTGTGGCCAATGCGACGCCTGTCGCGGCGGGAACTTCACGGCATGCCGGCGGGCGAGTGTCATCGGCTATGGGCGCCCAGGTGGATTCGCGGAGTACCTGGCAGTTCCCCAGCAGAACCTGTTTCCAATGCCGCCTTCGCTCAGTTTTGCCGAGGCTAGCCTGGCCGAACCGACGGCTGTGGCGGTGCATGGCGTTGGCTTGGCCGGCGTTACCGGGCAAAAGTGCGTCGTCTTCAGTTCGAGTACCATCGGACTCCTCGTGGCGCAGGTGTTACGAGAACGTGGCGCTGAAGCAGTCTGGGTTGTCGATATCAATGCCGACCACCTGCAGGTTGCTTCGGAGCTCGACGGGATCCAGATCGTGAACAGCGCCCAGGATCCAGAGCTACGTGCCCTATCCAATGTGGCAGCGGACGTCTGAATTGAGGCGGTTGGGCACTTTGACGCCGTGCTCGCCGCCGCCACGAAGGTCCTTCGGCGCCTTCGGAAACAGAGGAGGCGGGCGTCCCCACGTTTGTGATGCGGCTTCCCAGGAGCATTAATTCGGGGCGGCGTCGGTATGCTACCCTACCGAGAGGGAGGCTGGCCTTGCGATCGGGCGTTGTCGGGCTGATGCCGCCGACCGTGCGGCAGATTACCGCGGCAACCGCGACCCGGCTGCGCTCTCTGGGCTTCAGCGGCGTCACCGTGACCATCCCCAGGCCGCTCGAAGCGCGGCGCGACGAGTGTGAGCGTGCCGGCGCCATCCTGCACGATGGCGGCATCGCTGTTGCCCAGGTCAACCCAAGCTACGAGATGCTCGTCCAGCCGGACAACGACCTGCGCGCCCTGGGCATCCACGAACTACAGGCGGCGTGCCGCTGCGCCGCCTGGCTGCAGGCCGCCACCGTCTACGTTCGTCCCGGCAGCCTCAACCCGGCCGGACCCTGGACTCCCTATCCGGGCAACACCAGCTTGCGGACGCTGCTGCGTCTCGTTGATGCCCTGCGTCAGGTGGCGCCGGCCGCGGAAGACGTGGGCATCCCCCTGGCGCTGGAAGGGGCGTCGACCAGTCCCCTGGATACGCCCGAACGGGTGCGCGATGTGATCGAGGCGGTTGATTCCCCGGCGGTGCGCTTCAACGCCGACCCAGTGAATTTCGTGCGCTCGCTGGATGAGCTATATGACACCACGTCGCTGATTGACCGTCTCTTCGACTGCTGTGGCCGCTACACGGTCTGCAGCCACGCCAAAGACATCACGTATGACAACGCCCTTCCGGTGCGCATGCGGGAGTGTCAGCTTGGCACGGGACTACTCGATCACGAGGCGTATGTCCGGCGCTTCGAGCAATGTTGTCCCGACGGCTTCATGTTGATCGAGCATCTGCCGGATGAACAGATCTCGTCCGCTAAACAGCACCTGGATCAGGTCGTCGCGCAGGCCGGCTTGCGCTGGCAGGCGCCGACGGTGACGGCGTCATGAAAGAACTCGGGCGGCGTTTGCAGGATAAGGTAGTGCTGATCACCGGCGCCGCGAGCGGCATCGGACTGGCGGCGGCCCAGGTCTGCGGGGAAGAGGGCGCGGCCTTGGTACTCGCTGATTTGCCGTCCGCCCCCGATCTCGCCGCCCTCTCGACGTTGCCGGGCGCGAATAACCCCCCGCTCGTCGTACCGACCGACGTGACGGACGCCGCCGGTTGCCTGGCACTGGTGGCGGCGACCGAACGGCGCTGGGGACGGATTGATGCCCTGATCCACGCCGCGGGTATTTTGCAAGGGGCCTTTGTGCCGGTGGACGAGCTTGACCCGGCGACCTTTCGGCGGGTGATCGACGTGAATTTAATTGGCGCCTTCCATATGGCCAGGGTCGTCGTCCCGCTGATGCGCCGCGCCGGTCGCGGTGTGATCGTGCTCATCGCCTCCGGCGCCGGCGTCACCGGCGGCAGTTCATCGGTGGCCTATGGCGCCAGCAAAGGCGGCGCGCATGGCCTAACGTTGGTGTTGCAGGAACAACTGCACCCTGCCGGCATCCGCGTTCACGACCTCTGTCCCGGCAGCGTCAATACGCCGCTGAAGCGCCGGAACGTCGCCGATCTGGCGCGCGCAACCGGGCAATCGGTGGAAGAGGCCCTGGCGACGGCGAAGCTGGTTGACCCACGAGGAGTGGCCCGCGTCCTCGCCTTCCTGGTGTCCGACGACGCGGACCTGGTGCGCGGGTCAATATTCACCCGTTAAGTACCACCGAAAGAGATGGGGACCGGTACGCAGCGAAGGATGATGCCCAGCAATAAGCACCGTGGCTCGGCAAGGCGCAGGCAGGATGGGCGGCGCGCCGACGGGTAACGCTGGTATCCTGAATGGCGCCGCTCTACCGCGGTCATGCTTGTGTGCTCGTGAGGTATTGCTATAACCGTGTCTGCTCTTGCTCTGCCCCAGAGGCCAGCCGGTCCGTCCGCCCCGACTGTGGCGCGCCGACCGCAGGGGGGGCGCGTCGCCGCGGTACGTGCCGGCAGCCCGGCGGAGCGGGCCGGCGTGAGCGTCGACGATCATCTGTTTGCCATTGACGGCCACCGCATGCATGACATTATCGACTACCGCTTTTACGGCGCGGAAGCTGCATCGACGTTGACGGTAGAGCGCGACGGGCGGCGGCTTGAC